>NZ_JAIJYL010000041.1:0-26220 GCF_019753495.1 Klebsiella sp. TF21-TM | reverse complement strand
AACATCAAAATGGTTGTTACCCTGATCCACCCGATCGCGATGGACGATGGTCTGCGTTTCGCAATCCGTGAAGGCGGCCGTACCGTTGGCGCGGGCGTTGTAGCTAAAGTTCTGGGCTAATTCGTTAGCTTTGAATAAAAAAGGGCGCTTCGGCGCCCTTTTTGCTGTCCGTCGTTCAGCGAAAAGGGCGGTGCTACTGGCGATTCATAACGTGCGCTGCGGCGGATAATGAGTAAATGGTCTATTGTAATCATAACTATTCTCATTTAATATTTGTGCATAAATTGAACGGGAGTTTATATGTACGTTTGTTTGTGCAATGGCGTCAGCGATAAAAAAATTCGCCAGGTTGTTCGCCAGTTTCAACCGCAATCTTTTCAGCAATTACGTAAGTTTGTTCCCGTTGGAAATCAATGCGGTAAGTGTGTTCGCGCGGCGCGGGAAGTTATGGAAGATGAATTAACCACCATGCCGGAATTCAAAGAAATCGCCTGAAGTCCACGCTTCTCTTTTGACATCCCTATAGGCCGGACTACGCTTCAATGAGTGGAAGCGGAGGGACTATATAATGAAAGGTGATGTCAAAATCATAAGTTATCTCAATAAATTATTGGGAAATGAGCTGGTCGCAATTAATCAGTACTTTCTCCATGCGAGAATGTTCAAAAACTGGGGCCTGATGCGCCTCAACGATATTGAGTACCACGAATCCATCGACGAAATGAAGCACGCCGATAAATACATCGAGCGTATTCTTTTTCTCGAAGGTATCCCGAATCTGCAGGATCTCGGCAAACTTGGCATCGGTGAAGATGTGGAAGAGATGCTGCAGTCCGATTTAAGACTGGAGCTGGAGGGAGCGCAAAACCTGCGCGAGGCGATCGCCTATGCCGACAGCGTCCATGACTACGTCAGCCGCGATATGATGATTGAGATCCTGGCGGATGAAGAAGGCCATATCGACTGGCTGGAAACCGAACTCGATCTGATCGGCAAAATCGGTCTGCAAAATTATCTGCAGTCGCAGATCAAAGTGTCAGACTAGCCAGCGTCTGACACCCGCACCAGAAACCCGCGGCCGCCAGAAATGGCCCAAACGGCAGCGGGTTGTTCCCCCTCCATTTACTGCTCCCGCCATACCTGGCGTACAAACCTGATACTGCCCACACCGCGCAGGCGAGCAGCGATGCCACCAGTAGCAGCTGCGGCAGCAATCGCCAGCCATGCCAGGCGCCGAGGGCGGCGAGATATTTGATATCCCCATACCCCAACCCCTCATAGCCGCGGATCCCGCGATATAGCCAGTAAAGCGCAGCCAAACAGAGATAGCCGGCTATCGCCCCCCAGACGGCATCATGAAGCTGGTGCGGCGCCAGACAGAGATAAAAAAGCAAACCACTCCACAGCAGGGGACAGGTGTAACGGTCGGGCAGCAGGCCGTGACGCAGGTCCTGGTGGCATAAGGCTAAGGTCAATCCGCTATAGCACAGCAAGAAGGGGAGGGCGGCGAGCATGGTTAACCCCGCAATCGTCAAAGAACATCGTCTCACTATGCTTATTGTCCCCGTTCAGTGCAAAAGGGACTTCCCTGGAATGGATGGCGCCATCCGCGTTAAATGGCCGCGTTTTCACCCGGTACCGTTCGCTAGCGCGAAGGTGCGCAAATCCTGGTGATGATTTTCTAAACAGCACTTGCGTAGCGCCAGAATTTGCGTATAATGCGCGGGCCTGTCAAAGTTGACGGCCGGTTCAATATGAACCCTGGTAATCGCAGTTGGGTTATCAAACAATGTCCCCAATCGGGGGGCTATGTAAGAACGGTTACACTCTCCCATCAATCGTAATGGGTTTGAGGAGTAATCATTTCGTCTATAAAATAATTGGAGCTCTGGTCTCATGCAGAACCAAAGAATCCGTATCCGCCTGAAAGCGTTTGATCATCGTCTGATCGATCAATCAACCGCGGAAATCGTCGAGACTGCTAAGCGCACTGGTGCGCAAGTCCGTGGTCCGATCCCGCTGCCGACCCGCAAAGAGCGCTTTACCGTTCTGATCTCCCCGCACGTCAACAAAGACGCGCGTGACCAGTACGAAATTCGCACTCACAAGCGTCTGGTTGACATCGTTGAGCCAACTGAAAAAACCGTTGATGCTCTGATGCGTCTGGATCTGGCTGCCGGTGTAGACGTGCAGATCAGCCTGGGTTAATCAGGTCATCGAGCGATTGAGAGGTTGAAACAATGATTGGTTTAGTCGGTAAAAAAGTGGGCATGACCCGCATCTTCACTGAAGATGGCGTTTCTATCCCAGTAACCGTAATCGAAGTTGAAGCAAACCGTGTTACTCAGGTTAAAGACCTGGCTAACGATGGCTACCGCGCAATCCAGGTTACCACCGGTGCTAAAAAAGCTAACCGTGTAACCAAGCCGGAAGCGGGTCACTTCGCTAAAGCTGGCGTTGAAGCTGGCCGTGGTCTGTGGGAATTCCGTCTGGCTGACGGCGAAGAATTCACCGTAGGTCAGAACATTAGCGTTGAACTGTTTGCTGACGTTAAAAAAGTTGACGTAACCGGTACCTCTAAAGGTAAAGGTTTTGCTGGTACCGTTAAGCGCTGGAACTTCCGTACCCAGGACGCTACTCACGGTAACTCCTTGTCCCACCGCGTTCCGGGTTCTATCGGTCAGAACCAGACTCCGGGCAAAGTGTTCAAAGGCAAGAAAATGGCAGGTCAGCTGGGTAATGAGCGTGTAACCGTTCAGAGCCTGGACGTAGTACGTGTTGACGCTGAGCGCAACCTGCTGCTGGTTAAAGGTGCTGTCCCGGGTGCGACCGGTAGCGACCTGATCGTTAAACCAGCTGTGAAGGCGTGAGGAGATAGCAATGGAATTAGTATTGAAAGACGCGCAGAGCGCGCTGACTGTTTCCGAAACTACCTTCGGTCGTGATTTCAACGAAGCGCTGGTTCACCAGGTTGTTGTTGCTTATGCAGCTGGTGCGCGTCAGGGCACTCGTGCTCAGAAGACTCGTGCTGAAATCACTGGCTCCGGTAAAAAACCGTGGCGCCAGAAAGGTACCGGCCGTGCGCGTTCTGGTTCTATCAAGAGCCCGATCTGGCGTTCCGGTGGCGTGACCTTTGCTGCTCGTCCGCAGGACCACAGTCAAAAAGTTAACAAGAAGATGTACCGCGGCGCGCTGAAAAGCATCCTGTCCGAACTGGTACGTCAGGATCGTCTGATCGTTGTCGAGAAGTTCTCTGTTGAAGCGCCGAAAACTAAGCTGCTGGCACAGAAACTGAAAGACATGGCTCTGGAAGATGTGCTGATCATCACCGGTGAGCTGGACGAGAACCTGTTCCTGGCCGCACGTAACCTGCACAAGGTTGACGTACGTGATGCGAACGGTATCGACCCGGTTAGCCTGATCGCCTTCGACAAAGTCGTAATGACTGCTGATGCTGTTAAGCAAGTTGAGGAGATGCTGGCATGATTCGTGAAGAACGTCTGCTGAAGGTGCTGCGCGCACCGCACGTTTCTGAAAAAGCGTCTACTGCGATGGAAAAAACAAACACCATCGTTCTCAAAGTTGCTAAAGACGCGACCAAAGCAGAAATCAAAGCTGCTGTGCAGAAACTGTTTGAAGTCGAAGTCGAAGTCGTTAACACCCTGGTTGTTAAAGGGAAAGTTAAACGTCACGGACAGCGTATCGGTCGTCGTAGCGACTGGAAAAAAGCTTACGTCACCCTGAAAGAAGGCCAGAATCTGGACTTCGTTGGCGGCGCTGAGTAAGTCGGAGGAGTAATACAATGGCAGTTGTTAAATGTAAACCGACATCTCCGGGTCGTCGCCACGTCGTTAAAGTGGTTAACCCAGAGCTGCACAAGGGCAAACCTTTTGCTCCGTTGCTGGAAAAAAACAGCAAATCCGGTGGTCGTAACAACAATGGCCGTATCACCACCCGTCATATCGGTGGTGGCCACAAGCAGGCTTACCGTATTGTTGACTTCAAACGCAACAAAGATGGTATCCCGGCAGTTGTTGAACGTCTTGAGTACGATCCGAACCGCTCCGCGAACATCGCGCTGGTTCTGTACAAAGACGGCGAGCGCCGTTACATCCTGGCCCCGAAAGGCCTGAAAGCTGGCGACCAGATTCAGTCTGGCGTTGATGCTGCAATCAAAGCAGGCAACACCCTGCCGATGCGCAATATCCCGGTTGGTTCTACCGTTCATAACGTAGAAATGAAACCAGGTAAAGGCGGTCAGCTGGCTCGTTCCGCTGGTACTTACGTTCAGATCGTTGCTCGCGACGGTGCTTATGTCACCCTGCGTCTGCGTTCTGGTGAAATGCGTAAAGTCGAAGCAGACTGCCGCGCTACTCTGGGCGAAGTTGGCAATGCTGAGCATATGCTGCGCGTTCTGGGTAAAGCAGGTGCTGCACGCTGGCGTGGTGTTCGTCCTACCGTTCGCGGTACTGCGATGAACCCAGTAGACCACCCACATGGTGGTGGTGAAGGTCGTAACTTTGGTAAGCACCCGGTATCCCCGTGGGGCCTGCAGACCAAAGGTAAGAAGACCCGCAGCAACAAGCGTACTGATAAATTCATCGTACGTCGCCGTAGCAAATAATTTTAGAGGATAAGCCATGCCACGTTCTCTCAAGAAAGGTCCTTTTATTGACCTGCACTTGCTGAAGAAGGTAGAGAAAGCGGTGGAAAGCGGAGACAAGAAGCCCCTGCGCACTTGGTCCCGTCGTTCAACGATCTTTCCTAACATGATCGGTTTGACCATCGCTGTCCATAATGGTCGTCAGCACGTTCCAGTATTTGTTTCCGACGAAATGGTCGGTCACAAACTGGGTGAATTCGCACCGACTCGTACTTATCGCGGCCACGCTGCTGATAAAAAAGCGAAGAAGAAATAAGGTAGGAGGAAGAGATGGAAACTTTAGCTCAACATCGCCATGCTCGTTCTTCTGCTCAGAAGGTTCGCCTTGTAGCTGACCTGATTCGCGGTAAGAAAGTGTCGCAGGCCCTGGATATTCTGACCTACACCAACAAAAAAGCTGCTGTACTGGTCAAGAAGGTACTGGAATCTGCCATTGCTAACGCTGAACACAACGATGGCGCTGACATTGATGATCTGAAAGTTGCGAAAATTTTCGTAGACGAAGGCCCGAGCATGAAGCGCATTATGCCGCGTGCTAAAGGTCGTGCAGATCGCATCCTGAAGCGCACCAGCCACATCACTGTGGTTGTGTCCGATCGCTGAGACTCTGGAGACTAGCAATGGGTCAGAAAGTACATCCTAATGGTATTCGCCTGGGTATTGTCAAACCATGGAACTCTACCTGGTTCGCGAACACCAAAGAATTCGCTGACAACCTGGACAGCGATTTTAAAGTACGTCAGTTCCTGACTAAAGAACTGGCTAAAGCGTCTGTATCTCGCATCGTTATCGAGCGTCCGGCTAAGAGCATCCGTGTGACCATTCACACCGCTCGCCCGGGTATCGTTATCGGTAAGAAAGGCGAAGACGTAGAAAAACTGCGCAAGGTCGTAGCGGATATCGCTGGCGTACCTGCACAGATCAATATCGCCGAAGTTCGTAAACCTGAACTGGACGCAAAACTGGTTGCTGACAGCATCACTTCTCAGCTGGAACGTCGCGTTATGTTCCGTCGTGCGATGAAGCGTGCTGTACAGAACGCAATGCGTCTGGGCGCTAAAGGTATCAAAGTTGAAGTTAGCGGCCGTCTGGGCGGCGCGGAAATCGCACGTACCGAATGGTACCGTGAAGGTCGCGTACCGCTGCACACTCTGCGTGCTGACATCGACTACAACACCTCTGAAGCGCACACCACTTACGGTGTAATCGGCGTTAAGGTATGGATCTTCAAAGGTGAGATCCTGGGTGGTATGGCTGCTGTTGAACAACCGGAACCGGCTGCTCAACCTAAAAAGCAGCAGCGTAAAGGCCGTAAATAAGGAGCGTCGCTGATGTTACAACCAAAGCGTACAAAATTCCGTAAAGTGCACAAAGGCCGCAACCGTGGTCTGGCGCAGGGTACGGATGTTAGCTTCGGCACTTTCGGTCTGAAAGCTGTTGGCCGTGGTCGTCTGACTGCACGTCAGATCGAAGCAGCACGTCGTGCTATGACCCGTGCAGTTAAGCGTCAAGGTAAGATCTGGATCCGTGTATTCCCGGACAAACCGATCACCGAGAAGCCGCTGGAAGTTCGTATGGGTAAAGGTAAAGGTAACGTGGAGTACTGGGTTGCCTTGATTCAGCCGGGTAAAGTCCTGTATGAAATGGACGGTGTACCGGAAGAGCTGGCCCGTGAAGCATTCGGCCTGGCAGCAGCGAAACTGCCGATCAAAACCACCTTTGTAACTAAGACGGTGATGTAATGAAAGCAAAAGAGCTGCGTGAAAAAAGCGTTGAAGAGCTGAACGCTGAGCTGCTGAACCTGCTGCGTGAGCAGTTCAACCTGCGCATGCAGGCTGCAAGTGGCCAGCTGCAACAGACTCATCTGCTGAAGCAAGTGCGTCGTGATGTTGCACGCGTTAAGACTTTACTGACTCAGAAGGCGGGTGCGTAATGACCGATAAAATCCGTACTCTGCAAGGTCGCGTAGTTAGCGACAAAATGGAGAAATCCATTGTTGTTGCTATCGAACGTATGGTGAAACACCCGGTTTACGGCAAATTCATCAAACGTACGACCAAACTGCACGTACATGACGAGAACAACGAATGCGGTATCGGCGACAAGGTTGAAATCCGCGAGTGCCGTCCGCTGTCCAAGACTAAGTCCTGGACGCTGGTTCGCGTTGTAGAGAAAGCGGTTCTGTAATAGAGTACGCATTCTCGATACGGATAAACGGCTCAGCGATGAGCCGTTTATTTTTTCTACCCATATCTGGTTTGTGGTGTTATAATGCCGCGCCCTCGATATGGGGCTTTTTAACGACCCTAATTTTCGGGTCTCAGTAGTAGTTGACATTAGCGGAGCACTAAAATGATCCAAGAACAGACTATGCTGAACGTCGCCGACAACTCCGGTGCACGTCGCGTAATGTGTATCAAGGTTCTGGGTGGCTCGCACCGTCGCTACGCAGGCGTAGGCGACATCATCAAGATCACCATCAAAGAAGCAATTCCGCGTGGTAAGGTCAAAAAAGGTGATGTGCTGAAGGCGGTAGTGGTGCGCACCAAGAAGGGTGTTCGTCGCCCGGACGGTTCTGTCATTCGCTTCGATGGTAATGCATGCGTTATTCTGAACAATAACAGCGAGCAGCCTATCGGTACGCGTATTTTTGGGCCGGTAACTCGTGAACTTCGTACCGAGAAGTTCATGAAAATTATCTCTCTGGCACCAGAAGTACTCTAAGGAGCGAATCATGGCAGCGAAAATCCGTCGTGATGACGAAGTTATCGTGTTAACCGGTAAAGATAAAGGTAAGCGCGGTAAAGTTAAGAATGTCCTGTCTTCCGGCAAGGTCATTGTTGAAGGTATCAACCTGGTTAAGAAACACCAGAAGCCGGTTCCGGCTCTGAACCAACCAGGCGGCATCGTTGAAAAAGAAGCTGCAATTCAGGTTTCTAACGTTGCAATCTTCAATGCGGCAACCGGCAAGGCTGACCGTGTAGGCTTTAGATTCGAAGACGGCAAAAAAGTCCGTTTCTTCAAGTCTAACAGCGAAACTATCAAGTAATTTGGAGTAGTACGATGGCGAAACTGCATGATTACTACAAAGACGAAGTAGTTAAGAAACTCATGACTGAGTTTAACTACAATTCTGTCATGCAAGTCCCTCGGGTCGAGAAGATCACCCTGAACATGGGTGTTGGTGAAGCGATCGCTGACAAGAAACTGCTGGATAACGCAGCAGCTGACCTGGCAGCAATCTCCGGTCAAAAACCGCTGATCACCAAAGCACGCAAATCAGTTGCAGGCTTCAAAATCCGTCAGGGCTATCCGATCGGCTGTAAAGTAACTCTGCGTGGCGAACGCATGTGGGAGTTCTTTGAGCGCCTGATCACTATTGCTGTACCGCGTATTCGTGACTTCCGCGGCCTGTCCGCTAAGTCTTTCGACGGTCGTGGCAACTACAGCATGGGTGTCCGTGAGCAGATCATCTTCCCAGAAATCGACTACGATAAAGTCGACCGCGTTCGTGGTTTGGATATTACCATTACCACTACTGCGAAATCTGACGAAGAAGGCCGTGCTCTGCTGGCTGCCTTTGACTTCCCGTTCCGCAAGTAAGGTAGGGTTACTTAATGGCTAAGCAATCAATGAAAGCACGCGAAGTAAAGCGCGTGGCTTTAGCTGATAAATTCTTCGCTAAACGCGCTGAACTGAAAGCTATCATCTCTGATGTGAACGCAACCGACGAAGATCGTTGGAATGCCGTTCTCAAGCTGCAGACTCTGCCGCGTGATTCCAGCCCGTCTCGTCAGCGTAACCGCTGCCGTCAAACAGGTCGTCCGCATGGTTTCCTGCGGAAGTTCGGGTTGAGCCGTATTAAGGTCCGTGAAGCCGCTATGCGCGGTGAAATCCCGGGTCTGAAAAAGGCTAGCTGGTAATTGTCACCAATTGAATCACGGGAGTAAAGACAGATGAGCATGCAAGATCCGATCGCGGATATGCTGACCCGTATCCGTAACGGTCAGGCCGCGAACAAAGCTGCGGTCACCATGCCTTCCTCCAAGCTGAAAGTGGCAATCGCCAACGTGCTGAAGGAAGAAGGTTTTATCGAAGATTTTAAAGTTGAAGGCGACACCAAGCCGGAACTGGAACTGACTCTTAAGTATTTCCAGGGTAAAGCTGTTGTAGAAAGCATTCAGCGTGTCAGCCGCCCAGGTCTGCGCATCTATAAGAAAAAAGATGAGCTGCCGAAAGTTATGGCCGGTCTGGGTATCGCAGTTGTTTCTACCTCTAAAGGTGTTATGACTGATCGTGCAGCGCGCCAGGCTGGTCTTGGTGGCGAAATTATCTGCTACGTAGCCTAATCGGAGGAAAAAATGTCTCGTGTTGCTAAAGCACCGGTCGTTGTTCCTGCCGGCGTTGATGTAAAAATCAACGGTCAGGTTATTACGATCAAAGGTAAAAACGGCGAGCTGACTCGTACTCTCAACGATGCTGTTGAAGTTAAACATGCAGATAATGCACTGACCTTCGGTCCGCGTGATGGTTACGCAGACGGTTGGGCTCAGGCTGGTACCGCGCGTGCCCTGCTGAACTCAATGGTTATCGGTGTTACCGAAGGCTTCACTAAGAAGCTGCAGCTGGTTGGTGTAGGTTATCGTGCAGCGGTCAAAGGGAATGTAGTAAACCTGGCTTTAGGTTTCTCTCACCCGGTTGATCATCAGCTGCCTGCGGGTATCACTGCAGAATGTCCGACTCAGACTGAAATCGTGCTGAAAGGCGCTGATAAGCAGGTGATCGGCCAGGTTGCAGCAGATCTGCGCGCCTACCGTCGTCCTGAGCCTTACAAAGGCAAGGGTGTTCGTTACGCCGACGAAGTCGTGCGTACCAAAGAGGCTAAGAAGAAGTAAGGTAACACTATGGATAAGAAATCTGCTCGTATCCGTCGTGCGACCCGCGCACGCCGCAAGCTCCAGGAGCTGGGCGCAACTCGCCTGGTGGTACATCGTACCCCGCGTCACATTTACGCACAGGTAATTGCACCGAATGGTTCTGAAGTTCTGGTAGCTGCTTCTACTGTAGAAAAAGCTATCGCTGAACAACTGAAGTACACCGGTAACAAAGACGCTGCTGCAGCTGTGGGTAAAGCTGTCGCTGAACGCGCTCTGGAAAAAGGCATCAAAGATGTTTCCTTTGACCGTTCCGGGTTCCAATATCATGGTCGTGTCCAGGCACTGGCAGATGCTGCCCGTGAAGCTGGCCTTCAGTTCTAAGGTAGAGGTGTAAGATGGCTCACATCGAAAAACAAGCTGGCGAACTGCAGGAAAAGCTGATCGCGGTAAACCGCGTATCTAAAACCGTTAAAGGTGGTCGTATTTTCTCCTTCACAGCTCTGACTGTAGTTGGCGATGGTAACGGTCGCGTTGGTTTTGGTTACGGTAAAGCGCGTGAAGTTCCAGCAGCGATCCAGAAAGCGATGGAAAAAGCCCGTCGCAATATGATTAACGTCGCGCTGAACCACGGCACCCTGCAGCACCCGGTTAAGGGTACTCACACGGGTTCTCGTGTATTCATGCAGCCGGCTTCCGAAGGTACCGGTATCATCGCCGGTGGTGCAATGCGCGCCGTTCTGGAAGTCGCTGGGGTTCGTAACGTTCTGGCTAAAGCGTATGGTTCCACTAACCCGATTAACGTGGTTCGTGCAACTATCGACGGTCTGGAAAACATGAAGTCCCCGGATATGGTCGCTGCCAAGCGTGGTAAATCCGTTGAAGAAATTCTGGGGAAATAAACCATGGCAAAGACTATTAAAATTACTCAAACCCGCAGTGCAATCGGTCGTCTGCCGAAACACAAGGCAACGCTGCTTGGCCTGGGTCTGCGTCGTATTGGTCACACCGTAGAGCGCGAGGATACTCCTGCTGTTCGTGGTATGGTCAACGCGGTTTCCTTCATGGTTAAAGTTGAGGAGTAAGAGATGCGTTTAAATACTCTGTCTCCGTCCGAAGGCTCCAAAAAGGCGGGTAAACGCCTGGGTCGTGGTATCGGTTCTGGCCTCGGTAAAACCGGTGGTCGTGGTCACAAAGGTCAGAAATCTCGTTCTGGCGGTGGCGTACGTCGCGGTTTCGAGGGTGGTCAGATGCCTCTGTACCGTCGTCTGCCGAAATTCGGCTTCACTTCTCGTAAAGCGATGATCACCGCAGAGATCCGTCTCTCCGATCTGGCTCACGTAGAAGGCGATGTAGTAGACCTGAACGCGCTGAAAGCGGCTAACATTATCGGTGTCCAGATCGAGTTCGCGAAAGTGATCCTGTCTGGTGAGGTAACTCGTCCGGTAACTGTTCGTGGCCTGCGTGTGACTAAAGGTGCTCGTGCTGCTATCGAAGCTGCTGGCGGTAAAATTGAGGAATAAGTAGCAGATGGCTAAACAACCGGGATTAGATTTTCAAAGTGCCAAAGGTGGCCTTGGCGAACTGAAACGCAGACTTCTGTTTGTGGTCGGTGCGCTGATAGTGTTCCGTATTGGCTCTTTTATTCCGATCCCTGGTATTGATGCCGCTGTACTTGCCAAACTGCTTGAGCAACAGCGAGGCACCATCATTGAAATGTTCAACATGTTCTCTGGTGGTGCTCTCAGCCGTGCTTCTATCTTTGCATTGGGGATTATGCCGTATATCTCGGCATCAATCATCGTGCAGCTGCTGACGGTGGTTTATCAACCGCTGGCGGAACTGAAGAAAGAAGGGGAGTCTGGTCGTCGTAAGATCAGCCAGTACACCCGCTACGGTACTCTGGTGCTGGCGATATTCCAGTCGATCGGTATTGCTACCGGTCTGCCGAATATGCCTGGTATGCAGGGCCTGGTGATTAATCCAGGCTTTGCATTCTATTTCACCGCTGTTGTTAGTCTGGTCACAGGGACTATGTTCCTGATGTGGCTCGGCGAACAGATCACTGAACGCGGTATCGGTAACGGTATCTCGATCATTATCTTCGCCGGTATCGTTGCGGGACTCCCGCCGGCCATCGCCCATACTATCGAGCAAGCGCGTCAAGGCGACCTGCACTTCCTCCTGTTGCTGTTGGTTGCAGTATTAGTATTTGCAGTGACCTTCTTTGTTGTATTCGTTGAACGTGGGCAACGCCGCATTGTGGTAAACTACGCGAAACGTCAACAGGGTCGTCGTGTCTATGCTGCACAGAGCACACATTTACCGCTGAAAGTGAATATGGCGGGGGTAATCCCGGCAATCTTCGCTTCCAGTATTATACTGTTCCCGGCAACCATCACGTCATGGTTCGGGGGTGGTACTGGTTGGAACTGGCTGACAACAATTTCGCTGTATTTGCAGCCTGGGCAACCGCTTTATGTGTTACTCTATGCGTCTGCAATCATCTTCTTCTGTTTCTTCTACACGGCGTTGGTTTTCAACCCGCGTGAAACAGCAGATAACCTGAAGAAGTCCGGTGCATTTGTACCAGGAATTCGTCCGGGAGAGCAAACGGCGAAGTATATCGATAAAGTGATGACTCGCCTGACTCTGGTTGGTGCGTTGTACATTACTTTTATCTGCCTGATCCCGGAGTTCATGCGTGACGCGATGAAAGTGCCGTTCTACTTCGGTGGGACCTCGCTGCTTATCGTTGTTGTCGTGATTATGGACTTTATGGCTCAAGTGCAAACTCTGATGATGTCCAGTCAGTATGAGTCTGCATTGAAGAAGGCGAACCTGAAAGGCTACGGCCGCTAAAACTGGTCGCCCGAGAAGTTACGGAGAGTAAAAATGAAAGTTCGTGCTTCCGTCAAGAAATTATGCCGTAACTGCAAAATCGTTAAGCGTGATGGCGTCATCCGTGTGATTTGCAGTGCCGAGCCGAAGCATAAACAGCGCCAAGGCTGATTTTTTCGCATATTTTTCTTGCAAAGTTGGATTGAGCTGGCTAGATTAGCCAGCCAATCTTTTGTATGTCTGTACGTTTCCATTTGAGTATCCTGAAAACGGGCTTTTCAGCATGGTGCGTACATATTAAATAGTAGGAGTGCATAGTGGCCCGTATAGCAGGCATTAACATTCCTGATCACAAACATACCGTAATCGCTTTAACCGCTATTTTCGGTATCGGCAAAACCCGTTCTAAAGCCATCTGCGCTGAAACGGGCATCGCTGAAAATGTTAAGATCAGTGAGCTGTCTGAAGAACAAATTGATATTCTGCGTGAAGCAGTAGGTAAATTTGTCGTTGAAGGTGATCTGCGCCGTGAAATCACCCTGAGCATCAAGCGTCTGATGGACCTTGGTTGCTACCGTGGTTTGCGTCATCGTCGTGGTCTCCCGGTTCGCGGTCAGCGTACCAAGACCAACGCACGTACCCGTAAGGGTCCGCGTAAACCGATCAAGAAATAATCGGGGTGATTGAATAATGGCAAAGGCACCAATTCGTGCACGTAAGCGTGTAAGAAAACAAGTCTCTGACGGCGTGGCTCATATCCATGCTTCTTTTAACAACACCATCGTTACCATTACTGATCGTCAGGGTAACGCACTGGGTTGGGCAACAGCCGGTGGTTCCGGTTTCCGTGGTTCTCGCAAATCCACTCCGTTCGCAGCTCAGGTTGCAGCAGAGCGTTGCGCAGAAGCCGTAAAAGAATACGGCATCAAGAATCTGGAAGTTATGGTCAAAGGTCCGGGTCCGGGTCGCGAATCTACCATTCGTGCACTGAACGCCGCTGGTTTCCGCATCACTAATATTACTGATGTGACTCCGATCCCTCATAACGGTTGTCGTCCGCCGAAAAAACGTCGCGTATAACGCTGCGTTTTCCAGGTTAGTTGGAGAAAGAAAATGGCAAGATATTTGGGTCCTAAGCTCAAGCTGAGCCGTCGTGAGGGCACCGACTTATTCCTTAAGTCTGGCGTTCGCGCGATCGATACCAAGTGTAAAATTGAACAAGCTCCTGGCCAGCACGGTGCGCGTAAGCCGCGTCTGTCTGACTATGGTGTGCAGTTGCGTGAAAAGCAAAAAGTTCGCCGTATGTACGGTGTGCTGGAGCGTCAGTTCCGTAACTACTATAAAGAAGCAGCACGTCTGAAAGGCAACACCGGTGAAAACCTGTTGGCTCTGCTGGAAGGTCGTCTGGACAACGTTGTATACCGTATGGGCTTCGGCGCCACTCGTGCTGAAGCACGCCAGCTGGTTAGCCACAAAGCGATTATGGTAAACGGTCGTGTTGTTAACATCGCTTCTTATCAGGTTAAAGCGAATGACGTTGTCAGCATTCGTGAGAAAGCGAAAAAGCAATCTCGCGTGAAAGCCGCTCTGGAGCTGGCTGAGCAGCGTGAAAAGCCAACCTGGCTGGAAGTTGATGCTGGCAAGATGGAAGGTACGTTCAAGCGTCAGCCGGAGCGTTCTGATCTGTCTGCGGACATTAACGAACACCTGATCGTCGAGCTTTACTCCAAGTAAAGCTTAGTACCAAAGAGAGGACACAATGCAGGGTTCTGTGACAGAGTTTCTAAAACCGCGCCTGGTCGATATCGAGCAAGTGAGTTCGACGCACGCCAAGGTGACCCTTGAGCCTTTAGAGCGTGGCTTCGGCCATACTCTGGGTAACGCACTGCGCCGTATTCTGCTCTCATCGATGCCGGGTTGCGCGGTGACCGAGGTTGAGATTGATGGTGTACTGCACGAGTACAGCACCAAAGAAGGCGTTCAGGAAGACATCCTTGAAATCCTGCTCAACCTGAAAGGGCTGGCGGTGAGAGTTCAGGGTAAAGATGAAGTCATCCTTACTTTGAATAAATCTGGCATTGGCCCTGTGACCGCAGCCGACATTACCCACGACGGTGATGTCGAAATCGTCAAGCCGCAGCACGTGATTTGCCACCTGACTGATGAGAACGCTGCTATCAGCATGCGTATCAAAGTTCAGCGCGGTCGCGGTTATGTGCCGGCTTCTGCCCGAATTCATTCGGAAGAAGATGAGCGCCCAATCGGCCGTCTGCTGGTCGACGCCTGCTACAGCCCTGTAGAGCGTATTGCCTACAATGTTGAAGCTGCGCGTGTAGAACAGCGTACCGACCTGGACAAGCTGGTCATCGAAATGGAAACCAACGGCACAATCGATCCTGAAGAGGCGATTCGTCGTGCGGCAACCATCCTGGCTGAACAACTGGAAGCTTTTGTTGACTTACGTGATGTACGTCAGCCAGAAGTGAAAGAAGAGAAACCAGAATTCGATCCGATCCTGCTGCGCCCTGTTGACGATCTGGAATTGACTGTCCGCTCTGCTAACTGCCTCAAGGCAGAAGCTATCCACTATATCGGTGATCTGGTACAGCGTACCGAGGTTGAGTTGCTGAAAACGCCGAACCTGGGTAAAAAATCTCTTACTGAGATTAAAGACGTGCTGGCTTCCCGTGGACTGTCTCTGGGCATGCGCCTGGAAAACTGGCCACCAGCAAGCATTGCTGACGAGTAACCGGATCACAGGTTAAGGTTTTACTGAGAAGGATAAGGTCATGCGCCATCGTAAGAGTGGTCGTCAACTGAACCGCAACAGCAGCCATCGCCAGGCTATGTTCCGTAACATGGCAGGTTCGCTGGTTCGTCATGAAATCATCAAGACGACCCTGCCGAAAGCGAAAGAACTGCGTCGCGTAGTTGAGCCGCTGATTACTCTTGCCAAGACTGATAGCGTTGCTAATCGTCGTCTGGCATTCGCCCGTACTCGTGATAACGAGATCGTGGCAAAACTGTTTAACGAGCTGGGCCCGCGTTTCGCGAGCCGCGCCGGTGGTTACACTCGCATTCTGAAGTGTGGCTTCCGTGCAGGCGACAACGCGCCGATGGCATACATCGAGCTGGTTGATCGTGCTGAGCCGAAAGCAGAAGCTGCTGCAGAGTAATCTGTAGTAACGTAAAAAAACCCGCCCCGGCGGGTTTTTTTATATCTACCCCATCCCCACTTCACTACAATATCTGTACTCTTTTTGTTCATCCCCCGGAGCCGTAGAATGTGGTTACTGGATCAGTGGGCAGAACGCCATATCCTCGATGCCCAAACCAAAGGCGAGTTCGATAATTTACCCGGTAGCGGCGTGCCGCTAACGCTCGATGACGATTCGCATGTACCGGCCGAGCTGCGGGCAGGCTATCGCCTTCTGAAGAATGCAGGGTGTCTTCCCCCGGAGCTGGAGCAGCGCAAAGAAGCGGTGGCTCTGGCAGACTTGCTTAATGGGGTCCGTCAGGACGACCCGCGGCATGCCGAGCTCAGCAAGCGCCTCGCTCTGCTCGAGCTTAAGCTGCGTCAGGCAGGACTGAACACCGACTTTTTACGCGGTGAGTACGCCGATGCGTTGCTGCACAAAATTAATCAGGAGTGAATATGTATCGTATTGGTGAGCTGGCAAAACTGGCTGATGTGACGCCAGATACCATCCGTTATTATGAAAAACAGCAAATGATGGATCATGACGTGCGCACTGAGGGGGGATTTCGTCTTTACTCGGATAACGATCTTCAGCGTTTGCGCTTTATTCGCTATGCCCGTCAGCTGGGCTTTACTCTGGAAGCGATCCGCGAATTATTGTCGATCCGTATCGATCCGGAGCATCACACCTGTCAGGAGTCGAAAGGGATCGTTCAGGCGCGATTAAGCGAAGTTGAGGCGCGGATCAACGAGCTACAAACGATGCGTCGCTCTCTGCAACGGCTCAATGATGCGTGCTGCGGCACAGCTCACAGCAGCGTTTACTGTTCGATCCTCGAGGCCCTTGAGCAAGGCGCCAGCAACGGCAATACCGGGCGTTGATTTTTTGTGCGCGCGGATCTACACTCGCGCGGAATTCACACATCCACTGGAGTTACTATGAGTCGCTATCAGCATACCAAAGGACAAATTAAAGATAACGCCATTGAGGCACTTCTCCACGATCCATTATTCAGGCAGCGCGTAGAGAAGAATAAGAAAGGGAAAGGAAGCTATCAACGTAAAGATAAACATGCAGCAAGGAATGACCGGGAGGCCAGTGGCAAGCAAGCGAATCGCTTTTTTACCACTGGCCTTCTGCTTTCACTGCTGATTAAGAACGGTTGTTTTGTTCTTTCAGCAGATCGCGAATTTCGCTCAGCAGGACTTCTTCTTTAGAGGGCGCTGGCGGTGCCGCCGGAGCCTCTTCTTTCTTACGATTTAACTTATTCATCAGTTTAATCGCCATGAAAATGGCAAATGCGACGATGATGAAATCGAAAACGTTCTGAATAAACACCCCGTAGTGCATCACCACTGCCGGTACATCACCCTGGGCATCGCGCAGCGTGACGGCAAACTGTTTAAAATCGATCCCGCCAATCAACAGGCCGAGCGGCGGCATAATAATATCCGCGACCAGCGACGAAACAATTTTACCGAATGCTGCACCGATGATCACACCCACTGCCAAATCGACAACGTTCCCGCGCATCGCGAATTCGCGAAACTCTTTTAAAAAACTCATTTTATTCTCCTTGAGCCAGCTGACGTTGTAAGTTTAACAAATGTATTTTCATTTGCCATTCCCCGTAGAGCGTTACAGGAAAATATTAACCTTTGAATAATAAGGGATAATAAAAGGCGCCTGTTCGACGCCCTGGGAATTACAGGAAGAAGGGGCTTGGCTGGAACAGCCTTTCTACATCGGAAATAAACTTTTTATCAGTCAAAAACATGATCACATGATCGCCCTGCTCGATCCGCAGATTATTATTGGCGATCATCACGTCATTCCCGCGCACGACGGCGCCGATGATCGTGCCTGGCGGAAGCTTGATCTCATCGATCGACCGCCCGACCACTCGCGAGGTGCTCTCATCGCCGTGTGCCACTGCTTCGATCGCTTCCGCAACGCCGCGGCGCAGGGAGGAGACGCCGACAATATCGGCCTTACGGACATGGCTGAGGAGGGCGGAAATCGTGGCCTGCTGAGGCGATATCGCGATATCAATGACGCTACCCTGAACCAGATCCACATAGGCTCTGCGCTGGATCAGCACCATCACTTTTTTGGCCCCCATTCGCTTGGCCAGCATCGCAGACATGATGTTTGCTTCGTCATCGTTAGTGACGGCAATAAACAGGTCCACCTGGTCAATATGCTCTTCGGCCAGCAGCTCCTGATCCGATGCATCACCGTAGAAGACGATAGTATGCTGCAGTTTTTCTGCCAGCTCAGCGGCTCGCTGCTGATTGCGCTCGATAAGCTTAACGCTGTAGTCTTTTTCCAGCTTATGGGCCAGGCCCGCGCCAATATTGCCGCCGCCGACCAACATGATGCGTTTGTAAGGTTTCTCCAGACGCTGGAGTTCGCTCATGACCGCGCGAATATGCTGCGAGGCGGCAATAAAGAAGACTTCATCGCCGGCCTCGACAATCGTCGAACCCTGTGGGCGGATGGGGCGATCGTGGCGGAAAATGGCGGCCACGCGCGTATCGATATGCGGCATATGCTCGCGCATGGTGGACAACGCATTCCCCACCAGCGGACCACCGTAATAGGCTTTCACCACGGCGAGGCTGACTTTACCTTCGGCGAAGTTCACGACCTGCAGCGCGCCGGGATATTCTATCAGGCGATGAATATTGTCGATGACCAGCTGTTCCGGAGCGATTAAGTGATCGATGGGCACAGCTTCAGAATTGAAGAGCTTTTCCGCATCGCGGACGTAATCAGGCGCACGAATACGGGCTATACGGTTTGGCGTATTGAATAATGAATAGGCGACCTGACAGGCCACCATGTTGGTTTCATCCGAACTGGTGACCGCCACCAGCATATCGGCATCATCGGCTCCTGCCTCGCGCAGTACGCGGGGGTGAGAACCGTGCCCCTGGACGACACGCAGGTCGAACTTATCCTGCAGGCTGCGCAGACGGTCGCCATTGGTATCAACCAGCGTAATATCATTGTTCTCGCCGACGAGGTTCTCCGCCAGCGTGCCGCCGACCTGGCCGGCGCCCAGAATAATAATCTTCATCTGCAGTGATCCATTAGTTCCGACGTTTGATTAGCTTAGCGTAAAAGAAGCCATCGCCTTCTTCCGCACCCGGCAGATTTTGCTGTCCCGGGCTTGCCGGCGTACCGGTTGCGTGAAGCTCTGCATCCGGGGTCCGCGCGAGGAACGCGGCAATTTGCTGACTATTCTCTTCCGGCAGAATAGAACAGGTAGCGTAAACCAACGTGCCGCCTGGCTTCAGATGCCCCCAGATGGCATTGAGGATCTCGGCCTGCAGCTGGGCTAAATCGCCGATATCCCGATCCCGGCGCAGCCATTTGATATCCGGGTGGCGGCGAATAACGCCGGTGGCGGAACAGGGGGCATCCAGCAGAATACGATCGAACTGCTCGCTGCCACACCACTGCTCAGGGAAGCGACCATCGCCCTGTTTGACTTCGGCTTTCATGCCCAGCCGTTTAAGGTTGTCATAGACGCGGGAAAGACGCTGTTCATCAATGTCCACCGCCATGACCTCAGCCTGGGGAGCGACTTCCAGAATATGCGTCGTCTTGCCGCCCGGCGCGGCGCAGAGATCGAGAATGCGCTCGCCGTTTTCCGGCTGCAGATAGCGCATGCAGCCCTGGGCCGAGGCATCCTGAACGGTTACCCATCCTTCGGCAAAACCCGGCAACGCATGGACCGGGGCAGGGGTGGCCAGACGCACGGCGTCGGGATAGTCAGGGTGGGTGAAGCCCTCTAAGCCGGCCTCTTTAAGCAGAGCAAGCCATTCGTCTCGGGAATGATGGTTGCGGTTAACGCGCAGCCACATCGGCGGGCGCTGGTTGTTCGCATCGACGATCTCCTGCCATTGTTGCGGCCAGGCCTGCTGCAGACGCTTCAGCAGCCATTTGGGATGAAGGTAGCGGTTTTCCTGCCCGGCGAATTCTGCCAGTAGCTCTTCCTGCTGGCGCTGAAACTGGCGTAACACCCCATTGATCAGCCCTTTAAGCTGCGGGCGCTTAATCGCCACCGCGCCTTCTACCGTTTCAGCCAGCGCGGCGTGCGGAGGGATGCGGGTGTAGAGTAACTGATAGAGCCCAACCATAATCAGAAAGTGCACGGTGCGCTGTTTGCCGGTCATCGGGCGCGCCATCAGCTTGCTGATAAGCCACTCCAGCTGGCTGAGCGTACGCAGTACGCCAAAACACAGCTCCTGCAGCAGCGCTTTGTCTTTATCGCTGACTTTTTGCTGTAGAGGGGGCAGGACGTTGCTTAAAGACTGACCTTTTTCAACGACTTGCTCGATAGCCTGGGCGGCCAGGCTGCGTAAATTTATATTCTTTTTCATAAGCGCAAAAATAAAAATGCCCGGCGAACCCGGGCTTCAGAAGAGACGACCGTCAGGCGAGACGGGTGCCAGGAGTAAACCACTCCCGGCGGGAATTGAGTAAATCCTGGGCGCTCATCGCTTTTTTACCCGCAGGCTGTAGCGACTCCAGACTGAGGATCCCATCGCCCGTGGCGACCTGGATACCCTGTTTGGTTGCTGCCACGATAGTACCCGGTTCGGCATGCGCGGCTTCGGCAATGACCGATGCCCGCCACACTTTTAGCGGCTGCCCGTCAATTTCCAGCCAACTCATTGGCCACGGATTAAAGGCGCGGATGCAGCGCTCCAGCTGTGCGGCAGAAAGCGACCAGTCGATGCGAGCTTCTTCTTTACTCAGCTTCTCGGCGTGGCACACCAGCGATTCATCCTGTACTTCAGGCTGTGCGGTGCCGTTGGCCAGCTGGGCTAAGGTTGCCAGCAGACCTTGAGGGCCGAGCTCGGCCAGCTTATCGTACAGGCTGCCGCTGGTATCCTCTGCGGTAATGGGGCAGGAAAGCTTATACAGCATATCACCCGTATCAAGGCCGACGTCCATCTGCATGATGGTTACGCCTGTTTCGCTATCCCCCGCCCACAGCGAACGCTGGATCGGCGCTGCGCCACGCCAGCGCGGTAGCAGGGAGCCGTGAACGTTGATGCAGCCCAGACGGGGCATCTCCAGCACCGCTTTCGGGAGAATCAAACCGTACGCCACCACCACCATGATATCGGCGCCGAGATCGGCGACTAATTGTTGGTTGTCCTGCGGACGCAGGGAAGATGGCTGGAATACAGGTAAGTTATGGGCTTCAGCCAGCACCTTTACCGGGCTCGGCATCAATTTTTTGCCGCGGCCAGCAGGACGGTCTGGCTGAGTGAATACGCCAACAACCTGATGTTCAGACGACAACAGCGCGTCAAGATGACGCGCTGCAAAATCGGGGGTGCCGGCGAAAATGATACGTAGTGATTGTGACACGGTATTCCTTGTTATCAGGCACGGGAACGTAAACGATCCAGTTTCTCAACCTTCTGACGAATGCGCTGTTGTTTGAGCGGTGACAGATAATCAATAAACAGTTTGCCGACCAGATGATCCATCTCATGCTGAATACAGATAGCCAGCAGGCCATCGGCCTCCAGTTCAAATGGCTTACCGTCGCGATCCAGCGCTCGGATCTTCACTTTTTCCGCACGCGGCACCAGGGCGCGCTGTTCCGGAATCGACAGGCAGCCTTCTTCGATGCCCGTTTCGCCATCTTTTTCCAGCAGCTCCGGGTTGATTAACACCAGCTGCTCTTCACGATTTTCCGACACATCAATAACGATAATGCGCTGATGGATATCGACCTGGGTCGCGGCCAGACCAATGCCCTCCTCAGCGTACATGGTGTCGAACATATCATCGACGATACGCTGAATTTCCGCATTCACTTCTTTGACCGGCTCGGCGACTTTGCGAAGGCGCTCGTCCGGAATATGTAACACTTGCAAAACTGCCATAAAGTTCCAGAGTCGTATTCAGGAGTTGATAAGATTATTAGCTCTATTCTAGACAAAACACCCTGCAATTGACAGTCTCACTGTCCAATCGCAAAGATTGTCAATACCGCTTATGGCAGGGGGTAAGGATGACGCCCGACGAGATTTGGCTGCGGCTGATGAAGGTCAGTAACTTGTATGGCGACAGAATGCTGAAGATCGCACAGCGCTTATGCGCAGCCGCCAGCGTTGATCGTGAAGCGCTGCATGCTGTCGGGATGTCCGCGGCGCAAGCAACGTTATTTTTTCGGCTTGACGGGCGTGAGCTTGATGAGACGCGGCACTGGCTGGAGAACCCGGAACATCATCTGTTACGGGCCGACGATCCGCGCTTTCCGTTTCGGCTAAGGGCCATCGCTGATTACCCCGGTGCGTTGTTGGTCAGCGGCGATCCCGCTCTGCTTCACAGCGCGCAGCTTGCCGTTATTGGTAGTCGCCTGCATTCCTGGTATGGCGCTCGCTGGGGGAAGCTTTTCAGCGAAACGTTGGCGCGTAAAGGAATGACTATCACCAGTGGGCTGGCGTTAGGCATTGATGGCGTAGCGCATCGCGGCGCGCTCGCGGCCGAGGGCAAAACCATCGCGGTACTGGGCAACGGACTGGGTAAGGTTTATCCGCGGCGCCATGCAAGCCTCGCCCAGCAGATCATCGATAATGGCGGTGCGCTGGTGTCTGAATTTCCACTAATAACGCCGCCGCTTCCCGCGCATTTCCCCAGGCGCAACCGGATTATCAGCGGCCTGAGCCTGGGCGTGTTGGTGGTTGAGGCGGCATTGCGAAGCGGCTCGCTGGTTACCGTCCGCTGTGCTCTGGAGCAGGGAAGGGATGTGTTTGCCCTGCCTGGGCCGATAGGCAATCCGGGATCGGAAGGCCCACACTGGTTAATTAAGCAAGGCGCGGTGCCGGTGACCTCGCCAGAGGATATTGTGGAATACTGGCACAACGAGCTGACCTGGCTAACTGATACGTCTGATTCGATAAATAATTGCGCCGATCAGCCGTCTGTAGCATTGCCATTTCCGGAGCTCCTGGCTAACGTAGGAGATGAGGTAACACCTGTTGACGTTGTCGCTGAACGTGCCGGCCAATCTGTGCCAGTAACCGTAGCTCAGCTACTTGAACTGGAGTTAGCAGGCTGGATCGCAGCTGTACCCGGCGGCTATGTCCGATTAAGGAGGGCAAGCCATGTTCGACGTACTCATGTATTTGTTTGAAACTTACATCCATAGCGAAGCAGAAATGCGCGTGGATCAGGACAAACTGACGCGGGATCTTACCGACGCAGGTTTTGAGCGGGAAGATATCTATAACGCGTTAATGTGGCTCGAGAAACTGGCTGATTATCAGGAAGGTCTCGTTGAACCCATGCAGCTCGCTTCCGACCCACTGTCGCTTCGGGTATATACCGAAGAGGAGTGCCAGCGTCTGGATGCCAGTTGCCGGGGATTTTTACTCTTCCTCGAGCAGATTCAGGTGTTGAACCTCGAAACGCGAGAAATGGTGATAGAGCGCGTACTGGCGCTGGATACGGCAGAATTTGAGCTGGAGGACCTGAAATGGGTCATCCTGATGGTACTGTTCAATATTCCGGGCTGTGAAAACGCCTATCAGCAAATGGAAGAATTACTCTTCGAAGTAAATGAAGGTATGCTGCATTAATCTTTTTGCAGCAACATCGAGTTGTTATGACCAAATCAGCACTGTTTTCGGTGCGTAAAAATGAGCCCTGCCCGCAGTGCGGGGCTGAACTGGTGATCCGTTCCGGGAAACATGGCCCGTTTCTCGGCTGTTCGCATTATCCGGCCTGTGACTATATCCGTCCCCTGAAAAGTCAGGCGGACGGGCATGTCGTTAAGGTGCTGGAGGGGCAAGCATGCCCATCGTGCGGCGCGGTTATGGTGCTACGCCAGGGGCGTTTTGGGATGTTCATTGGCTGTAGCCGCTATCCGGAATGCGAACATACCGAGCTAATTGATAAACCAGATGAGACGGCTATTGCTTGCCCGCAGTGCGGACAAGGCCATCTGGTCCAGCGTCGTTCCCGTTTCGGTAAAACCTTTCACTCCTGCGATCGCTATCCTGATTGCCAGTTCGTTATCAATTTTAAACCGGTGGCGGGCGAATGCCCTGAATGCCATTACCCGCTGTTAATAGAAAAGAAGACGGCGCAGGGGCTCAGACGCTTCTGTGCCAGTAAACAATGTGGAAAGCCGATCCCGGCGGAATAAATCAGTGAACAATAACCTGCCCTCAGAAGCCGTCGCCCATGCCGTGGCGGTCCTGAATAATGAACATGTCATCGCCTATCCCACGGAAGCTGTTTTTGGCGTCGGCTGCGACCCTGACAGCGAAACGGCCGTTATGCGTCTGCTGGAGCTGAAGCAGCGTCCTGTTGAGAAGGGATTGATCCTTATCGCCGCTAGCTTTGAGCAGCTGAAGCCCTATATTGATGATTCTCGGTTAAGTGACTCGCAGCGGGCAGCAATCTTTTCCTGCTGGCCAGGACCGGTGACGTTTGTATTCCCGGCTCGTCCTGAAACGCCACGCTGGCTGACGGGTCGTTTTGATTCGCTGGCCGTACGCGTAACCAACCATCCGCTGGTGATTGAATTGTGCGAAGCCTACGGAAAACCGCTGGTCTCGACGAGCGCCAATCTCACCGGTCAACCGCCTTGCCGCACTACCGCAGAGGTCCGTGCTCAGTTTGGTGACAGCTTCCCGGTCGTGGATGGCGCTACGGGCGGACGTCAAAATCCATCTGAAATACGTGATGCCCTGACGGGTGAACTGTTCCGCCAGGGGTGAATCATGGAAACCTACGCTGTTTTTGGTAATCCGATTGCGCACAGCAAGTCGCCTTCTATTCACCACCTTTTTGCCCGCCAGTTAGGGATTACCCATCCTTATGGACGTGTGCTGGCGCCGCTGGACGATTTTGTCTCTTCTCTGAATCAGTTTTTTGCGGAAGGAGGAAAGGGCGCCAACGTTACCGTTCCTTTCAAAGAAGAAGCCTTTGCGCGCGCGGATGAACTGACAGAACGCGCTGCGCTGGCGGGAGCGGTGAATACCCTGAAACGTCTGGAAGATGGGCGTTTGCTGGGCGACAACACGGACGGTATTGGTCTTCTGAGCGATCTGGAGCGTCTGGGATTCATTAAGCCACGCCAGCGGATCCTGCTTATCGGTGCCGGTGGCGCATCGCGTGGGGTACTGCTGCCGCTGCTGTCGCTAGGGTGCGCTGTGACGATCGTCAATCGCACCTATGCTCGCGCCCATGAGTTAGCCACGCTCTTCGCCCATACCGGTAGCGTCAGCGCCCGGGAAATGGATACCTTAGCCGGGGAAACTTTCGATCTGATCGTCAATGCAACATCCAGTGGGATAGAGGGTGATGTGCCGGCTATCCCGGCGTCTGTTGTTAACCCCGACGTGTATTGCTATGACATGTTTTACCAGAAAGGGGCGACGCCATTTCTTCAGTGGTGCCAGCAGCATGGCGCAACCCACTGCGCTGACGGGCTGGGAATGCTGGTGGCGCAAGCCGCCCATGCTGTTCTGCTATGGCACGGCGTCCTGCCGGCTATCACCCCGGTTATAGAAAAGCTGCAACAGGAACTGAATGCATGAATCAGGCGATTCAGTTTCCCGATCGGGAATCATGGGATGCCGAACGGCAGGGCGTGGTTTTTCCCGCGCTGGTGAATGGGATGCAATTAACCTGCGTAATTTCAGGGCAGATCCTGCAGCAGCGTTTTGGCGCAGAGGGGCCAGCGCAGTGGCTGGCCGCATTCCGGGAACATCGTTGGGATCTTGAGGAAGAGGCTGAGGCATTGATCCGCGATAATCAGGAGGATGCTCAGGGTTGGGTCTGGCTCTCCTGATCCAGATATTCATCTTTCCATTTCACATAGTTATTTGCTGAATATTTTAGGCCTTCCCGCTCCGCCTCTGTCAGGGGGCGGATCTGTTTGACCGGATTGCCAAAGTAAAGGAAGCCGCTTTCAAGCTGTTTATTCTGCGGCACCAGACTTCCCGCGCCAATCATGACGTCATCACCAACCACGACACCATCTAACAAGATCGAACCCATACCAACCAGCACGCGGTTGCCGATAGTGCAGCCGTGCAGCATCACTTTGTGACCAACCGTCACATCCTCGCCAATGATCAGTGGATTTCCCTCAGGCTTGTAAGAGGATCTATGGGTAACGTGTAGAACGCTGCCGTCCTGAATATTGCTACGTTGACCTATCGACACGAAATTGACGTCGCCGCGAATGGCGACCAGAGGCCAGACGCTGACGTCATCGGCAATTCTGACATCACCGATGACGACGCTGGATGCGTCAATCATGACGCGAAGACCGATTTGCGGGAAAAATGTTTTATAGGGACGCAGGTGAGCAGACATGTTGACCTCAAAAATACGGGAGCGTAAGAAGACTTTGGTGGCTTTTATCTCGCTCTGCAACCCCTGAAAACGGTGAAAATTGAGCAAATCGCGCAATTACACGGCGAAAAGGGTGAAAAATCACCATTCAGAAAAAAAGATCGAAAAAAGGCTTGTGCAAAAAAATGGGATCCCTATAATGCGCTCCCACTGACACGGCAGATGTGAATCACTTCACACAAACAGCCGGTTCGGTTGAAGAGAAAAATCCTGAAAAACGGGTTGACTCTGAAAGAGG
>NZ_JAIJYL010000040.1:0-30513 GCF_019753495.1 Klebsiella sp. TF21-TM | reverse complement strand
GGTCAAAATGCGCTGTTCCATCAGGTCAAAATGACACGATGGAAGAGGTCAATGTGAAGCGCTCCACCGGGTCAAAACGAACCGCTGTCATCAGGTCAAATTGGCACGATGATCTTACAGAGAATACAACAGAGAGTACTACAGAGATTACAGGTAAAGACTCTTGTCCGGTTGCGATGCAACCAGACCAGAGCGATCCGGCAGATCTCGTTCTGGATCATTTCAATCGAGTAACAAACTCGACCTATGGCAAGGGGGGACGAACCAAAACGACGCTGGGTTATATCCGGGGACGCCTGGCCGAAGATTACAGCCCTGAAGACCTGATGCTGGTGGTTGACTACCTGAACGCGAAATGGGCTCAGGATCCGAAGATGAGCGACTACCTGCGGCCCAAAACTCTGTTTGCTCCCGAGAACTGCGTCGAGTATTTCGACAAGGCCAAAAAATGGGAAGCAGCCGGACGCCCAGCCTGGACTGGCGGCAAGTGGGTTAAGCAGGATGATAGTTTCAAATCCAGTTTCGCCAATGTGGTTTATACAGTGCCAGCGGGGTTCCGCTCATGAGCAAGCCATTTCTGAAATGGGCTGGTGGAAAGTATACCCAGCTGGCTGACCTGTTCGTGCATATCCCGGCAGGGAAACGCCTGATAGAGCCATTCGTTGGTGGTGGGGCGGTATTCCTGAACAGCGATAAGCACGCGGATTACCTGCTGGCGGACATTAACCCGGACCTGATTAATCTGTACCAGATGTTAGCGGTGGTGCCGGATGAAGTGGAATTGCAGGCCCGCTGGATGTTCGAGCACATGCGGTCACCAGATGGCTATGAGCTGATCCGTTCCGAGTTCAACGCACAGACGCTGGATGCTACTGAACGCGCAGCTGCATTCCTGTATCTCAACCGGCATTGCTTCAATGGCCTGATGCGCTACAACCAGGCGAACAAGTTCAATGTGGGCTGGGGAGGCTACAAGGCTCCGTATTACCCGATGGATGAGATGAAAGCCTTCGCGGCTATGGCGCATAACTGCGTATTCATGACCGCTGACTACCGCCGAACTATCAGCCTGGCCGGGAAAGGGGATGTGGTTTACTGCGATCCGCCTTACGAACCGATGCCGGGAACAACCGGATTCACCGCCTACGTCGCTGGTGGTTTTAGCTGGGAGAACCAGGTAGACCTGGCGAAGCAATGTGTATCTGCCTTTCACCGTGGCGCTCGGGTAGTAATTTCAAATTCATCTGCACCGAAGGTTCTCGACCTGTACCGGGAGCATGGTTTTAACCTGCAATTCATCAACGCGCGCCGTTCGATCTCCTGCAAAAGCAGTACGCGGGAAGTCGCAAAAGACGTTGTAGCGATCCTTTAAGGGGGCTAAATGAAACTGACTTTACCATTTCCACCGAGCGTAAATAGTTACTGGCGCGCCCCGAGCAAGGGACCGCTGAAAGGCAGGCATCTGGTAAGCGAGACAGGGCGCAAGTTCCAGCAGGCAGCGAGAGCGGCGATTATTGAGCAACTGCGGGCCGTTCCCCGGCCATCCTCTGATCTGGCTGAGGTTCACATTGTATTGTATCCGCCGGATCAGCGCCGTCGGGACATCGATAACTACAACAAAGCGCTGTTCGATGCCCTGACACTAACAGGCGTCTGGGAAGACGACAGTCAGGTTAAGCGCATGCTGGTGGAGTGGGGGAACATCGTGAAGAAAGGGAAAGTAGAAATCACTATCCGTCGTTTTCGTGCAGCTGCCTGACGTGGAGATGAAATGAGAGCACTACTAACCCCTGAGATTGCCCCACGCATGGGCGTTGTTCTGCTTCGCCCAGGTGCTGATCTCATGCCGATGTTCAGGAGAGGGCGGGTACTGATTGAGCCTGCACCGGAAAAATACAGCGACTACGCAACTGGCGCTATCCCTCCCGCCACGCAGCCACTGGCAGGAGATCCGGTTTTGAAGCCAGTATTCGAAAACAAAGACGTCATTCTGCGCGCGGGTGGTATCAGCTCGCTGGAAGCCGAGCTGGAGCGTCGTTTTGAATGCCAGTATCCCCACGGCTCATGGCACAGCGAAAATTTTACGTTGTTCCGGCATGAGCCTGGCAGCATCCGCCTTTGCTGGGCCTGCGATAACCTGCTGCGTGATCAGTACACAGAGACGCTGGCAGGCATTGCGCGTGAGAACCTGGTATCCTGGTTGATAACGGTCATCCGCTCACAGCTGGGGTTCAACGAAGACCATCAACTGACGATCCCCGAGTTGTGCTGGTGGCTGGTAATAAACAATCTGGCGCACGTCATCCCTGAATCGCTGGCCCGGAAAGCCCTGCGATTGCCGGACATAAAGCATCAACCGGTGATGAAGGAGAGCGATATTGTGCCGGAGCCAGCGGCGAGCGAAGTGGTGCAGAAAAAGATTCTCGGTCTTCGCGTAGATCCTGAAACGCCGGAATCATTCATGCTGCGACCAAAGCGCCGCCGCTGGGTAAACGCGAGCTGGACGCGCTGGGTTAAGTCTCAGCAGTGTGTCTGCTGTAACAAACAAGCAGATGATCCCCATCACCTGATAGGCCACGGACAAGGTGGAATGGGAACAAAAGCGCATGACCTGTTTGTGTTGCCGCTTTGCAGAGCGCATCACGACGAGTTGCACGCTGACACCGTGGCATTTGAGGAGAAGCACGGCTCACAGCTGGAGCTGCTGTTTCGATTTCTGGATCGTTCGCTGGCAATTGGCGTGCTGGCATAGTGGAGAACGCATAATGATTAACCCGTCCGAGGTTGGAAAAGCTGGTGAAATGGTCAGGCTGAAAACGCTGGAAGCCATCTGGATTCAAGGGAAGCTGCGAATGTGGGGCCGGTGGTCCTACATCGGCGGCGGTAGTGGTGGAAATATGTTTAACCAGTTACTGGCTTCCGGGAAAGTCACTAAAACAGCCATCAACGAAGCATTACGCCGGATGAAGAAGTCTGGCATCTCGAAGCCAGAGCTTGAGGCGTTTTTTCGTGAAATACTCGCGGGGAAAAACAAAAGCGGCCTGGCTTTCTGCACAGACGATGAGGGACTGCTGATTGATAAGGTACTGGGGGCAGTCCTTATTACAGGTGGTCACAAAGAGCTGTATCACCTGCTGGTGGAGCATTACCGGTTACGGAAGAGCAAACGCCGCATAGCGGAAGAGCTCTATGAAAAGCATCCCGACTGGTGCTTTATGACCTGTAGACGCAGAGTTGATACGTGGCTTAGTTTGGCAGAATCGATGCTGTACGCACCAATGTGTGACGCATTCGGCACAAATGGCGACAGATTTTACTTGCAAAGTGAGCCAGAAACTGCTTGAATTGTGATAGGCGCGGGACGTTAAAGCGAACTGAGCAGCATGAAATAAATTAAAGGCCCAAGGCTAACCCCCTTGGGCTTTGTCATTTCTGCACTCTGGTCAGGGCTCTTGGGTAGAGACGTGCTGCACGATACTTTAAAGCCCTCTGCGCAGAGCCCTGAACCAGATTGCTGGTTTAGCTCAGAAGGTAGAGCGCCTGCCTTGTAAGCAGGATGTCAGCGGTTCGATTCCGTCAACCAGCACCAGAACGGCAGAGGGGCCAGCGTCTGAAGCGAATCCCGATCACAATGCGTAACTTATCTAGGGGAAGCTATGCAGCAACCATATTTTTTTAACCCGGGCATGACCACTCAACAGCTTGAAGACTGGCTTGGGCAACAGAAAATCTATCTTGCCCACTTCAACCGTCTGATAGCAGAAAAAGCCGCTCTTGAGGAGCGGTTGAGTCAGATCTCTGCGGAGATTGGGCGAGTCGCTACTGGTAGCTTTGAAGGAATGCTGAGTTTTCCCTGGGATCCCAGTCCTCTTGTGGAAAATCCTCAACAGGATAGTGGCCAGTCGGCAGATTGAGTGACGCCAGGACAGCGGCAGCATCTTCTGACATATAACTGGGCTTTAGTTGACTGGCAATGATAAAGAGACAGTCGTTTAGCGAGAGTCTTCTAATCTCTTCAGGTTTCCACTTGGTCATTTCGAAGATAAGGTGATGAAGAGCCTTATCGTTATCAAGATAATAATAATCCGATGAAAAATGTTTCCTGTACTCATCGAGAATACATTCAAGAGTGAATATTTGTCCTATTCGATACCAAACCTGCCTGGCTCTGTAACTGTGTGAGTCTGCCAGTAATGTTTGGGGGAAGTTGTTATTTTGACAAACCCGGGACTTGATTACCTGTAAAAGGTCTGAGTACTTACTCATATTTTCACCAGTTGATGTTTTAATCATTTGCGAATCAATTTTATCAAAGAGAAAAACAAGCCGCTACACGCTGATAACATCAGGCTGGGCGGTTATGGTGAGCCGATACCTCAGACAAGCAGAGTATTGAAACCAGAAAGACTGAATGTTAAATTTCTGGTGTGGTGAATCCCCCTATGCGGAGGGGCATTGCTAGTCTGATATGTTTTTTTGCGCATTGCGAGTCGTCTGTGGACTGGCGGCGACTTACCGGGAGGCACCCGGCACCACACCTAATAAAAAATGATGATAGCTGTAAGGCCCACTTCGGTGGGCTTTTTCTTTGGGCAAAAAAAAGCCCGCATGGTTTCATGCAGGCAAGGCAGTTACATTTAGATTTTGTCCCGGTATATGTTTTTTTGTCCGGAAGTCGAAAGATACTGTCTCGAATACATTTTGTAAATAATGGATTCAAATCACAAGGCCATGCATTTGCATGGCTTTTTTATTATCAGGTCCCGCAGGAATCATCATCGACACGCTTCGTTGTTAAATCCAGCCTGACGGGCCTGACCCTTTTCAAACACACAGCTTCCCGATCTTCCATCGGAGGCGGTAACTATGGCTAAACGTATGCAAGACAAAGAGAGCATTGCCGGGATGTCCTGGCTGGTTCTGCTGATCATTGCTTGCTGGGGTGGACTTGTCCGCTACCTGATAGATGTGAAGCAGAGCAAGGCAACATGGAGCTTGATCAATGCTCTTGCCCAAATGGTGGTTTCAGGGTTTACCGGCGTTATTGCTGGCCTGGTGAGCATTGAAAGCGGACTGAGCATTTACATGATACTGGCCACTTCCGGAATTAGCGGGGCAATGGGTTCTGTTGCTTTGACCTATTTCTGGGAACGCATTACCGGAGTTAAGGCGCCATGACAGCAGATCAGATTATCGAGGGGATCCTCGGCAAGGAGGGTGGTTATGTCGATCATCCGTCGGATAAAGGCGGGCCGACCCGCTGGGGCATCACGCAGACCACCGCGCGTGCACATGGCTACACCGGTGATATGCGGAACCTGCCCAGGGAAACAGCAAAGCAAATCCTGCTGAGCGATTACTGGACCGGCCCCCGGTTTGACCAGGTGGCAGCTCTATCTACGTTACTGGCAGATGAGCTTTGCGACACTGGCGTGAACATGGGGCCATCTGTAGCCAGTAAGTTTTTCCAGCGCTGGCTGACCGCAATGAATATGCGCGGAAAGCTGTATCCCGATCTGATTCCGGATGGTGCCATTGGTCCCCGAACCATCACCGCGCTTAAGGGATACCTTTCCGCCCGCGGGAAAGAGGGTGAACAGGTTCTGTTGCGTGCGCTGAACTGCAGCCAGGGTGCCAGATACCTCGAACTGGCGGAGGGCCGCGAAGCCAACGAGGATTTTCTCTACGGCTGGGTTAAGGAGCGTGTCCTGTGAAGATGATCATTTTCGCTTTGCTTGTGCTGGTGGCTGTGCTCGTTCTGTTACTTCTGCGCAAATATACCCGGCTGGAGTTCGTAGGGCATGCCAGCTTGCTGCTGAAAACGTGGTCTGTAAAGCTGGGAGCTATCGGCGCGCTGGTTGGTGTATGGGCGCAGTCGTTCCCGGATGCTGCGATGCACGCCTGGGCGGTGCTGCCGCCGGATATCAAAAACATCCTGCCGCCAAACATCGTTGCGTTGATTAGCCCTGCGCTGGTGGTGCTGGCCGTACTATCGCAATACGTACGCCAGCCAGCATTGAAAGAAAAGGCCGACGAACTGAAGGAGCAGCAATGAGCTTTGAAATTATCGCGGGACTGGTGGTCGTCATCCTGGGTGCTATTGCTGGCGCGTTCGGCATTGGTCATGCTCGCGGGGCCAGTAAGGCGAAAGCCAAAGCTGATCAGCAACGTACCGAAGAGAACGCCGCTGCTACTGTCGCCGCGGCAGAACGCCGTGCTGAAGTCACGAAAGGGGCAAGCGATGTACAGGAAGACGTTAAGCGTATGGGCGATGACGATGTTGATCGCGAGCTGCGCGAAAAGTTTACCCGCCCCGGTAGTCGTTGACACGGCCTGCAGCTGGGTGCGGATCATCTACCTGACTGACCACGATATCGATGTGTTGGATAAGCAGACCAAGCGTGACATCTTGGCGCACAACAAAGCAGTGCAGGCCAATTGCTCGCAGCTCACAGAGAAGGGTTCCAGGTAATTCAGCTACAAACGCAGAACACTTTAGGTATTGAAATTTACATGGCCACATGAACAAAAAATCAGAATACGAGACAACAGAGCGCTGAAAAATGAAAAGTTGGTATCTAAGTCAGGTGCATTAAGGCACTATGGATTTTCAATTCCTTCTATCTAAGAAGCTGCCCATGACAAGAAATTCACTCCCTCAACTTCCGCATGGTTATCGATACGGTGACGAGCACTCTATTCACCCTCATTGTGATGGGGATTATTTAGCCCCGCAGGGATGTGTTATCAAGTCCGTTAACCTTGTAGATGGGGTGGTTATTTATGTGCCCATCCAACGCTATATCAAGCATCTAGATCTTTGGGTTAATGCCGAAGGAACTGTCGAATAAATTGTTAGTTACCGGCCTCGTTCGGGAGAGCTGAGAATAGCCATCAAAAGACCAGCAGAGATGCCTTGTGCTCTGGTTGAATGTTCTGGCAAGTTGAAAATGATTGGTTCAATGAGCTCTTTCGATATTTAAATGCTATCGATAACTTAAATGAAGCTATCATCACGTTATCACTGCCAGCCAACACCAAAACGGCAGTGGTCAGTTAAAAAGCAGAAAAGCCTCTGCCGGGTGGCTCCTGAGAGATTTTAGTTTTCTAACTGGTACCAACCAAAGGTCGCATTTTTATGCGGCCTTTTTTATTGCGCGTAACAAACATCCATAAGGCAACCGTTCTGCTTGTTCACTCGGTAAGAATTAATGCGAATGCATCACAGAGGCCATTTACTGAGTGGCTTCGATAATGCTCCCCACATCGCACAGAGGTAAGACATGTCAGAGATCACCGCATCCGAGCAAATCCGCCTGGATATCATCAAGAAAGTTAACTACGACACCGCAGCGGCCAAGCTGGCCATTGACTGGGTTGGTGATAGCAATCTGAAAGCTGAGCTATTCGCTGACTCTTTTGATCGTGTCTTCACTGAAAGTGAGATTGTCTCGAAGACCCGCAAGGCCATCCAGGAGGCGACTGAGGCGCTGGCGTTGTTTGATACCGTGACTGAGTAGTCCAGCTAAGGCATTACAGCAGGCATTCACTGAGTGCCTGTGATAATGTTTAACTACTTGCACACAATCAGGTAGTTAAATATGGTCGAATATATAAGCGCTACTATTAATGGATTATGGGAATGCTATTTGTCATGGTCCAAACAGAAACGTGAGCTAACAATATCCAAGTTAGAAGCACTATCAAATTTATTGATAGATAATCGGGCCTACCTGAGGGATTTCGCACATCAAGGTATTAAAGACGCTCAAAAGGAACTTGAACTTGCAAAGGAGTGGAGACGTGTCGGTCTCTTATTTCAAGATATTTCTCCTGAGTTGTCATACTTATGTGAGCAGAAATCAGACTACTGGATATATTCAGATCGATATACCAAGCGGAAAGTTAATGAGCTAGGGATAACAATAAGAAATCTCGAACATAAGCTAAGAATGGCAAAGGAAAACCTTCTATAGAATCCCTTTGTAATTTATGAAAGCCCCCTTTTAAACGGTGGCTTTTTTATTGGAGATGATAAGGATGCCCGCACTAATTCCCCGTGCATGCCGTAAGCGTGGATGCGCAGGCACAACAACCGACCGCTCAGGATACTGCGAGAAGCACCGCAATGAAGGCTGGCAACAGCATCAGCAAGGCAAGAGTAGGCATGAGCGCGGCTATGGTAGCCAGTGGGACATTAAGCGAGCCCGCATCCTTAAGCGTGATAATCACCTGTGTCAGAAATGCCTTCGAACTGGGCGAGCCGTTGCAGCCAAGACCGTTGACCACATCAAGGCTAAAGCTCATGGGGGTACCGATGATGATTCGAACCTCGAAAGCCTGTGCTGGCCCTGTCACAGAACGAAAACCGGGCGTGAACGTTTCAAGTGATATCGATTCCCATTTGAGTCGAGGCAGAGGGGGGGCGGGGTCAAATCCCTGACGGCGAAGGCCCAAAGGACCGCCGCCTCAGTCAATTTTTTATACCCGCGAAAAATGAAATTTAACCAGGAGAAACGCTTATGGCTGGAACGGCGGGGCGTTCCGGGCGTAGACCAAAGCCAACGGCGCGCAAGGAGCTGGCCGGAAACCCCGGCAAGCGAGCCCTGAATAAAGAAGAACCAGTATTCACCCCCATCAATGGCGTAGCACCTCCGGACTGGTTTGCAGAAGAGGAACTCCCGTTAGCATCCATCATGTGGGAGCTGACGACCAAAGAATTATGCGGACAGGGCTTGCTCTGCGTGACCGATCTTGCAGTACTGGAGCGCTGGTGCGTTGCCTATGAGTTCTGGCGCAGGGCGGTAAAAAATATAGCTGTTGATGGTTTATCCATCACTGGCGCAATGGGCGGGAAAATTAAAAACCCTGAACTTACGGCTAAAAAAGAACAGGAATCGGAAATGAGTTCTACCGGTTCAATGTTGGGGCTGGACCCCAGCAGCCGACAGCGCCTGGTCGGTCTGGCCGGGAAGAAAAAGAACGAAAACCCATTCCTGAAGATGATCACGCCATGAGCCGAAAAGCCTATCCAAACGTTAACGCTGCAAATCAGTACGCAAGGCATGTTGTCGCCGGAAAGATTCCGGCATGCCAGTATGTCATTGATGCCTGCCAGCGACATATCGACGATTTGTCAAAATCGCAGGGAAAGAAATTTCGATACCGCTTTGATAAAGACCTAGCTGAGCGTACCGCACGGTTTATTCAACTTCTCCCGCACACCAAAGGTGAATGGGCATTTAAAAGGATGCCTATTACCCTTGAACCCTGGCAATTATTTATTATTTGCTGCGCTTTTGGATGGGTTCATAAAGGCAGCAGGCTGCGCCGATTCAGAGAGGTCTATACAGAAATCCCCAGGAAAAACGGGAAGTCAGCGATAAGCGCCGGTGTGGCGCTTTTTTGTTTCACCTGTGATGGTGAATTTGGTGCGGAGGTGTATTCCGGTGCAACCACTGAAAAGCAGGCATGGGAAGTATTTCGACCTGCGCGGCTGATGTGCAAACGTACGCCACTACTCGTTGAAGCCTTTGGAATAGAGGTTAACGCCAAGAACCTTAGCCGTCCTGAAGATGGCGCCAGATTTGAACCGCTGATCGGTAATCCTGGTGACGGGCAGTCACCGCATTGCGCTATTGTTGATGAATATCACGAGCACGAAAGCGATGCGCTGTATACCACAATGATCACCGGCATGGGGGCCCGCAGACAGCCGATTATGTGGGCTATAACCACTGCTGGTTATAACATTGAGGGGCCTTGCTACGATAAGCGTCGTGAAGTTATCGAAATGCTGAACGGAACCGTGCCGAATGATGAGCTTTTTGGCGTCATTTACACCGTTGATGAGGGTGATGACTGGACTGATCCCGCTGTTCTTCACAAAGCCAATCCCAATATGGGGGTGTCGGTTTACTCGGATTTCCTCTTAAGCCAGCAAAGCAGGGCCAAAAATAATCCTCGCATGGCCGGGATATTCAAAACGAAACACCTGAATATCTGGGTCGCCGCACGTGCTGCTTATTTCAACCTGTTAAGCTGGCGAAAATGTGAGGATGAGACGCTCACCATTGAGCAGTTTGAAGGACAGCCCTGCATTCTGTCTTTTGACCTTGCGCGCAAGCTGGATATGAACTCTAAGGTTCGGCTATTTACCCGTGAAATAGATGGGAAACGGCATTATTACTGTATATCTCCGCGCTTCTATGTTCCGTATGACACCGTATACAGCAACGATGTTGACGATCACCGCACCGCTGAGCGTTACCGTAAATGGGTTGAAGCTGGATATATCACCGTGACTGATGGTGCGGAAATTGATTACCGAGTAATACTTGAAGATGCCAAGCGTGATAATCAGCAAACTCCTGTTGAACAAAGCCCAATTGACCCGCACGGTGCAACAAACCTTTCTCATCAGCTTGCTGATGAACAGCTCAACCCTATAACCATTATCCAGAACTACACCAACATGTCTGACCCGATGAAAGAGCTTGAGGCCGCTGTAGAGTCCGGTCGATTTCATCATGACGGTAATCCGATAATGACCTGGTGTATTTCAAACGTGGTGGGTAAGCACCTGCCTGGAAATGATGATGTTGTTCGGCCAATTAAAGAGCAAAACGAAAATAAAATAGATGGGGCTGTTGCTCTGATTATGGCGATTGGACGAGCAATGTTATTTGAAAAGGAAGAAACCCTTTCAAATCATCTCGAAAGCTATGGCGTGCGCTCACTTTAAGAGGCAATTATGATCCTGATGATACTCGCGCCACTTGTTGGTGTGCTGGGGGCTATTCTGCTCTCATTCGGTGCCTGGGTTATTTACCCCCCTGCTGGCTACATTACTGGCGGTATTCTGTGCCTGCTCTGGTCATGGCTTGTATCCCGCTCCCTTTCCGGTAACTGGAAAATTGAATCCGGGGAGGGTGGCTAATGTTTTTCCCCGGAATGTTTACGAAAAGCACCGCATCGGTCACGACGCCAGCGGAACTGGCGGAATCTGTAGGGATGACTTACGACACCTACACTGGAAAGCGCGTTAGCAGCCAGAAAGCGATGCGACTTACAGCTGTCTTTGGTTGCATAAGAGTTCTGGCTGAGTCTATGGGGATGCTTCCCTGCAACCTGTACAAAATCACTGGTAACAGCAAGCAAAAAGCGACCTCTGAAAGGCTGCATAAATTACTGACCATGAAGCCAAATGACTATATGACCCCCCAGGAGTTCTGGGAGCTGGTCATTGTGTGTCTTTGCCTGCGCGGTAATTTTTATGCCTACAAGGTCAAAGCGCTGGGTGAGGTGGTCGAGCTTTTACCCATTGATCCGGGCTGCGTTGACCCTAAGCTTAACAGTCAGTGGCAACCGGTATATCAGGTCACGTTCCCTGATGGTTCTACGGATGTGCTGGATCAGGATGATATCTGGCACGTCAGGACGTTGACCTTTGACGGGCTGGTGGGCCTGAACCCAATCGCATACGCAAGGGAGGCCATTTCTTTGGGTATGGCGACAGAAGAACACGGCGCCCGATTGTTCGCAAATGGTGCGGTCACTTCTGGCGTTCTCCGTACTGAGCAAACGCTGACTGATGCAGCCTATGAACGGCTGAGAAAAGATTTTGAGGATCGCCACCTTGGGCTCAGCAATGCGCATCGTCCGATGATTCTTGAAATGGGCCTTGACTGGAAGTCGATGGGACTCAACGCCGAAGACAGCCAGTTTCTTGAGACCAGAAAATTTCAGCTGGAGGAAGTCTGCCGCCTGTTCAGGGTGCCGATGCATATGGTGCAGAACACTGACCGCGCCACCTTCAACAATATTGAAAACCTTGGCATTGGCTTCATCAACTATTCACTCGTTCCGTACATGACCCGTATTGAGCAGCGAATCAACGTGGGGCTGGTGAAGGAATCGAAGCAGGGCACCTATTATGCCAAGTTTAATGCCGGTGCTTTGCTGCGTGGGGATATGAAATCAAGATTTGAATCGTATTCAACCGGTATTAACTGGGGTATTTACTCACCAAATGACTGCCGTGAACTGGAAGATATGAACCCACGCTCTGGCGGTGACGTTTATCTGACGCCGATGAATATGACGACCAAGCCGTCTGACAGCAATAAGAGCAAAACAACCGAGGAACAACATGATGCCGATGACTAAACAGCGGCTGGATATTCCGCTGAAGCTAAAGTCTGTCAGCGACAGCGGGGAATTTGAAGGCTATGGCTCTGTGTTTGGCGTTAAGGACAGTTACGACGATGTAGTTGTTCCCGGCGCTTTCAGTAAATCGCTTCAGTCATGGCGGGAGAAAAACGCGCTGCCAGCTATGCTCTGGCAGCATCAGATGGATGAACCTATCGGTGTTTATACCGAAATGAAAGAGGATGACGTCGGATTATATGTCAAAGGCCGGTTACTCATTGATGATGATCCTCTTTCAAAGCGAGCACATGCCCACATGAAGGCCGGTTCTTTAACCGGCCTTTCTATTGGTTACATGCTCAAAGACTGGGAATACGACCGCGAGAAAGGCGTGTTTCTCCTCAAGGAGATCGACCTTTGGGAGGTCAGCCCCGTAACGTTTCCGTCGAATGACGAGGCTCGGGTCAGCGATGTTAAAAGCGCGTTTGCCCGTGGCGAAACACCATCTCAGAAAAGTATTGAACGGGTCCTGCGCGATGTTGGGCTCTCCCGCACCCAGGCCAAAGCATTCATGGCCGGGGGCTATGGCAACCTCTCTCAGCGTGACGCTGATGGTGTGGATGCCGCACTGGATGCACTGAAAAACATCAAATTTTAATCAGGAGTTGAATTATGGCAGTCGAAATTAAAGACGTTGAGCAGGTCGCGCAGGATTTGCAGCAAAAATTCGATGATTTTAAAGCGAAAAATGATAAGCGCATTGAAGCTATCGAAGCTGAAAAAGGCAAGCTGGCCGGAGAAGTTGAAACACTTAACGGCAAGCTGACCGAGCTGGATCAGCTTAAAACCGCGCTGGAGGATGAGCTTAAACAGGTTAAACGTCCAGCTGGTGGCACTCAAAGCAAGGCCGCAACCGAGCACAAAACCGCTTTCATCGATTTTATGCGCAAGGGTAAGGATGACGGACTGCGTGATCTGGAGCGTAAAGCCCTGCAGGTTGGCGTGGATGAAGACGGCGGATATGCTGTCCCGGAAGAGCTGGACCGCACCATTCTTAATCTTCTGAAAGATGAAGTAGTGATGCGCCAGGAGGCCACAACTATCACTGTTGGCGGAGCCAACTATAAAAAGCTGGTTAACCTTGGCGGCACTGCTTCCGGCTGGGTCGGTGAAACCGATCCCCGTCCGGCTACTGATGCGTCTAAACTCGGTCAGATTGAACCGTTCATGGGTGAAATCTACGGAAACCCTCAGGCAACCCAAACGATGCTGGATGATGCCTTCTTCAATGTAGAAGACTGGATCAACAGCGAACTGGCGGTTGAGTTCTCCGAACAGGAAGAAATCGCTTTCACCAGCGGCAACGGTACGAAAAAACCGAAAGGCTTTCTGGCCTACGCCTCCACTCTGGAGGACGATAAAACCCGTGCCTTTGGCACGCTGCAGCACATTCTTTCCGGTGCGGCGGCTGGTGTGACTGCCGATGCGATTATCAAACTGGTCTACACCCTGCGCAAGGTGCACCGCAACGGTGCTAAGTTCATGATGAACAACAACAGCCTGTTTGCCGTTCGCATTCTGAAGGACTCCGAGGGTAACTATCTCTGGCGTCCGGGTCTTGAGCTGGGCCAACCCTCCTCTCTGGCAGGTTATGGTGTTGCTGAGAATGAGCAAATGCCTGATATCGCAGCTGATGCGAAAGCCATTGCGTTCGGTAACTTTAAACGTGGCTATACCATCGTTGATCGCATTGGTACCCGCATCCTCCGCGACCCGTACACCAACAAACCATTCGTTGGTTTCTACACCACCAAACGTACCGGCGGAATGCTGGCCGATTCTCAGGCCATCAAACTGCTGCAGATCGGTGCTGGCGCATAATCTGATGGGGCTTCGGCCCCATTCTTATGGAGGTCATTATGCTGCTGAAAAAAGACCTGAAATGGTCACCTGATGGCATTCAGATCATAAACATTCCCGCCGGTGAATATGAGGCTGGATCACTTCCTGAGCGCGCTCTTGAGGTTGCTGCTCAAATGGGGATTCTTGACGGCACTGAACAACCGGAAACTGAAACAACTGTTAAGCCTAAAGTCGGTAATAAGCGGGGTGAAGGCAAATGAAGCCCTCTGTAAATGAGCTTCGTTACCAGTGCCGTATCGACAGCGATGACGATACAGAGGATGTGATGTTAACTCTCTACCTCAATGCCTCTTTGAAGCACGCTGAAAAAATCACAAATTGCCGTCTTTATGATAACGCTGTTCCAGACGACGACCCTGACGGGTTGGTAATCGAGGACGATATCAAACTGGCCCTGATGCTGTTGGTTTCGCACTGGTATGAAAACCGGGAGCCTGTTAGTAGCGACAGCGTTAACTCTATTCCGTTCGGTGTTGATGCAATTCTGAAACAGCATCGCAAAATTCCTGGGACTTGAGGTTACAAATGGCCTGTGAAGGGTGCCGCCGTCGGCGTGAATGGTTAAAAAAGTGGTCGAAAATAGCCTATGAACGAGCAACTGGTAAACGCGCTGATAGCAGCGCTGAGAGAACAAACAGCAGCACAGAGAGAGCAGACGGAAGCGATAAACCGCCTGGCTGAGTCTAACGTCGCCCTGGCCGATGTAATTATCCAGTCGCTGGCTGCAGATGACGATATTGATATCACTTCACTGGGTGATGATCGCCCCGTGTACCTGAGTCAAAGAACGAGGGGGTGATATGCAGGCCGGGAAATTGCGTCACAGGATAACCCTACAGGAGCCGGTAAAAGAACAGAACCCGACAACGGGAGCCGTGATTAATACCTGGCGCGATGTCGCAACCCTTTGGGCTGAAGTCGCTGCTTTATCCGCACGTGAGTTTATCGCCGCCCAGGCCTCTCAGGGCGAAGTTACCACCCGGATAACGATTCGTTACCGTGAGGGTGTTACCCGCAAACATCGGATCCTGTTTCGTGGCCGCATCTACAACATTGAGGGCATTTTACCTGACCCCCGGAGCGGCAGGGAATACCTGACACTGCCATGTTCAGAGGGGGCTAACGATGGCTGATGGCGTAGAAGTAAACCTGACTGGGCTCGATTCCGTCCTGGGGAAACTGGATGCCGTCTCACAGGTCACTCGCGATAAATCCGGTCGTGCAGCGCTGCGTAAAGCGGCAAACGTGATCAGGGACAGAGCGCGCAATAATGCCGCGCGGGTTGATGACCCTCTCACCAAAGAGGCTATCTACAAAAACATTGTGGTCAGTTTCAGCAGCAAGGCATTTCGCAGAACCGGCGATCCAACGTTTCGTGTCGGGGTGATGGGCGGCGCCAGGCAATACGCCAACACAAAGGATAACGTCCGAAAAGGCAGGGCGGGTAAAAGTTATAACACTGCCGGAGATAAAGGTAATCCCGGCGGGGATACCTGGTACTGGCGATTCCTGGAGTTCGGCACAGAGCACGCAGCAGCAAAGCCTGTTTTGCGACCGGCGATCAATGGTGTTGATACCGACGTAATTAATATTTTCGCAGCGGAGCTGGAAAAGTCCATTGATCGCGCTGTGCGACGGGCGGCTAAAAAAGGAACTCCGGTATGATTGCTCCAATATTTGCAGTTTGCGCAGCCAGCCAGGCAGTCAGGGATTTGTTAGGCTCTAATCCCGTGAGGCTTTATCCGTTCGGGATGCAGGACGACAATATCGTTTATCCCTATGCAGTCTGGCAAAACATAGGCGGCTCACCTGAAAATTTTCTGAACCAGCGGCCAGATGCGGATCGCTATTCTCTGCAGGTTGATGTCTATGGCGATACTGACACCGACGTGATCGCTGCTGCCCGTGCTTTACGCGACGCAATTGAGGGCAAGGCCTATATCACCCGATGGGGTGAACAAAGCCGCGATCCTGAAACAATGCGATACCGCTATTCCTTCGATGTTGACTGGATAACGACCAGATAACCAACAACCCCAAACTGACCCGCCTTGTGCGGGTTTTTCTTTTATGGAGACAAAACATGTCTGTATTAACGCAAGGCACGCAGTTTTTTGTGCTCAAGTCTGGCGTGGTCAGCGAGGTTGAATGCATCACCAGTTTCAACCCCGGCGGGAACCCTGCCGATCAGATTGAAGATACCTGTCTGAGTGAACGGGATTCCAGAACCTACAAAAAGGGGCTTAAAACGCCTGCGGCCGCAACCGTCGGGCTTAACGCTGATCCGACGAACGCCAGCCACATTATGTTGCATGGCCTCGCTGAAGCGAATGACCAGACGCCGTTAACTTTTGCGGTTGGCTGGTCAGATGGAACCAGTGTCCCGACAGCCGCCGCTCCTGGCGCTGAGGATGCTGTTGATGGCCTGGTGCTGCCATCGGATCGCACCTGGTTCATTTTCCAGGGTTACGTTTCTGACTTCCCGTTTGATTTTCAGGGTAACGCTGTTGTGACGACCTCCGCCACGATCCAGCGGTCTGGCTCTTCCGTATGGGTGCCTAAGGCCGCAGCGTAATTAATATGCCCGGTTATCCGGGCTTTTCTATTCAGGAGCTGAAATGCAACTTACTCTCGATACGTTAAAAGAAACCGGTGCCTTTACCGGGCGTCCCGTGGAAAAAGAAATTAAGTGGAAAGGCCGTGACGGGAAAGAGCATATCGCAACCGTCTATGTGCGCCCGATGGGCTACCACACCACTAAAGCTGAACTGCTGGCGTATAACGGGAAATCGGACCCGATTGCTGAGCGCATTGCGGCGCATATTTGCGATCAGGACGGCGCCCCAGTGTTTACCGCGGCTGACATTCTTGGAACTGCTACCCCGGAGCGTGGAGCGCTAGACGGTCCGATTGTTATGGCCCTCCTGGCTGCAATTCATGATGTAAACGAACTGGGAAAGACTACGAGCTAACCGGCGAGGATGAATTCTGGTGCGAACTGGTGATGAACGGCATCGGCGGCCGCACCATCGCAGAGGCTCAGGAGCGGATGAGTCGCAGGGAATTTCTGGTTTGGCTCAAGTACCGTGAGAAGTACGGACCGCTCAACATTATGATGCGTACCGAGTGGGGGGCGTCGATGGTGGCGTCTGTCCTGGCTAACATCAATAAGGCAAAGAACACGCCTCCGTTCAAGGTTAGTGACTTTGCACCACACATCAACGAAGCTCCTGTATCGCTTGAGGACGCTATGAAAAGTTGGCATTGATACTGAATGCAGTGTAGTGCCTGGCATTCGATGAATGAGGATACTGGAAATTGAAACCCGCCGAAAATGACAGGATTACCCGCATTGCCTTGCAAATTTCATGTGATAGGATGTTTCTGATTGCAATCAAAGGAAACATGGAATGAAAAAAATACTAGCAGTAGCATTGGGCGCCCTGTTATTAACAGGATGTACGGTCCGAGTGGCAGATCTTACTGTTGCAAGCACTAAAAACTATAACCTGAATGGTGGTAAGTTCTATAAAGGTAAGCGTGTGACCGCAGAAGATAGTTATCCGGTTATCATCTTCCCTACCGGGATTCCTAACGTCAAAACTGCAGCTGACCGCGCGATTGAGAAAGATCGCTGTGCTGTTGGTCTGTCTGATGTTGTTGTCACTCAGCTAAACCACGCCTTCCTGTTCGGTAAAATTGGCCTAAGGGTCGAGGGTAATTTGATCATAGATCGCAGCCTGCCCGGGTGTGAAAACGCTAGTTAATAAATATAGCAAACAACTAAGTTAATTAACGTCAAACCTCGCCTCGGCGGGGTTTTTTATTGCCTGGAGAAAATTCAATGACTGGCAAGTCCCTCGGTACGCTAACAATCGACCTGATCGCTAAAGTAGGTGGATTTGTTCAGGGCATGGATAAAGCCGAAAGATCTTCTCAGAAGTGGCGCGACCAGGTAAAAAAAGACGCTAAAGAGGTAAGTTCTTCAATCATTGCTGTGGGGGCTGCAGCGGCTACCGCAGCTGTTGGTATTGGCGCTGCTGGTTTAGCCATTGTCAAAAATACAGCACAGCAGGTAACAGAGGCAGACCGCTGGGCAAAATCTCTTAAAATGTCCACCCAGGATTTGTTATCCTGGCAATATGCTGCTGAACAAGCTGGTTTAACCGGTGACAACATAGCCGATATTTTCAAAGACATTAATGATAAGGTCGGCGATGCGGTCCTGAATAAATCAGGTGAGGCTGCTCAGGCGCTGGATACTTTGGGGCTTTCAGCTCAGAAGCTGGCTCAGCAATCCCCAGATAAGCAGCTGATGGCAATCAGTGAAGCATTACAGAAAATCCCCACTCAGGCCGGGAAAACCAATATTCTCGAAAGCCTGGGTAATGACCTGTCAAAAATGCTGCCGTTGTTCGACAACAACAACGAGAAGCTGAAACAATTTATCCAGTTATCAAAAGATTTTGGTGTCGCACCACCGCAAGAAGATATTGATAACCTTGTTAAGGTTAATCAGTTCTTTCAGGATATAGAGACTAGCGCCCGCGGTCTTAAAATGGAAATTGCTTCGGGGCTGGCTAAGGTTGACCTTACACCATTGCAGGATGGGCTTGATGATATTCGTGACGTCTTCACCGATCCTGCTGTTCTTCAGGGGCTATCAGACCTGGTTGGTGAAGCCATAAGCCTTGCCGGGGTTGTGGGGCGTATTGCTGGTGGCCTGGGGGCCATTGCAACTTATACCCGCTCTCGTATCGGTGCTGTATCTGGTAATTATAACGCTGCTGATGAAAGTGATATTGCACAGCGCATTGAATTCCTTAACAAACGAGGGAATCAAAGTAAGGAACAAAAAGACGAATTAGACTTTTTAACTAAACGTCTTCAATTTCTTCGCGCGATAAAGTCAAGCATGACTCCGGAGCAGGTAGATAGAGGAGCGAAAGGGCTCACATCTCTACTTTCTGATCTTGGCATTGACACTTCTAAAGATAATGATTTTTCGTTGGGCAAAGGGGAGTCTAACCAGAACCAGCCAAAAACAAAACCAAAAAGCAATCCTACTGACAATGCTTTCAAAAATAGACTGCTTGATTTACAAAAGCAGGCCGCCCTAATTGAAACAACAGGTAAAAAAACTGCAGAAGTAACCGAACTGGAGAAGATTAATTTTGATATAACCAGCGGAAACCTGAAAAAATTATCAGAAGGGCAGAAGGAACAACTCCGAACTGCGGCTAAAATCCTTGATTCCAAGAAGGAAGAGTTACGGCTTAATCAGGAAAATGCGAAAGTAGCTGAATATGTTTCCGGCTTAGAAAGACAGAATAAGTTAGCGCAGCAAGGATTTGATAATGAAATTGTTGGCCGTTATTTTGGTAGTCGTGAGCGATCACGCATGCAGGATAATAATGATATACAGCAGGATTTTGCTTATCAACAGGATGAACTTTTAAACCAACTCCAATCTGGAGATATAGACCAAGGTCTTTACAATAAAAAGAAAGAAGCATTACAGAACTCTCTTGATGAGAGGCTTAAAATACAGGAGGAATATTACAAGAAGCAGGATGAGTTACAAAATGATGGTGCTGCTGGTTTTATATCAGGACTAGCAACGCAAATAGAAGCATCAATGGATTTATACACCAACATGCAGCAGGTTGGTGCACAGGCATTTAGCAGCTTAACGGATATGATTATTGACTGGGCAGAAACCGGAAAGTTAAATGTTAAAGATTTTGCTTCGACATTTCTGCAATCTGTTGGTAGCACACTTCTTTCTTACGCTGCTGCCCAAGTTGCAATGGCGGGTTTGCAGGCCTTTACAGCAATGATCGGCGTGCCGTTTGTTGGACCCGAAATAGCAGGACCGGCAGCAATAGCCGCAACTGCGGCTGCTGGAGTACTGGCGATAGGTGTTGGTACAGCCCTTCAGGGCCAGGCTCACGACGGTATCGACTCTGTGCCCGAAACAGGAACTTGGCTCCTGCAGAAAGGTGAGCGCGTTACGACAGCTAAAACCAGCGCAAAACTGGATGCCACTCTGGATCGAGTTGCAAACCAGTCAACAGGCGGCGGCGCGATTTATTCGCCCACAATCAATATCCCCATAAATGGTAACCCTTCCGATGCAACTTTGGCGCTGGTCCGTAAAGCTGCAGATGAGGGGGCAGAAAGGGGATACCGGAAGGCGGTTAATTCAGTCGCAAGCGGTCAGGGTGATTTGCATAAGGCCTTGATGGGGAAAACTACCTCGGGGAGGAAAATTAGCTAATGGCTATCACCACAACGCTTTATTACCCCTCCGCTTACCTGCCTGGACCGCTTAAAGAGAGTTTTGGTTTAACTCCTGTATCTCCTCTGAAACGGACCCAGATGGTAACTGGCCGGGCACGGCAGCGGCGTGCCTACACCTCGACACCAACCCAAACAGATCTGGCCTGGATTTTTTCTGACGCCCAGGCGCAGGCTTTTGAGGCGTGGTTTCGGGATGAGTTATCAGATGGGGCGGCGTGGTTCAACATACCGTTATTAACGCCTGTAGGGCTGAAAAATTACGTGTGTCGTTTCACGGATATTTATAAAGGCCCCACGCCAGAAGGCGGATTTTACTGGAGATATACCGCGCCAGTAGAACTCTGGGAGCGCCCATTACCGCCGTCTGGATGGGGGCATTACCCGGAATGGATAGTCGGCAGCTCACTGCTGGATATTGCGCTGAATAAGGAGTGGCCGAAGCATGACTCAGATTAAACGCCTCTACGCCAGCAGCGGGCCGGAGGTGATCATTGAGACGCTGCAGATCACCATTGGTTCTGACGTCTATTATCTGTGCCAGGGCTACGAGGGTATTACGGCAACGACGGAGAACGGCGATACCGTAACGTTTACCGCCTGTGCGATAGGCATTGCTCTGCCGGCGCGCAATGCGGACGGCACGCAGGACCTCAAATTTGCCCTGTGCAATATCGATGGTGTTGTGTCCACGGCGATCCGCAATGCCCTGGCTAACAGATTGCCTGCATCGCTGACGTACCGGCGTTATATCTCCACGGATTTAGCGGCCCCTGCGGAAGTGCCGTATACGCTGAAAATCAAGTCGGGCTCCTGGACGGCGACAGAGGTGCAGATTACCGCGGGTTATATGAATATCCTTGATACCGCCTGGCCGCGATACCGCTACACGCTCCCTGTATTCCCCGGACTGCGTTATATCAGCTAAGGAATCCCAATGTTTAACCCTGATAAATACCGTTCAGTCACCTGGCTGAAGGGCGGGCGCGTATACCCGCAACTCGACTGTTTCGGCATTGTGAACGAGATACGCCGCGACCTGAATTTACCCGTCTGGCCCGATTTTGCAGGGGTCACCAAAGACGACGGCGGCCTCGACCGGGAAGCGCGCAGGATGATGCTTACCCTTGAGCGCTGCGAACCCTGCGAAGGGGCCGGGGTGGCCTGTTATTCCGGGTCGACCGTCACCCACGTAGGGATCGTGGTCAGTATCGGTGGTCTGTTGCATGTGGTGGAATGCAACCCGGGTACGAACGTCACCTTTCTGCCGTTGCCGCGGTTTAAGCGCCGATTTGTCAAAGTGGAGTTCTGGCAATGACCATTCGTTTTTACCCGTCCCGGCTTCCCGGTGAACCGCTCGAAACGCATGAGCATGGTGTAACCAGTATTCGCAGCTGGCTGGTGGCAAATGTTGAAGGCTACGAGGATCGGGATCTCCCACCGCTGACCGTTGAGGTTGAGGGGCTGTTAATTCCGCCAGGCGAGTGGGCTAAGTGTGTGATTCGCCCTGATAGTGATGTCAGGCTTTATCCGGTTCCCTTCGGGCTGGAGGCCGCCACAATCGCGTGGATCGGCGTCGGTATCTCCGTTGCCGCTGCAGCCTATTCGCTTTTTATGATGAGCACCATTGATACGGGCGGCTATACCTCATCCACAGGGCGCAGTCTCGACCTGAACCCGGCGCGGTCCAACACCGCAAAACTCGGTGATGCCATTCGTGAGGTGTTTGGCCGGGTGCGTATCTACCCGGATTATGTGGTCCAGCCCGTTACCAGGTTCGATGCCGCCGATCCTACGAAAATGCGCGTCCAGATGCTGCTGTGTCTCGGTGTCGGTGAACTGATTTATACCACTGGCGATATCCGGGTAGGCAGCACTCCTGCATCGACGCTGCCTGGTTTCAGCAGCACCCATTACCCGCCAGGCGCGGACGTTTCCGGTGATGAGCGCAGCGAAAACTGGGTCAACTCCACCGAAGTGGGCGGGACGTCATCCGGCACCGGGCTGGATATGGCCCAGACGTCGCCGGACGCAGACGACATTATCGCAGACAGCATGACCGTCTCCGGATCGAGCGTGACGTTTACGGGGCTGGATACGGATGATGATGACGATAATGACGAGAACGATAACGCACTGCCGCCCAGCTGGGTCGCTGGCGCCGTGGTCGAACTTAAAGCCCCGGCGAACTACCAGATCACCACGGCGGCCGGATACAGCGTTATCGCAAGCCCGCTGCTGACGGAGATCGCGCCGGTAGTAGGTATGCCGGTGACGCTGGGGTTTAACTCTGTCGATTACGATCTGTTTATCGCGTCATATACCCCCGATCAGGCTGCAGTGCCCGGCACCGGGGGGAGTGCGGCAAAAGTCCAGGCCAGTGCGGCCCCGACCACCTACGATTTTTCGACCAGCTCCAGCACGTTCACGATCACCTGGCAGGAAGTTACCTACCCGGTATCGCTGGTGGCTAACTACGTCTCGATGTCGGGACTGCTGGCGGCCATTACCGAGGGACTCACTGGCTCCGGCCTGGTTGCGCAGGGCAACGGCGGCACCGTACTGATAACCGAGGCGGCCAGTCCGTTCGTGGGCGGGGCGATCACGTCCTCTTCGCTACCTGTAGCTGTTTTCGGTGATGCCCCGGTTTACACCTCCGGCACGGCATCAACCGGCGGCAGCCCGGCGGTAACGGCGAATGTGACGCTTGCCTATAACAGCGCCACGGGAAGGGCCTTTTCCGGCATGCCAGAGGGGGTGCAACGGCTTTCACTTGCTCACCGCGGGAATGAGTACCGCATTGTCTCTGCCGACGGCACGACGGCGACTGTTGCGCGCCTGGTTTCCGGTGCCGTTGATGAGTCATGGCCGGGATTCTCCGCCCGGACGATGATCGACTATGAGGCCACTGGTCTTAACGACACGCTGAGCTGGCTGGGGCCGTTCCTGGTTTGCCCTGAGAATGAAGTGGTGGATGCATTCGAGGTGAATTTCTCCTTCCCGAACGGCATCTGCGGCTTTGACAGTAAGGGCAAAAAACGGATCCGCCACGTTGAGTGGGAGATACAGTATCGCGTCTACGGTTCCGGATCGGGGTGGGTGAGTCACCTGGGAGAGTATGCGCTGAAAAACGTCAACGGGTTAGGTTTCACTGAGCGGATCACCCTCAGCTCTCCGGGACTGGTAGAGGTTCGCTGCCGTCGGCGCAATGAGCAGGGCTCAAACAACGCCAGGGATTCGATGTACTGGCAGGCACTGCGCGGGCGACTGCTGACGCGCCCTTCATCCTATCCCGGCGTGTCGCTGATGGCGGTGACCGTCGAGACGGGCGGGAAGCTGGCGGCGCAGTCGGACCGACGTGTAAATGTTGTGGCCACCCGCGCCTATGAAACCGGAACGGCCAGAACTATCTCGGGTGCTCTGCTGCATGTCGGAAACTCGCTGGGGCTGGAGATGGATGTCGACACCATCAACGCGCTGGAGTCCGCGTACTGGACGCCACGGGGGGAAAATTTCGATTTTGCTACCGGAGACAGTATCTCAGCGCTGGAAATGCTGCAGAAGATAGCCAATGCCGGGAAGTCCCGCTTTCTGCTGAGTGATGGCCTGGCGACGGTCAACCGTGAGGGGATTAAGCCCTGGACTGGCGTGATCACTCCGCATGAGATGGTGGAGGAGCTGCAGAGCGGATTTACCGTACCGTCCGACGATGATTTTGATGGTGTCGACGTGACGTACATCAACGGGACTACCTGGGCGGAGGAGACCGTTAAATGCCGGACGCCTGATAATCCCACGCCGGTGAAAATCGAGAACTACAAACTCGATGGGGTACTGAATCAGGATCACGCCTACCAGATCGGCATGCGTCGCCTGATGAAATACCTGCAGCAGCGGGTGACGTTCCAGACCACTACCGAGCTGGACGCGCTGTGTTACAACACGGGCGATCGCATTGTGCTCACGGATGATATTCCGGGTAACAACACGATTTCCTGTCTGGTGGAGGCGATGACAACGGCGGGTGGCGTGACAACGTTCACCGTTACGGAGCCGCTGGACTGGTCTTTCGAAAATCCCCGAGCGCTGATCCGCTATCAGGATGGCTCTGCATCCGGGCTGATGGTGGCGAGCAGGGTGGGTGATTTTCAGCTGTCAGTCCCGCACCTGAGCGAGTTTGATGACCCGATGAAGGTTGACCTGTCGTCGGCAACCATCGAGCCGATCCGCCTGGTGTTCTGCGGCTCAACGCGCCACGTCTACGACGCCATTGTAGAGGAGATCGCTCCGCAGTCAGACGGAACCTGTCAGGTCACCGCTAAAGAATACCTCGAATCGTTCTACCAGTACGACGACGCCACATACCCCGGCGACGTTGCCTAAAACCAAAAATTCCCCTAATTAACTCTTTTCGCTCAAACCCTCGTTTGGGCGAAGCCTCTTTTTGGAGCAAAAAACATGGCCGAACTTAACCCGCCACTGGGCACGACGACGCCGGAAATATTCATGGACAACGTTAAGCGCGCTGACGAGCTGGTTAACGGTCCGGCCGGAACGGTTGACGACCGCGGCGGAGAGCCGCTCGACTCCTGGCGTCAGATGATGGCGAAAAATGATGAGATACGGCAGAACATCATTCCCCTCAGCAAGCAGTATCAAACGCTGGCAGCGGCGCAGGCGGATATTGCGAATATTCCGCCAGGTTCCACAACCTATGTACGCAGCACTGATGGTATCTCGCTTGCAGATGAGTACATCAATAACGCCGGAACGTTGACAGCAACCGGCCGTAAAATGCTGTCTCAGAAGCGCGTTGAGTTATCTGATGCCGCTGCCCAGCGAGAAATATTCAGCAATCGCCAGGCGTTATCCTTAACGGATTACACCTTGTCAAAAATGACCCTGATGGCGCAGCAAAAAAAGCTGTCGTTTACTGCTGCGGGTAGCAGGGCGTTTACCTCTGAAGATGATGTGACGGTATTCGTTAACCAGATTTCAGCAAATGAATCCAGTGATGCAAGAGCCCGCAGTCAGGCATTGAAATTTTCTGCCACTGCCAGCAATGGGACGGCTGTAATAGCCAGCCTGTTGCCGGGCGAGCGCTTCAGCGATGGTGTTATTGACTCACCGTATCATGTGCTGGATCTGACCGGAATTGCGCCCGGGACTGTGTTGCTTGATGCCACGAACTCTGTTTTTCGAATGGTTTTCAGCAATATACCATTACAAAATACAACTCAACTTATCGCCCCATATTCAGTTATTGATACCTCAGGTGTATTTACTGCAGGGAATACTGGTGGATATGCGTACGATAAGAAAAGTTGCTCTATGTATGGTGTGTCAACGCCATATATCCAACTAACTATCCCGTATGCTGAGATTATTTCAGCAGGATACACCCCAGATGCTTCAGGTGGGGTGAAATACTACATTGATAAATTTTCTTCAGTTGTTATTAACTATAAGACAACTGATATTACAAAAAAGAATGCCAATTTTATCACTCAATTACCTGCCGGGGACATCACTATAACAGCAGATCAGTACTTGGTGCTATCTGCTGACGTATATCACTATAATGGTCGCCAAAAGCCTGAGTTCACATCAAGCTCTCTGGCTCGTTACATCTGCGATGCGAGCAATGATACCTCAATGGACTACACTGGGCTGCTAGAGCTGAAAGTATCATTTCCTGCAGGGCTAGTCATGCATCACGAGGATATCTCCGTGACTGACAAGGATGGCAATTATTTTGTAGGACAGTTTGCGGGGGAAGATTTTGTAAACCTTCGCTTCCAGTCTAATGAGGGGTTCTGGCCGGATGGTTCATTTAAAACAGGCTCTGTCTGGATTAACGATACTATCCCTGCCGGACAGAAAAAATACTACAACATTGATATCTACGCCAACACAAAACAGATGGCTGCATATCCATCTCTCGATTATTACGCCCCAACTGAAGGAAACAAAAGATTCAATATTACTGTTGGTAGTATAACCTGTCGATTTAGTTGGACTACTTACTACTATGGGTTAACATCTATTGATTCTGCTCCAAATGATGATGTAAACCGTGTTGTGATTGGGCTCAGCACTCAACATCGCTATCTGGACGGAACTACACAAAAAACAGAATATTTTACTGACAATGTAACCCTGAAACTCTCAAATAATGGTCCTCTTTTTTCAGAGGTTGAGCGTGTGGCATATAACGCAGCCAGTGCGGTATATTCCTCTGGTGTATTAAAATCAATAACCCGTTATCGCATTTTTAATAACGGTCAAATTCAGGTTCGTAACCTTGTTACTGCTGTGAGCATGATTCCTGTCGGGAAAATGCTTGGTGCATTTATCCCGATGATAGTGACCTATGGAAGCTCAGTAACCCCTAACTATGATTTTGCCTCTCCCGCTGCAATTATAGGCGGGACTCCTGTAGGAAACAGGTCGCTATCTATAGTTCCAACGATTGTTAATGGTGATATTCATCGTGATGGCACCGCAGGCGGTCCGACCAGACAGGCCACGATATCAATGTCCAATAACACATCCAGCAGAACCTTAACCGTTCAGGCTGGATGGATAACATCATCGTCTACTGATTACTCATTCCTAAACTGGCCTGTTGAAAAAAACTGGACGTGGAGTGTCGAGGCGTGGATTAACACACAGGAAACAGAGTCTGCTCATTTTCCGCTGGCATCAAAAGTACTGAACCGACCGGTGGCATTTGCAGCAACAGGAGTTTTGCCGAATGTTGCGGTTAAACGGGCTGAACGGTTTTTTCTGGAACTGATGGATGGTGTCGCGGATTTCTGGATGAATGGAGACTCAGCAGGAATTGGGGGGATGACACCGCCATTAAATCTTAGCAACCCAAGCCAGTTAACCCCCTTCGGTTACCTTGCATGCCGCGAGTTAAGGAAGCCGAATGGAACACTCGCTGTATTATTACCGTCATTCATTCAGTATCTTAATACATATTACAGCGGAACAGGACTAGGCGCAGCATACCTTAGCGGAAGCAGGGCAATTGCTGACCTGGTTTCCACAGTGCTTAAACCCATAGTTTCTTTTTATCGTTCTGCTGAATACCTGGGAGAGAGCACAGTAACAGATGCACTGAAACCCTACATCACAAATTTTGCTGATGCGATGGTCATCACCGTCATTAATAAAGGAGGTATAACGAATAAATACACTGATAGCGGTACGGGAGCAACCAATATCAATATTTACGGACTGCTTCTGGTTGCGCTGGCGATAAAAACGGGAATGGATACTACCGGGAAATATCAGACCTGCTACAACACTGTTATTACTCTGCTGACAAATACATCAACAATTTTTCGATATACACCGACCCTGGTGGATTCACAGCCAGTAACAACCAGTCTGTCACGTAGTCGCTGGTTTAACTACGATATGGACCTGACAGCTGAATATCTGATTATGACCGATATGCTGGGTATTGCCCCAGCATTCAACAACGTCACGTATGGTCTGCACGGGTTATGTGGTGATGGACGTATCAGGACAATCGATTACAACATCTCGGAAAGCCGTCGTGGTTTATTGTCGACACCGGTGAGTGTGGCCCTGACTATGATGATGGTAAGGAGAGTCTCGACAGGAAATGCGCTCATCTTAAGCATGCAGGCTTATGAACGTGATTATCTTACAGACCCGTATGCGAGTGGACGTTTTTATGATCACTCACCCCGGCTTGGTACAGGTATGCCGACAGATATATCCAGTCATAACCGGGTTATGTTAGAAATGCTGGCAGGATATTTTGTGAATCAAATAGCAAGTAAAGGCTAATTGTGATCATTTTTCAGTTAGTATGAAAAGGTACTGGTTGCCTAAGGCAGCCCACACTGTCGGTGGGCTGCTTTTATTTAACTAAGTATTTTTTTAATTGACGGTATATTTATTTTGTTTATTATTATGCAATAAAATAATGACATTATTACTGTGGTTGTAAATATTGCGAAATCCGATTCAAATATCTTATTGGCTATGCTTAGGTGAATGAATTGATGTATATACATAATGTTCATTGAGTTAATGCCAATGAATTCGAGGGGCTTGCATTTTATTATGCTGCTAATAATTATTGCCATAACAACGAGCGCTAAAGCAGTAATGAAACTTATAAATGGTATCCCATATAATGATTGTTTCATATCAAATTTCATTTCAACTTTGTGAGATGAGAAAAACCATATGCAAGTTACACAAATTAAAATTACCGCCATCGTATTTACTTTTATTCTATGTGTTTTGAATAAATACCCGAGACACATAAATGGAAAAGCATGAAGTGTCACGATGATATTAAGTGGGGTGGTTATTTTAATAAACTGGCTTGCAACGTATGAAAGCGCTAATGATATGATTGCTATGGCGCTTGTCTTTTTTACGCCTAGTTTAACTATTGAAAAATTAAAGAGTTGCTGTGTGATGAAAAATACGGTGATAAACCAGAAGACTCCCATCCATCCTGTAAGGAGGTTTCCTCCATACAATGATTTGATTACTGATTTTAAAATCATTGATATGCTATCATGATTTAAAATCATATATACAGTTGATATGGCTGTAAAAAACAAAAGATATTTTGAATATGGTATCAACAGGTTTGATGATTTGCTTTTTAAATATTGCCTTAATGGCTTTGGTGAATATAAATATCCAGCGAGGAAGAAAAACAATGGCATGTGAAATAAATATATAAATCCAGAGATGTATGAGCCGAAAATATGCCCAGCAACGACAAGTATGATGCCGATCCCCTTCAGCGTATCAACCCAGTCAAATCTACTAAAGATGTCTTTTCCCATTTTGAAATCACTTCATGAGTAAATGTTTAATCACAATATGTTAAAAAAATGACACTTTCAATGTCAACGGTGCAATTAGGATACATAAACATATAGTGAACTGTCTCAACCTGAGAGACTCTGTAACTATTTTTTCGATGTAATTATTCGATCGGACCAGGGCAAGTTGCACAGAGAGAGTGAGTGTTGGTGGTCGCAGGCGGGTGATGACGCCGGTAGTTGTCGAGCGGGCACGCAAAATGCTGGAGAACGGCGCTACCCGGCAGCAGGTAGCCGATGTGATAGGTGTAGACGTGAAAACAATCTACAAGTACCTCCCGGCGACTTGAAGACAAAGATTTCACTACTTTTCCTGATATGTTACGTTTGGCTTAATCAATTCATTCAGCTCTGAAAACAGTTTGGTTTGTTCGTGAACGGTAAGAAAACAATAAGTTTTGAGCAATTTTTAACTATTAACAGCAATCTTGTTTCCATCTCAGATACATGGGCTGACTTGTGGGCGTTAATTTTTCACACGGGTTTAAGCGCTGGAAGGCTGCTGAGTATTCGATATGATGATATTGATGGTGACTTGATACTGATACGAAAACAGGGTCACCTGAAGGAGCTACGTGTTAAATCAACCCCTCCAGTGGAGGCGATGATTGCTCGTAGAAGAGAACGCTATCCAGAAGATGTTTATTTATTTCAGAGTCATTCTAACCGTGTGAAGTACCATCGCCGGCCGGTCACTATAATTGCTTTCAACGCCGCTTTACGTCGCGCCGCTAGATCATTACCAGACGTTAACGTAAGCAGTAGTAGCGCGAGAAACATACCGGACTAAGCGCCTGCCCAGTAGCGTGTGGCCGATGTGACAGGCGTGGGAGTGAAGACGATTTACAAATATTTGCCAGTACAATACGGCGATAAAAAATCCCCTTGAGCAGGCACACTCAAGGGGAAAATACTACATAACATCATTGCTGTGTGCGTCTTTGCGCTCGTCTATCTTCCAAGAAGATGCCTAAAGCTTCCAGATATTTCTGGTCTGAGCAGTTAAAACATTGTGTCTGTGGCCTATGTGCTCGGAGGGGGTGAAGACGATTTATAAATATTTCCCTGCTCAATGTTGCCAGTCGAATTGAGGCATCAATGCGTTACGTCAGCGCCGATCATTGATAGCCACTGCCAATATTGATCTGCTGCACACATGCATTTACTGTATTTATATGGGTCTTCCCCGATCATGGTGGGAAGGCTCAGAACGCCATATTCAGCTTTCCGTAGTGGAACATCACCCCCAGTT
>NZ_JAIJYL010000003.1:0-293884 GCF_019753495.1 Klebsiella sp. TF21-TM | reverse complement strand
GGGGGACTTGAACCCCCACGTCCGTAAGGACACTAACACCTGAAGCTAGCGCGTCTACCAATTCCGCCACCTTCGCACAGTATTCTTTCTTTAGATATTGCCTCGTTGGTGCGAGGGGGGGGACTTGAACCCCCACGTCCGTAAGGACACTAACACCTGAAGCTAGCGCGTCTACCAATTCCGCCACCTTCGCATACCATCGACACTATGAAAGTATCGTTACCACGGAGGCGCATTCTAGTGGTTTTCGGCGACACGTCAATAGTTAATTATGCAGGTTGTATCGATTGCTGCAAAAATGGGCGGATTTGCCCGCAGGAAGCGCCAGCGGTACCAGAAACGGGCCGCCGGCGTGAGAAGGCGACTATTTTTTCGCCTGACGGGTCATGATGGTGCGATAGACCTTAAAACGTCCGGTCTGGGCGATCACCTCATGGAAGCCGAACGTCTCATCCAGCACCTGCGGATACGGCAGGAAGGCGTTGGCGACAATGCGCAGCTCGCCGCCGCTGTTCAGATGGCGAACCGCGCCGCGGATCAGCGCCTGGGCGGCTTCGAGGCTGGTCTGCAGCCCGTCATGGAATGGCGGGTTGGAGATGATCATGTCGAAGCGACCATTGACCTCGGAGAAGACGTTGCTGGCAAACACATCGCCAGCCAGGCCGTTGGCGGCAAGCGTCGCGCGGCTGGCTTCGACCGCAGGGGCGCTGACGTCGCACAGGGTCAGGCGCACTTTCGGCGAATGGCTGGCCAGCGCGGCGGCCAGCACGCCTGCGCCGCAGCCGACGTCCAGCACTTTCCCTTTGGTATGCGGCTCGAGGGTGGAGAGCAGCAGCTGGCTGCCGACGTCCAGCCCGTCGCGGCTAAAGACGCCTGGCAGGGTTTTAATCGTCAGATTATCCAGTGTGTATTCGCCCCAGAAGGCATCGGCGTCGAAGGCGGGCTGCTTTTCCAGTCGGCCATGATAGAGGCCACAGCGGCGGGCGCTATCCACTTTGTTTAATGTCGCGTATTCAGCCAGCATCTGCTCCGCGCTGCGGACGCCGCTGCGGTTTTCACCGACGACGAAAATGTCGCTTCCCACCGGCAGCAGAGAGAGCAGGTTCATCAGCTGGAACTGTGCCTCTGGTTTGTTCTTTGGCCAGTAGTAGATCAGGGTGTCGCATTCGGCGACGTCAGCGGCCTCAGCCACTAAGCTAAAACGGACGGTGTCTCCCATCTGGCGGTTGAGGACCTGCCAGTGGTGGAACTGTTGGGTGTGGGCGCGGCTGGCCGCGGTATCCAGACGCGCAGGCAGGTCATCCTGCAGGTCACCGGCAAACAGAACGCGGGCGGACTCGAAATCATCACTGTGGCGCAGCAAGACTTCACTTGCCGGGGTAAAAGCGGACATGAAACACTCCTTCATTAAGACTGGCGCCGATTATAGTAGTTTGTTGGCGCAGATACGACGGATTTGCTATATTGCGCGCTTGTTTAACAGGAGTGTTTCGCTATGACATCCCGACGAGACTGGCAACTACAGCAGCTGGGCATTACCCAGTGGTCGCTGCGCCGACCGGGGGCGTTGCAGGGCGAAATCGCTATCTCGCTTCCTGAACATATTCGTCTGGTGATGGTGGCGGAAACCCCGCCGTCGCTGACAGAGCCGCTGATTGGCGACGTATTGCGCGCGCTGGCCGTGACGCCAGATCAGGTCCTGCAGCTGACCCCGGAGCGGGTGGCGATGCTGCCGCAGGACAGCCGCTGCAACAGCTGGCGGTTGGGCACAGAGGCGTCGCTGCCGCTGGCGGGCGCCCAGGTGTCCACCCCCGCTTTTGATGAACTCCAGACCAGCGCGCCGGCTCGCAGGGCGCTCTGGCAACAAATCTGCGCATATGAACACGATTTCTATCCTCAGCACGGCTGATTTAACCCGAGCCTGGCAAATCGAAACCCGCGCCCACGCTTTCCCGTGGAGCGAACAGACCCTGGCCAGTAACCAGGGGGAACGCTATCGTAACTATCAGCTGTCGGTGGATGGCGAAATGGCGGCGTTCGCCATTACGCAAGTGGTGCTGGATGAGGCGACGTTGTTCAATATCGCGGTCGATCCCGCTTACCAGCGCCGTGGCCTGGGGCGAGCGCTGCTGGAACACGTCATTGACGAAGTCGAAAGGCTCGGCGTCGTCACGCTATGGCTGGAGGTGCGCGCCTCCAACGTTGCCGCTATCGCGCTGTATGAAAGCTTAGGCTTCAATGAGGCGACGATTCGCCGCAACTACTACCCGACGGCCGACGGGCGCGAAGACGCCATTATTATGGCTCTGCCAATCAGTATGTAAGACAAGGTGATACGATGAAATGGGACTGGATTTTCTTTGATGCCGATGAAACGCTGTTTACGTTTGATTCTTTCAGCGGCTTGCAGCGGATGTTTCTCGACTACAGCGTGACCTTTACCGCCGAAGATTTTCAGGACTATCAGGCCGTGAATAAGCCGCTATGGGTGGATTACCAGAACGGCGCCATCACCTCGCTGCAGCTGCAGCACCAGCGCTTTGACAGCTGGGCGGAACGTTTGAATGTGCCGCCGGGGGAACTCAACGACGCGTTTATGAATGCGATGGCGGAAATCTGTGCGCCGCTGCCGGGCGCGGTCTCTCTGCTCAACGCGCTGCAGGGCAAGGTCAGGATGGGCATCATTACCAACGGCTTTACCTCGCTGCAGCAGACTCGTCTGGAGCGGACCGGTTTACGCGATCACTTTGATTTGCTGATTATTTCTGAAGAAGTGGGCGTCGCCAAACCGGACGCGCGCATTTTCGATTACGCGCTGGCGCAGGCGGGTAACCCACCGCGCTCGCGGGTGCTGATGGTCGGCGATACCGCCGAGTCGGATATTCGCGGCGGCGTGAATGCCGGACTGGCGACCTGCTGGCTCAATGCGCATCAGCGCGAGCTGCCGGCGGACCTCGAGCCGGACTGGACGGTGACCTCGTTAAGCGAACTGGAGCAGCTCCTGTGTAAACACTGATTGCCTCCCCCCCGTTGATGGGTAAAATAGCCGCAATTTTTCGTATTCCACATGCGTGGCTCATGGCCGCGTTTACTTAGAAGATTAATTATGACGTTGTCTCCTTATCTGCAAGAGGTGGCCAAACGCCGCACTTTTGCCATTATTTCTCACCCGGATGCCGGTAAGACCACCATCACCGAAAAGGTGCTGCTGTTCGGACAGGCGATTCAGACCGCCGGTACCGTAAAAGGTCGTGGCTCCAGCCAGCACGCGAAATCCGACTGGATGGAAATGGAAAAGCAGCGTGGTATCTCGATCACCACCTCGGTGATGCAGTTCCCCTATCATGACTGTCTGGTGAACCTGCTGGATACCCCGGGGCACGAAGACTTCTCGGAAGATACCTACCGTACCCTGACGGCGGTGGACTGCTGCCTGATGGTGATTGACGCGGCAAAAGGCGTCGAAGATCGGACCCGTAAGCTGATGGAAGTCACCCGTCTGCGCGATACGCCGATCCTCACCTTTATGAACAAACTCGACCGTGATATCCGCGATCCGATGGAGCTGCTGGATGAAGTGGAGAACGAGCTGAAAATCGGCTGCGCGCCGATTACCTGGCCTATCGGCTGCGGTAAGCTGTTCAAGGGCGTCTATCATCTCTACAAAGATGAAACCTACCTGTATCAGACCGGTAAAGGCCATACCATCCAGGAAGTGCGCATCGTGAAGGGGCTCAACAACCCGGATCTCGACGCGGCGGTGGGGGAAGATCTGGCGCAGCAGCTGCGCGATGAGCTGGAGCTGGTGCAGGGCGCGTCGAACGAGTTCGATAAAGATCTGTTCCTGGCCGGGGAAATCACCCCGGTGTTCTTCGGGACCGCGTTAGGTAACTTCGGCGTTGACCATATGCTGGATGGCCTGGTGGAGTGGGCACCGGCGCCGATGCCGCGTAACACCGACACCCGTGAAGTCACCGCGACGGAAGAGAAGTTCACCGGCTTCGTGTTTAAAATTCAGGCCAATATGGACCCGAAACACCGCGACCGCGTGGCTTTCATGCGCGTGGTGTCAGGTAAATATGAGAAAGGCATGAAGCTGCGTCAGGTGCGCATCGGTAAAGACGTGGTGATCTCCGACGCGCTGACCTTTATGGCCGGCGACCGTTCGCACGTTGAAGAAGCCTATCCTGGGGATATCATCGGCCTGCATAACCACGGCACCATTCAGATTGGCGATACCTTCACCCAGGGCGAGATGATGAAGTTCACCGGTATTCCGAACTTCGCACCGGAACTGTTCCGTCGTATTCGCCTGAAGGATCCGCTGAAGCAGAAACAGCTGCTGAAAGGGCTGGTTCAGCTCTCTGAAGAGGGCGCGGTGCAGGTCTTCCGTCCGATCGCCAATAACGATCTGATCGTCGGCGCCGTGGGTGTGCTGCAGTTTGACGTCGTCGTGGCGCGCCTGAAAAGCGAATACAACGTGGAAGCGATTTACGAATCGGTCAACGTGGCCACCGCGCGCTGGGTTGAATCCACTGACGTGAAGAAATTCGAAGAGTTCAAACGTAAAAACGAAGTTCAGCTGGCGCTGGATGGCGGCGATAACCTGACCTACATCGCCCCGACGATGGTCAACCTGAACCTGACGCAGGAGCGTTATCCTGACGTGGTGTTCCGCAAAACGCGCGAGCACTAATCCCTGACGAAGCGCGGCGCAGGCCGCGCTTTTTTCTTCTTCCGCCCGCGCTTCCCTCCTTCTGGAAAGTTCTTAAAACGCCGCTAATTCGTCTGTTTTTTATCCATATCCTCCGCAACCCCTTCGCCTGTCTACTATATTTAATTCGTGTTTTTAAAAATGCTGGCGTAATTCACTGCGATAAGACGCCAGCGCTGGTGAAAAAACGAGGACATCACGATGACCAGACTAAAGAATGCCAATATGTTGCTGGCGCTCTTCTTAGGCTTAGCCGCGTTGAACGCCTCGGCAGAGACGGAAAAAACAACGGTAGACAGTGCGAAGTCAGCTGCCGGCAATGCGGGAGAGGCGGTAGACAATTCGATTAATAAAGTCGGCGATTTTATGGACGACAGCACCATTACCGCACGGGTAAAGGCGGCGCTGATCGACCATAAAGATATTAACTCCGGCGATATTTCGGTGAAAACGGAAAACAAAGTGGTCACCCTCAGCGGCGACGTCACCAGTGCTGAACAGAAAAGTCAGGCGCTGAGCGTGGCAAAAGCGGTCGAAGGCGTCTCTCAGGTCAACGACAAGCTGACGGTGCAGCACAAATCGTCGAGTGAGACGGCGACGCTGAAAGGCTATGCCGGGGACACCGCTATTACCAGCGAAGTGAAGGCTAAGCTGCTGGCGGATGACATTGTCCCTTCGCGCAATGTGAAAGTCGAAACTAACGCCGGCGCAGTGCATCTGACCGGTACGGTGGCTTCCGCGGCGCAGGCTGAACGCGCCGAAGAGATTGCGAAAGCGGTTTCCGGTGTGAAAAGCGTCCGCAACGATCTTAGCGTGAAGTAAATCGAGTTATTAACAAAAGTGTTGTCTGGCCAAGGTTGCCGAACGAATAGCAGCACCCACTGAGCGATGAGCTTTCCAGAAAGGGTGCGCAAACCGCTGTTCACCGTCCATTATGGTAAGGAGAAAAGTATGTTTCGATGGGGAATTATTTTTCTGGTCATTGCATTAATTGCTGCGGCCCTGGGCTTTGGTGGTCTGGCGGGTACTGCCGCTGGCGCCGCGAAAATCGTCTTTGTCGTCGGGATTATCCTGTTCCTGGTGAGCCTGTTTACAGGACGCAGACGTCCGTAGAGGGACAACAATCCGGGCGATGCTGAAGCCTGAGCGTTTTTACTGACACGTCGTCTTACACAAAGCCAGTCCTGCGGACTGGCTTTCGCGGTTTAAGCGATGGGCAAATTGCGTTACCTTGTCAGGAGAAGACTAATCGAACAGGAAAGCAGGGTGGGGCAACGCATTCCCGTTACGCTGGGCAATATCGCCCCGCTGGCGGTTAAACCCTTCCGACCAGGCAAGCTGGCGCTGGTGTGTGAAGGCGGGGGACAGCGAGGGATTTTCACCGCCGGGGTTCTGGACGAATTCATGCGCGCCGGATTTAACCCCTTTGACCTGATGCTGGGGACCTCCGCGGGGGCGCAAAACCTCTCCGCTTACATGTGTAATCAGCAAGGCTATGCCCGCAAAGTCATCACACGCTACACCACCTCACGCCAGTTTTTCGATCCGATGCGCTTTGTGCGCGGCGGCAACCTTATCGATCTCGACTGGCTGGTGGAGGCCACCTCGCAGCAGATGCCGCTGGCCATGAACTATGCCGAAACGCAGTTCGCGCTGGGCAAAGAGCTGTGGATGTGCGCCTGTCGCGGCGACGATTACTCCGCCAGCTATTTTTCACCGACGCCGCAAACCTGGCTGGATCTGATCCGCGCCTCCAGCGCCATCCCCGGTTTTTACCGCAGCGGCGTGTTGCTTGACGGCGTTAGCTACCTTGACGGCGGCGTCAGCGATGCGATCCCGGTACAGGAGGCGGCCCGCCGCGGCGCTCAGACTATCGTGGTGATCCGCACTGTCCCTTCGCAGATGTTTTACACCCCGGAGTGGTTTAAGCGGATGGAGCGCTGGCTGGGGGAGAGCAGCCTGCAGCCGCTGGTCAATCTGGTGCATCATCACGAAACCACCTATCGCGCCATCCAGCAGTTCATCGAAAAACCGCCCGGCAAACTGCGGATCTTCGAAATCTATCCCCAGCGGCCGCTGCGCAGCATGGCGCTTGGCAGCCGACTGCCGGCGCTGCTGGAGGACTACAAAACCGGACGCCAGTGCGGCCGTTATTTCCTGGCCACCGTGGGTAAACTGCTGGCCGACCGGCCGCCGCTGTTGCGCCACGCGCCGCGTATCGCCCGGCCTGCGCCGGTGGTGGTGCCGCCGGTGCCGGTGGCCAATGAAGCGCCGCAGGCGACCATCATCGCTGCGCCGCAGGCCAATGACGCAAGCTTTAATCATGAGGATCTGGCGTGACGCACCGTTTTATCGATACCCACTGCCACTTCGATTTTCCCCCCTTCGCGGAAGATGAGGTCGCCAGCCTGGCGCGTGCGGCGCAGGCCGGCGTCGGGCGAATTATCGTTCCGGCCATCTCCGCTGAGCGTTTTAGCCTCGTGCTGGCGCTGGCGGCGCAGCACGAGGCGCTGTATGCCGCGCTGGGCCTGCATCCGATTGTCATCGAGCAGCACACCGATGAGGGGCTGGCGCAACTGGAGGCGTCGCTGGCGCAGCGCCCGCCAAAACTGGTGGCGGTGGGGGAGATTGGTCTCGATCTCTATCGCGACGAGCCGCAGTTCGATCGTCAGCAGGCGCTGCTGGAAGCGCAGCTGCGTCTGGCGAAGCGTTACGATCTGCCGGTGATCCTCCACTCCCGACGCACCCACGATAAGCTGGCGATGCTGCTGAAAAAACATGCCCTACCGCGTACCGGGGTGGTACATGGCTTCGCCGGCAGCCTGCAGCAGGCCGAGCGTTTCGTGCAGCTTGGCTATAAGATCGGCGTTGGCGGCACCATTACCTATCCCCGCGCCAGCAAAACCCGCGAGGTGATGGCGCGTCTGCCGCTTTCAGCCCTGCTGCTGGAGACCGATGCCCCGGATATGCCGCTCAATGGCTTCCAGGGACAGCCCAATCGCCCGGAGCAAGCTGCGCGGGTATTTGACGCCCTGTGCGAACTGCGGTCGGAGCCGCCGGCAGCCATAGCCGAAGGGATAATGCGCAACACGCTCGCCTTGTTTTCCCTGCCCTCAGCCACTGTATGGTGATCGAATTCTCATAATTGTTCATTCATATCATTGATTTGCGTAAAATGTGTGAGGCCTGGCAGGCAGGATAGTTTCATGCCGATATAATCACGCCGTTAGTGCTGGACTATCAAAACACAGGGAATCTGTATGCAAATCCTCATGGGACTTATCGGCATGGTGGCGCTGTTGGCCATTGCTGTGCTGCTCTCCAATAATCGAAAAGCCATTAACCTGCGTACTGTGCTCGGCGCCTGGATAATCCAGGTGGGTATCGGCGCGTTGATATTGTATGTACCGGCCGGGCGCTCGGCGCTGTTAGCGATGTCGAACGGCGTCGCCCGCGTAATTGCCTATGGCAATGAAGGGATCGGTTTCATCTTCGGCGGGCTGGTCTCCGATAAAATGTTCGAGGTGTTTGGCGGCGGCGGCTTTGTCTTTGCCCTGCGCGTGCTGCCGGTGATCGTCTTCTTCTCGTCGCTGATTGCCGTGCTTTACTACCTGGGCATTATGCAGCTGGTCATTCGCATTCTCGGCGGCGCGCTGCGGGCGGTACTGAAGACCTCGCGTACCGAATCGCTGTCGGCCACGGCGAACATCTTCGTTGGTCAGACCGAAGCGCCGCTGGTGGTGCGTCCTTATATCGCCACTATGACCCGCTCGGAGTTGTTTGCGGTCATGTGCGGCGGCCTGGCCTCGGTGGCAGGTTCCGTGCTGGCGGGCTATGCGCAGATGGGCGTTCCGCTGGAGTACCTGATTGCCGCGTCGTTTATGGCGGCGCCGGGTGGATTGCTGTTTGCCAAAATTATCGTACCGGAAACGGAAACGCCGGACGATAACCCGGCTCATGACCGCCAGAGCGCTGACGCGGATAAACCGGCCAACGTGCTGGACGCCGCCGCCTCCGGCGCCGCGTCTGGTATGCAGCTGGCGCTCAATGTCGGCGCGATGCTGCTGGCGTTTATCGCGCTGATCGCCCTGCTGAACGGCATTCTGTCCGGCGTCGGCGGCTGGTTTAACCATCCGGAGCTGTCGCTGCAGATGATCCTCGGCTGGGTCTTCTCACCGCTGGCATGGGTGATCGGCGTGCCGTGGCACGAAGCGACGGTCGCGGGGTCGTTTATCGGCCAGAAGCTGATCATTAACGAGTTCGTGGCCTATATGAACTTTGGCGAGTATCTGAAGGCGGACGCCGAGGTGGCGGCGGCCGGGCTGCAGGTTATTTCAGATCACACTAAAGCCATTATCTCTTTCGCGCTGTGCGGATTCGCTAACCTGTCATCGATCGCCATCCTGATTGGCGGCCTCGGGGGGATGGCGCCCAACCGGCGTCAGGATATCGCCCAGCTTGGGCTGCGTGCGGTGGCGGCGGGGACGCTGTCTAACCTGATGAGCGCCACCATCGCCGGGGTTTTCCTCGCCCTCTAAGCCAGTTCCCTCAACCAGCGGCCGTCGCGTCGCTGGTTTTATTGAGTTTGTGAAAATTCCATCATTTCTGACTTTCATAAAAATAGCTTATATTTCAAAATATAATAATTGTATCACCGGCTGGGTGGGCAAAATGTGCTCCACGGTGTCGAGAGTCTCTGTCATTGTGTGTTAGAATTATCACATCCTCATTGGGTGCGGAGTTTCGATTATGCTTAAGAGGGGCGTGAGGATAATTGCCGCGGTATGCGCTGATATTTTGTGATTAAAGTCACATTACAGTAATGCAAATTAGTAAGTAGTTTTCATTAACTGTGATGAATGTCGAAGTGTAGCGGCGAGTGAATGTTACAATAGTAACAGACTCGCAAGGTGAACAAACTATTGAACCGGCACTGCGCCGGCGGAGTATGAAATGACTGATTTAAAAGCAAGCAGCCTGCGCGCGTTAAAACTGATGGACCTGACCACCCTGAACGACGACGACACCAATGAGAAGGTGATTGCCCTGTGTCATCAGGCGAAAACCCCGGTGGGTAACACCGCGGCGGTCTGCATCTATCCGCGCTTCATCCCGATTGCCCGTAAAACGCTGAACGAGCAGGGAACGCCGGAGATCCGCATCGCTACGGTCACCAACTTCCCGCAAGGTAATGACGATATCGACATTGCGCTGGCGGAAACCCGCGCGGCGATCGCTTACGGCGCCGATGAAGTGGACGTGGTGTTCCCGTACCGCGCGCTGATTGCCGGTAACGAGCAGGTCGGCTTCGAGCTGGTGAAAGCCTGTAAAGAGGCCTGCGCGGCGGCCAACGTGCTGCTGAAAGTGATCATCGAAACCGGTGAGCTGAAAGAAGAAGCGCTGATCCGTAAAGCGTCTGAAATCTCTATCAAAGCCGGGGCCGATTTCATCAAAACCTCGACCGGTAAAGTGCCGGTGAATGCCACGCCGGAAAGCGCGCGCATCATGATGGAAGTCATCCGCGATATGGGCGTTGAGAAAACCGTTGGCTTCAAACCGGCGGGCGGCGTGCGCAGCGCGGAAGATGCGCAGCAGTTCCTGGCGATCGCCGATGAGCTGTTTGGCGCCGACTGGGCCGATGCCCGTCACTACCGCTTTGGTGCCTCCAGCCTGCTGGCCAGCCTGTTGAAAGCCCTGGGTCACGGCGACGGCAAGAGCGCCAGCAGCTACTGATTGTCAGACATTGCCGGATGACGCTTCGCTTATCCGGCCTACAGGATCGTAGGGCGGGTAAGCGTAGCGCCACCCGCCACCATTCACCCGATTCCTCATGGGGGTTACCGTGTTTCTCGCACAAGAAATTATTCGTAAAAAACGTGATGGTCAGGCATTAAGCGATGAAGAGATCCGCTTTTTCATCAACGGCATCCGCGACAATACTATCTCAGAAGGGCAGATCGCCGCGCTGGCGATGACCATCTTCTTCCACGATATGTCTATGCCGGAGCGCGTTTCGCTGACCATGGCGATGCGGGATTCCGGTACCGTTCTGGACTGGAAAAGCCTCAACCTTAACGGCCCGATCGTCGATAAACACTCCACCGGCGGCGTCGGGGATGTCACTTCGCTGATGCTGGGACCGATGGTGGCCGCCTGCGGCGGTTATGTGCCGATGATTTCCGGCCGCGGACTCGGCCATACCGGCGGTACCCTGGATAAACTGGAAGCGATCCCGGGCTTCGATATCTTCCCGGACGACAACCGCTTCCGCGAGATTATTAAAGATGTCGGCGTGGCGATTATCGGGCAGACCAGCTCCCTCGCTCCGGCGGACAAACGTTTCTATGCCACCCGCGATATTACCGCGACGGTGGACTCCATTCCGCTGATCACCGCCTCGATCCTTGCCAAGAAGCTGGCGGAAGGGCTGGATGCGCTGGTGATGGACGTCAAAGTCGGCAGCGGCGCGTTTATGCCGACTTATGAACTTTCCGCCGCGCTGGCGGAAGCGATCGTCGGGGTCGCCAACGGCGCCGGCGTGCGCACCACCGCGCTGCTGACCGATATGAACCAGGTGCTGGCCTCCAGCGCCGGGAACGCCGTTGAAGTTCGCGAAGCGGTCCAGTTCCTGACCGGCGAATACCGCAACCCGCGTCTGTTCGACGTGACGATGGCGCTGTGTGTAGAGATGCTGATTTCCGGCAAGCTGGCGGCGGACGATGCCGACGCGCGCGCGAAGCTGCAGGCGGTACTGGATAACGGTAAAGCGGCGGAAGTCTTTGGCCGTATGGTCGCGGCGCAGAAAGGACCGAGCGACTTTGTCGAGAATTATGATCATTATCTGCCGACGGCGATGCTGAGCAAAGCAGTCTATGCTGATACCGAAGGTTTTGTCAGCGCGATGGATACACGCGCGCTGGGTATGGCAGTGGTTTCTATGGGCGGCGGCCGCCGTCAGGCATCAGACACCATTGACTATAGCGTTGGCTTTACCGAGATGGTGCGTCTGGGTGACCGCGTGGACGGACAGCGTCCGCTGGCGGTGATCCATGCCAAAGACGAGAACAGCTGGCAGGAGGCCGCGAAAGCGGTCAAAGCGGCCATTAAACTGGACGATAAAGCTCCGGAAATTACACCGACAGTCTATCGCCGTATCACCGAATAGCGATATACTGATCTGATCGCTTTTTTGCAGCGCAAGATGTATGGAGAACAAGATGAAACGTGCATTTATCATGGTGCTGGACTCCTTTGGGATTGGCGCAACGGAAGACGCAGACCGCTTTGGCGACGTCGGCGCCGATACCCTGGGCCACATTGCGGAAGCCTGCGCCAAAGGCGAGGCTGACCACGGCCGCAAAGGCCCGCTGAATTTACCGAACCTGACCCGTCTGGGGCTGGTGAAAGCGCATGAAGGCTCTACCGGTAAAATTGCCGCCGGAATGGATGGCAATGCTGAAGTGATTGGCGCCTGGGCCTGGGCGCATGAACTCTCTTCTGGTAAAGATACGCCGTCCGGCCACTGGGAAATCGCCGGCGTGCCGGTGCTGTTTGACTGGGGCTACTTCAGCGATCATGAAAACAGCTTCCCGCAGGAGCTGCTGGATAAGCTGGTGAAACGCGCCAACCTGCCGGGCTACCTCGGCAACTGCCACTCTTCCGGGACGGTGATCCTCGATCAGCTCGGCGAAGAGCATATGAAAACCGGGAAACCGATTTTCTATACCTCCGCTGACTCCGTGTTCCAGATCGCCTGTCACGAAGAGACCTTTGGCCTCGACAAGCTGTATGAGCTGTGCGAAATCGCCCGTGAAGAGCTGACCGAAGGCGGCTACAACATTGGCCGCGTCATCGCTCGTCCGTTTATCGGCGATAAAGCCGGTAACTTCCAGCGTACCGGCAACCGTCACGATCTGGCGGTCGAACCGCCGGCGCCGACCGTGCTGCAGAAGCTGGTTGACGAGAAGAACGGCCACGTGGTGTCTGTCGGTAAGATAGCGGACATCTACGCAAACTGCGGCATCACCAAAAAAGTGAAAGCCACCGGGCTGGACGCGCTGTTTGACGCGACCATCAAAGAGATGAAGGAAGCCGGCGACGAGACTATCGTCTTCACCAACTTCGTCGACTTTGACTCCTCCTGGGGTCACCGTCGCGATGTCGCCGGCTACGCGGCGGGTCTGGAACTGTTCGACCGCCGTCTGCCGGAGCTGATGGAGCTGGTAGGGGAAGACGACATCCTGATCCTCACCGCCGACCACGGCTGCGACCCGACCTGGACCGGTACCGACCACACCCGCGAGCATATTCCGGTGCTGGTGTACGGCCCGAAAGTGAAACCAGGATCGTTAGGCCACCGCGAAACTTTCGCGGACATCGGCCAGACGTTGGCGACATACTTTGGTACCTCGCCAATGGCCTACGGTAAAAACATGCTGTGATGCAATTGCCCGGTGGCGCTCAGCGATCCGGGCCTACGGTTTTGTCGGCCGGGTCAGGCGTAGCCGCCCGGCAAAAACAACAATGTAAAAGGAACTGAAGATGGCAACTCCTCACATTAACGCAGAAATGGGCGATTTCGCTGACGTAGTCTTGATGCCGGGCGACCCGCTGCGCGCCAAGCACATTGCAGAAACCTTTCTCGAAGACGTGCGTGAAGTGAACAACGTGCGCGGCATGCTGGGCTTCACCGGCACTTATAAAGGCCGCAAAATCTCCGTCATGGGCCACGGGATGGGTATTCCGTCCTGCTCTATCTACACCAAAGAGCTGATCACCGATTTCGGCGTCAAGAAAATCATCCGCGTCGGCTCCTGCGGCGCGGTGCGCGAAGACGTCAAACTGCGCGACGTGGTGATCGGTATGGGCGCCTGCACCGACTCCAAAGTGAACCGTCTGCGTTTTAAAGACCACGACTTCGCGGCGATTGCCGATTTCGGCATGGTGCGTAACGCGGTAGACGCGGCGAAAGCGCTGGGCGTTGACGCGCGCGTCGGCAACATCTTCTCTGCAGACCTGTTCTATACCCCGGACCCGTCCATGTTCGACGTGATGGAAAAATACGGCATCCTGGGCGTGGAAATGGAAGCGGCGGGTATCTACGGCGTGGCGGCGGAATTCGGGGCGAAAGCGCTGACCATCTGCACCGTGTCTGACCATATTCGTACCCACGAGCAGACCACTGCCGCGGAGCGTCAGACCACGTTCAACGACATGATTAAAATCGCGCTGGAATCCGTGCTGCTGGGCGATAAAGAGTAAAAGCTGTTGTGCCGGGCGGCGGCTTCGCCTGACCCGGCCTGCGGTTTTCCAGGCCCGCTAAGCGCTACGCCAGCGGGCTTTTTTTTAGCGTACCGCGCCGGCAATCCACACCGACAGCGCTTTGAGTTCCGCTTCCTGCTCCGGGAAGTCCTCCATCAGCGCCTCACACTGCTGCTGCAAAACCTCAGCCCGATACTGACAGCCGATTAAGCGTTCCGCCAGCGCCTCCAGCGGCGCCGGATTCAGGCTATCGGTAAAGGCCTGCGCGCGGGTGATATGGCCCTTCTCAACGTCAAAATGCAGCTCGACGCCGCCCCAGGGGAAGCGCTCGTCCAGCAGGTGGGAAAAGGCAGGCGCCTGGCCGAAGTTCCACTCCCAGCTGCTCTGGCGTGCGAAAGTGTCGGCAAAGTTCGGCAGGTCCGGTGTGTTGTCCGGGGAGATCACCTCGGCGTCTACCCGTTCGCCGTAATGGCTGAAGAACGCCTCCTGGATCGCCTCGCAAACTTGCTGATGGGTAATGCCCGGCAGCAGCTCTACCAGGTTCGCCACCCGCCCGCGCACCGAGGTAATGCCTTTAGCCTGCAGCTTTTTCTGGTCCGGGTTGAGGTAGTTGGCGAGACGGCTTAGATCGGCGTTGAGCAGCAGGGTGCCGTGGTGAAAACCGCGGTCCATGGTTTCACGATAGGCGGAGCCGGAGACTTTGCGGTCGCCGCTGTCGGTTTTGACCACCAGATCGTTGCGCCCGGAGGCGTCGGCGGTTACGCCAAGTGAATTGAGCGCCGCCAGCACAATAGCGGTGGAGACGGTTTTGTCGTACTCCGGTTTGCCTGCCATAAAGGTAAAGCAGGTATTGCCGAGGTCGTGGAATACCGCGCCGCCGCCGCTGCTGCGACGGGCCAGCCGCACATGATCTTCCTCCATGCGGCGGGTATTACACTCCTTCCACGGGTTCTGCGCGCGGCCGATGACCACGGTATCGGCATTGCGCCACAGGAACAGCACCCGCTGGGTGGCGGGCATCTGGCGGAAAATGCACTCCTCGACCGCCAGGTTGAACCACGGATCGTAAGAGTCAGAAAGCAGGAGGCGCAGTGTGGACATTATAGATTTCCTTTCTTTTCATCGTCTTCATCCTCAACCGGCTTGTTGGCGGTGAGCAGGAAGGGCGATTGCTGCCAGCGGGTGCGTTTGCCCTGCAGCAGCGTGCGGGTCAGTACCACGCCGATGGCCAGGGACAGCAACAGCATCAGGCGTAAGATATTGGTGGTATTATCCACCTGCTTCGCCTCGGTCGCCAGCGTATGGGTATCGAGGGTCAGACGCAGGTAGCCCAACGGACCGTTTTTTCCCGGTACCGGCTCGACAATCTGCTGGTTGAAGTAGCCGCCGGCTTTCTTACCATCCAGCGCCAGCCGGTCGCGAACCTCGACGCTTTCGCCAGAGCGCGCCACCAGGTCGCCCTGGTCGTCATATACCCCGGCGTCCAGTACGCGGCTGTTGTGGGTGAGCTGCGTCAACAGCTGATTGATGCGCTTTTCGTCCGGCGTCTCGCTGCGCATCAGCGGCGCAAGATTCAGCACCACCTGCTGCGCCAGCGTGCGGGCCAGCTCTTCCAGCTGCGGATTGCGTTGTTTCTGACTGTTCTGACTGAACCACGAGGCGCCCTGCATCAGCGCGACGAGCAGGGCGAGACAGATAAGGACAATGACCGCACGATGCAGCCGGAATTTCAGTTTTGCGCGAACCATATTCCACCTTTGAAAATTTGCAGCTTAATGTTGCCAGAAGCGCTGGTTACAAGGTAGCCTCATGCGTTATTTTCCTCGCCTGAATGAAGAGATGTGGAGCCGTAATGCCTAACAGTTTGACCTGGTGCGACCTGCCTGAAGACGTTTCCCTGTGGCCTGGGTTGCCGCTTTCCCTGAGCGGTGACGAGGTCATGCCGCTGGATTATCACGCCGGGCGCAGCGGCTGGCTGCTGTACGGGCGTGGGCTGGATAAACGCCGTCTGACGGACTGGCAGCGTGAGCTGGGCGCCGCGTTAGTGATCGTCGCCTCCTGGGTGGTCGAGGATTACCAGGTGATCCGCCTGGCCGGTTCGCTGACCCCCCGTGCGACGCGACTGGCGCATGAGGCGGGGCTGGACGTCGCGCCATTGGGTAAAATCCCTCATCTGCGCACCCCGGGACTGCTGGTGATGGATATGGACTCCACGGCGATCCAGATCGAATGCATCGATGAGATCGCGAAACTGGCCGGCACCGGCGAGCTGGTGTCGGAAGTGACCGAGCGGGCGATGCGCGGGGAGCTGGACTTCACCGCCAGCCTGCGCCAGCGCGTGGCGACGCTGAAAGACGCTGATGCCAGCATTCTGCTGCAGGTTCGCGACGCGCTGCCGCTGATGCCGGGCCTGGCGCAGCTGGTGCTCAAGCTGGAAACGCTGGGCTGGAAGGTGGCGATCGCCTCCGGCGGCTTCACCTTCTTCGCCGAGTATCTGCGCGATAAGCTGCATCTCGACGCGGTGTTCGCCAACGAACTGGAGATCCGCGACGGCAAGCTCACCGGCAACGTGCTCGGCGATATCGTCGATGCCAAATACAAAGCCAATACGCTGCGCAAGCTGGCGGAAAAGTATGCGATCCCAACGGCGCAGACCGTGGCCATCGGCGATGGCGCCAACGACCTGCCGATGATTAAGGCTGCCGGGCTTGGCATCGCGTATCATGCTAAGCCTAAAGTGAATGAACAGGCGGAAGTGACTATCCGCCACGCTGACCTGATGGGGGTATTCTGTATTCTCTCGGGCAGCATGAACCAAAAGTAAGAGGTAAACGTGGCGAAAGCTCCAAAACGCGCATTTGTCTGTAATGAATGTGGTGCGGATTACCCGCGCTGGCAGGGGCAGTGCAGCGCCTGCCATGCCTGGAATACCATCACCGAGATGCGCATCGCCGCGTCGCCGCAGGTGGCGAGAAACGAGCGTTTGTCAGGCTACGCCGGTCACGCCGGCGTCTCGAAGGTGCAGAAGCTGTCAGACATCAGCCTGGAGGCGCTGCCGCGTTTCTCCACCGGTTTTAAAGAGTTCGACCGCGTACTCGGCGGCGGCGTGGTGCCGGGCAGCGCGATCCTGATTGGCGGTAACCCCGGCGCGGGGAAATCGACGCTGCTGCTGCAGACGTTGTGCAAGCTGGCGGAAGGGATGAAAACGCTGTACGTCACCGGGGAGGAGTCCCTTCAGCAGGTGGCGATGCGCGCCCACCGCCTTGGGCTGCCGACGGCGAACCTGAACATGCTGTCGGAAACCAGCATTGAGCAGATCTGTCAGATTGCCGAGGAAGAAAAACCGCAGCTGATGGTGATCGACTCTATCCAGGTGATGCATATGGCCGACGTTCAGTCGTCGCCGGGCAGCGTCGCCCAGGTACGTGAAACGGCGGCCTACCTGACGCGCTTTGCCAAAACACGCGGCGTGGCGATCGTCATGGTCGGCCACGTCACCAAAGACGGTTCGCTGGCCGGCCCGAAGGTGCTGGAGCACTGTATTGACTGCTCGGTGCTGCTGGACGGCGATGCCGACTCCCGCTTCCGCACTCTGCGCAGCCACAAAAACCGCTTTGGCGCGGTGAACGAGCTGGGCGTCTTCGCTATGACCGAGCAGGGGCTGCGCGAAGTGAGCAACCCATCCGCTATCTTCCTCAGCCGGGGAGATGAAATCACCTCCGGCAGCTCGGTGATGGTGGTCTGGGAAGGGACCCGCCCGCTGCTGGTGGAGATCCAGGCGCTGGTGGATCACTCGATGATGTCCAACCCGCGCCGCGTGGCGGTGGGGCTGGAACAGAACCGTCTGGCGATCCTGCTGGCGGTGCTGCATCGCCACGGCGGCCTGCAGATGGCCGATCAGGACGTTTTCGTCAACGTGGTCGGTGGGGTGAAGGTCACGGAAACCAGCGCCGATCTGGCGCTGCTGCTGGCGATGGTCTCCAGCTTGCGCGATCGCCCGCTGCCGCAGGACCTGGTGGTCTTTGGCGAAGTGGGGTTGGCTGGCGAAATTCGCCCGGTGCCGAGCGGACAGGAGCGTATCTCCGAAGCGGCGAAGCATGGCTTCCGCCGCGCCATTGTCCCGGCGGCCAATGTGCCGAAAAAAGTGCCGGAAGGCATGCAAATCTTTGGTGTGAAAAAGCTTTCAGACGCGCTAAGCGTTTTTGACGACTTATAATAAGTTAAAAGGAGATTAGCGATGTCGTCATTTGACTATTTAAAAAGCGCCATAAAGCAGAAAGGCTGTACCCTGCAGCAGGTGGCGGAAGCCAGCGGGATGACCAAAGGGTATCTCAGCCAACTGTTGAATGCCAAAATCAAAAGCCCGAGCGCGCAGAAGCTAGAAGCGCTGCATCGTTTCCTCGGGCTGGAGTTTCCCCGCCGACAGAAAAGCGTCGGCGTGGTGTTTGGTAAATTTTACCCGCTGCATACCGGGCACATCTATTTGATTCAACGCGCCTGTAGCCAGGTCGATGAGCTGCATATCATCATGGGCTATGACGACACTCGCGACCGCGAGCTGTTTGAAGAGAGCGCCATGTCGCAGCAGCCGACGGTGCCTGACCGCCTGCGCTGGCTGCTACAAACTTTTAAATATCAGAAGAATATTCGCATCCACGCCTTCAATGAAGAGGGGATGGAACCCTATCCGCACGGCTGGGATGTGTGGAGTCATGGGATCCGCGCTTTTATGAGCGAAAAAGGGATCGAGCCGAACCGGATCTATACCTCGGAAGAGGCCGATGCGCCGCAGTACCTTGAGCATCTGGGGATCGAGACGGTGCTTATCGATCCTAAGCGGACCTTTATGAATATTAGCGGCGGCCAGATCCGCGAGAACCCGTTCCGTTACTGGGAATATATTCCGACGGAAGTGAAACCGTTCTTTGTGCGGACTGTGGCGATCCTCGGCGGCGAGTCGAGCGGGAAATCAACGCTGGTCAATAAGCTCGCCAATATCTTCAATACCACCAGCGCCTGGGAATATGGCCGGGATTATGTCTTTTCGCATCTCGGCGGCGATGAGATGGCGCTCCAGTATTCGGATTACGATAAAATAGCCCTCGGGCACGCCCAGTATATTGATTTCGCAGTGAAATATGCCAACAAGGTGGCGTTTATCGATACCGACTTCGTCAGCACTCAGGCGTTCTGCCTGAAGTACGAGGGGCGAGAGCACCCGTTCGTGCAGGCGCTGATTGATGAATACCGCTTCGATCTGGTGATCCTGCTGGAGAACAATACCCCGTGGGTGGCCGATGGGTTACGCAGCCTTGGGAGTTCGGTGGATCGTAAAGAGTTTCAGTCGCTGCTGGTGTCGCTGCTGAAAGAGAATGAGATCGAGTTCGTCCATGTTAAGGAGTCGGACTACGATACGCGCTTCCTGCGCTGCGTCGAGCTGGTGAAGCAGCTGATGGGGGAGCAGGGGTAGATCCTCTGCGGGCTGATGCCCTCACCCCGGCCCTCTCCCGGTGGGAGAGGGAGCAAACATTAAAAAAGGCAACTTGCGTTGCCTTTTTGCATTTTATTTTGAGATACGTTTGTACTTGATTCGCTTCGGCTCCAGCGCGTCGGCGCCGAGGGTGCGTTTCTTGTACTCTTCGTACTCGGTAAAGTTACCTTCAAAGAACTCCACCTTACCTTCATCCTGGTAATCCAGAATGTGGGTGGCGATACGGTCAAGGAACCAACGGTCGTGCGAGATAACCATCGCGCAGCCCGGGAACTCCAGCAGGGCGTTTTCCAGCGCGCGCAGGGTTTCGATATCCAGGTCGTTGGTCGGTTCATCGAGCAGCAGTACGTTACCGCCAACCTGCAGCAGCTTCGCCAGGTGAAGACGACCGCGTTCACCGCCGGACAGTTCGCCAACGCGTTTGCCCTGGTCTACGCCTTTGAAGTTAAAGCGGCCCACGTAGGCGCGGCTCGGCATCTCGGTGTTGCCGATCTTCATGATATCCAGACCACCGGAGACCTCTTCCCACACGGTCTTGCTGTTGTCCATCGCGTCGCGGAACTGATCGACGGAGGCCAGCTTAACGGTTTCGCCCAGGGTGATGGTGCCGGAATCTGGCTGTTCCTGGCCGGACATCATGCGGAACAGCGTTGATTTACCCGCGCCGTTCGGGCCGATGATGCCGACGATAGCGCCCTTCGGTACCGAGAAGCTCAGATCGTCGATCAGCACGCGGTCGCCGTAGGATTTACGCAAGTTGCTGACTTCCAGAACTTTATCGCCCAGACGCGCGCCTGGCGGAATGAACAGTTCGTTGGTCTCGTTACGTTTCTGGTATTCAACGTTGTTGAGCTCTTCAAAGCGCGCCAGACGGGCTTTGCCCTTGGACTGACGGCCTTTCGCGCCCTGGCGAACCCACTCGAGCTCTTTCTCGATGGATTTGCGACGCGCGGCTTCCTGAGAGGCTTCCTGCGCCAGACGCTGATCTTTCTGCTCCAGCCAGGAGGAGTAGTTGCCTTCCCACGGAATACCTTCGCCGCGGTCAAGTTCGAGGATCCAACCGGCGACGTTATCGAGGAAGTAACGGTCGTGGGTAATTGCCACCACGGTGCCTTCGAAGTCGTGCAGGAAGCGTTCCAGCCAGGCGACGGACTCGGCGTCCAGGTGGTTGGTCGGTTCGTCGAGCAGCAGCATGTCTGGTTTTTCCAGCAGCAGGCGGCACAGCGCGACGCGGCGGCGTTCACCACCGGAAAGATTGGCGATTTTCGCATCCCAGTCCGGCAGGCGCAGGGCGTCGGCCGCGCGCTCCAGCTGCACGTTCAGATTGTGGCCGTCGTGCGCCTGGATAATCTCTTCGAACTTGCCTTGCTGTGCGGCAAGCTTATCGAAGTCTGCATCCGGCTCGGCGTACTTGGCATAGACTTCGTCCAGACCCTTCAGCGCGTTAACCACTTCGGCGACCGCTTCTTCAACGGACTCGCGCACGGTGTGCTCCGGGTTGAGCTGCGGCTCCTGCGGCAGGTAGCCGATTTTAATGCCAGGCTGTGGACGCGCTTCACCTTCGATCTCGGTGTCGATACCGGCCATGATGCGCAGCAGGGTAGATTTACCGGCGCCGTTCAGACCGAGCACACCGATTTTTGCGCCAGGGAAAAAGCTGAGGGAGATATTTTTCAAAATATGACGTTTCGGCGGAACCACTTTGCCGACACGATGCATGGTATAAACGAATTGAGCCACGTTGGACTTCGCCTCTTTCTATTTTGATAGATAGTTCAAAGCCGAAGTGTAGCCTTTTTCGCGCGCTAATCCCAGCGAGGCGACAGGATTCACAGAAGCGTAAAAAAATGTTCAGGACATGGCGCGTTTAGCGTTGTCTGATTAGCATAAGTAAAGCCGCCTGCCGAACCGGCAGGGGCTTTTAAGCGGCACGATGCTGCGAAAATGCACCTGAAAGAGGAAGAGCTTGTGGAAAAAGCCAAAAAAATGGCGTGGCATCTTTTGGCTGCCAGCGTTGGTCTGTTGGCGTTGAGTCAGCTGGCGCATGCGGATTCACTGGATGAACAGCGCAGCCGCTACGCACAAATTAAGCAGGCGTGGGATAACCGGCAGATGGATGTGGTTGACCAGCTGATGCACACGTTAAGCACCTATCCCCTGTATCCCTATTTGCAGTACCGGCAGATTACCGACGATCTGATGAACCAGCCGGCGCTGGTGGTGAAAAACTTTATTGACGCCAACCCGACGCTGCCCCCCGCGCGTTCATTACGTTCGCGCTTCGTGAATGAACTGGCCCGGCGCAGCGATTGGCGCGGCTTGCTGGCGTTTAGTCCCGATAAGCCGACCAGCACCGAGGCGCAGTGCAACTACTACTACGCCAAACTGAGCGTGGGGCAGTCGCAGGAGGCCTGGAGCGGAGCGAAAGACCTCTGGCTGACGGGCAAGAACCAGCCCGGCGCCTGTGAACCGCTGTTCAGCGCCTGGCGCGACTCCGGCCAGCAGGATCCGCTGGCTTATCTCGAACGGATCCGCCTGGCGATGAAGGCCGGCAATATCGGGCTGGTGAAATCGCTGGCCCAGCAGATGCCCGCCAACTACCAGAGCATCGCCAGCGCCGTGGTCGCTCTGGCTAACGATCCTAACAGCGTCCTGACCTTTGCCCGCACCACCGGGGCGACGGACTTTACCCGCCAGATGGCCGCCGTCGCCTTCGCCAGCGTCGCCCGTCAGGATGTGGAAAATGCCCGTTTGATGATCCCTTCGCTGGTGCAGGCCCAGCAGCTCAATGAGGATCAGACCCAGGAGCTACGCGATATTGTCGCCTGGCGCCTGATGGGGAACGATGTGACCGAAGAGCAGGCCATCTGGCGCGACGATGCGATTATGCGATCGCAGTCCACGCCGCTGGTGGAGCGGCGGGTGCGGATGGCGCTGGGGACGGGCGATCGCCATGGCCTGAATACCTGGCTGGCGCGCCTGCCGATGGAGGCGAAAGAGAAAGACGAATGGCGCTACTGGCAGGCGGATCTGTTACTGGAGCGCGGCAGGGACGAGGAGGCGCAGGCGATCCTCCGGTCGTTGATGCAGCAGCGCGGTTTCTACCCGATGGTCGCCGCACAGCGTCTCGGCGAGGAGTATACCTTCCGCATCGATAAAGCGACTGGCACGCTCGATCCGGCGCTGGCTTCCGGTCCGGAGATGGCCCGGGTACGCGAGCTGATGTACTGGAATATGGATAACACCGCGCGCACCGAATGGGCGAATCTGGTCACCAGCCGCACGAAATCTCAGCAGGCGCAGCTGGCGCGCTATGCCTTCGATCAACACTGGTGGGATCTGAGCGTGCAGGCGACGATCGCCGGCAAGCTGTGGGATCAGCTGGAGGAGCGCTTCCCGCTGGCCTATAACGATCTGTTTGCCCGCTATATCAGCGGTAAAGATATTCCGCAGAGCTACGCGATGGCCATTGCCCGCCAGGAGAGCGCCTGGAACCCGAAAGTGCGCTCGCCGGTCGGCGCCAGCGGGCTGATGCAGATTATGCCGGGCACCGCGACGCATACCGTCAGCATGTTCCGCATTCCCGGCTACAGCGGCCCGTCGCAGCTATTGGATCCGGAAACCAACATCAACATCGGCACCAGCTATCTGCAGTACGTTTACCAGCAGTTCGGCAATAACCGCATCTACGCCTCGGCGGCCTATAACGCCGGGCCGGGTCGGGTACGCACCTGGCAGGGGAACAGCGCCGGACGGATCGACGCCGTGGCGTTTGTCGAGAGTATTCCGTTCTCGGAAACCCGCGGCTACGTGAAGAATGTCCTCTCCTATGACGCCTACTACCGCTACTTTATGGGACAGCAGGATAAGCTCTTCAGCGATGCGGAGTGGCGGCAGCGTTACTGATCGCCGGGAAGTATGTTATGCTTTGTACTCGTTGAAGAGTACATTCGACGGGCAGCGTAAGCTGCCCGTCTCAATATGGTGGCGCGATATGACCCAACAATCTCCCTATTCCGCGGCCGTTGCCGAACAACGTCATCAGGAGTGGCTGCGCTTTGTGGCGCTGCTACAGCAGGCCTATGCGCAGGATCTGCATCTGCCGCTGCTGCAGCTAATGCTAACCCCTGATGAGCGCGAAGCGCTGGGAACCCGGGTGCGCATTATCGAAGAGCTGCTGCGCGGCGAGATGAGCCAGCGCGAGCTGAAAAATGAGCTCGGCGCCGGCATTGCGACCATTACCCGCGGGTCGAACAGCCTGAAGTCGGCGCCGGTTGAGCTGCGCCAGTGGCTGGAGCAGACGCTGCTGGCTAGCGATAAATAGCGTTGTGGAACGGACTTAACGCCAGCACGACCGCCTGATGGTAAACGCTGCTGCGGGTTAATTTGCCGCCGGTGAAAACCCCAATCGCCCCCTCTTTACGACCGATCTGATCGATGCCGGTATACTGCGACATGACCGGCCCGAGGGCTTCGCCAGCGCGAACCTGCTCAAGAATAACGTCAGGCAACGGCAGCGTGGCTGAGCGCGCTTCTCCGCGCTGGCTGGCGCTTTCGATGACCACCCAGCTAAAGGTACTGCCATCGTCAATTCCGGCTTCGATGGCGACCCAGAAATCGGCATGGGGCTGGGCGAGGCGCGCATTGGCGACGCGATTTCGTGCGCCAGCGCGCGTTTCCTCGCTGCCGAAGGGCTGTTCCGGCACGCCGCTCTCGACGGATACGGACTCAATGTGGCAGGATCCTTCGCCGAAAATCTCGTCAAAAGCCTGCAGAATTGCCTGAATTTTGGCGGGATTAGTGGTCGCTGAGACAACATGGTGCATAATCAAAACAACTCAGAATAAACTAACGTCATCGCAGTATACTCTAAATCACCCCCAGGGCAGGCGGTAATGCCCGAAAGCGGTCGATAACGAGTTCAGAACGGAAAAAAAGCATGTTACAGGTATACCTTGTTCGCCACGGTGAAACGCAGTGGAACGCCGAGCGACGTATTCAGGGTCAGTCCGACAGCCCGCTGACCGCACACGGTGAGCGCCAGGCCTGGCAGGTTGGCGAGCGCGCCAGAACGCTGGGGATCACCCATATCATTACCAGCGATCTGGGACGAACCCGCCGCACAGCAGAGATTATCGCCGAAGCCTGCGGCTGCAGCGTGATCGCCGATGCGCGCCTGCGCGAGCTGGATATGGGGGTGCTGGAGAAGCGCCATATCGACTCGCTCAGCGAAGAAGAAGAGGGCTGGCGCCGCCAGCTGGTCAACGGCACGCCGGATGGTCGTATTCCTCAGGGCGAATCGATGCAGGAGCTTAGCGAACGCATGCATGCGGCGCTGGCAGCCTGTCTGGAATTACCGGCCGGTAGTCGACCACTGCTGGTGAGTCATGGTATCGCGCTGGGCTGCCTGGTGAGCACGATTTTAGGGCTGCCGGCGTACGCAGAGCGTCGTCTGCGTCTGCGCAACTGCTCTATCTCGCGCGTCGATTATCAGCAGAGCCCGTGGCTGGCTTCCGGCTGGGTGGTGGAAACGGCGGGCGACGTCTCGCATCTTGACGCCCCCGCGATGGACGAGCTGCAGCGTTAACGGCGGATCGGGATCAGATATTCGCAGCGCAATTGAATCGGCGTGTCCTGATCCCGGCTTTCATCTTCAGGATAGAAGCGTTCAATATCCAGCCCCTTGCGTCGCGTCAGGTTCAGCATCGGCATGCAGGTGCCGTAGACCGTCAGGATGAATTCCTGCAGGCCGGTACCCAGCCCTTCATACGTAAACATGACATACTCGCCGCCCTCCAGCGTCACCGGATGGGCGTTCTGCAGGTGGCCGTTAGCCATCTCCGGCGTCAGCGCGGTGGTATAGAACACTTCCTGTTCATCGTCTTTCTCCAGGCTCGGACGCGGTTCATGCAGCCCATAGAGCACCGGGGGGATCGACGGCGAGTTGCCGAGGAAATCGCGCCAGAACTGGACCCGCATCTGGTTGCGGAAGTCGGAGATTTCCTCCAGCTTACAGGTATAGCTCTGGGTTACCCCCAGCAGTTGAGTCGTGGGCAGGGCGACAAATTCATGTTTCGGCAGGGTAAACTCGCCAAGACGCAGCGGCGGACGCATACCGAACGAGCTCCAGTCCGGCGAGCGGCGGTAGAGCGCCGGCGTCAGCGAGAACTGCTTCTTAAACGCCCGGGTGAAGGTCTGCTGGGAGTCGAAACGGTACTGCAGCGCAATATCAAGGATTGGACGGGCGGTAAGGCGTAATGCGACAGCTGATTTCGACAACCGGCGCGCGCGAATATAGGCACCGATGGCATGGCCGGTGACATCCTTAAACATTCGCTGCAAATGCCACTTGGAATAACCCGCCTTCGCCGCCACATTGTCCAGAGAAAGCGGCTGATCCAGGTGACCTTCCAGCCAGCTAAGGAGATCGCGAATAATCCCTGCTTGATCCATAAAATGTCCCCATCCTTAAACACAGGTGCCTGATATTAAAGTAGCGGATAATAGCATTTTTTGATGTTTTAGCATTCAGTGTTTTTTTTGCTTTTAAATGCGGTAGGTCCGTGGATCTGAACGAGAATTTTGTAAAGCTGTGATCTATAAACCTTTTCCGCAAAGTGCGTGATAATCACTCAGCTATATTTTTTAAGAATGGTAACAATATGAAATACAAGAAGTTTGCGATGGGCCTGCTGCTGCTGGCCGGCTGCCAGGTCGCTCAGGCGGAGCAGATTGGTTCCGTGGATACGGTCTTCAAATGGTTAGGGCCGGATCACAAAATTGTCGTCGAAGCCTTTGACGATCCGGATGTGCAGAACGTGACCTGCTATATCAGCCGGGCGAAGACCGGCGGGATCAAAGGCGGGCTGGGTCTGGCGGAAGATACCTCCGACGCGGCCATCTCCTGCCAGCAGGTCGGGCCGATTGAGCTGACGGACAAAATCAAAAATGGCAAAAGCCAGGGCGACGTGGTGTTCCAGAAGCGCACCTCGCTGGTGTTTAAAAAGCTACAGGTCGTTCGCTTCTATGATGCGAAACGCAATGCGCTGGTCTACCTGACCTATTCGGATAAAGTGGTTGATGGTTCGCCGAAGAACGCCATCAGCGCCGTGCCGATTATGCCCTGGAATAAATAAACGGGAGCGCGCATGCAGCAGCCACGGATTTGGTTAGTTGAGGATGAACAGAGTATCGCCGATACCCTGGTTTATATGCTCCAGCAGGAGGGCTTCCAGGTCACCGTCTTTGACCGCGGGTTGCCCGCGCTGGAGGCGGCGGCGCATCAGGCGCCCGATGTGGCCATTCTCGACGTCGGCTTGCCGGATATCAGCGGCTTCGAGCTCTGTCGGCGCCTGCTGACGCGCTTTCCGGCGCTGCCGGTGCTGTTTCTGACGGCGCGGAGCGACGAGGTCGATAAGCTGCTGGGGCTGGAAATCGGCGCTGACGATTACATCGCCAAGCCGTTTTCGCCGCGCGAAGTCTGCGCGCGGGTGCGCAGCGTGCTGCGGCGGCTGCAAAAATTCGCCGCGCCTTCGTCGGTAGTTCGCGTCGGCGAGTTTGTGCTTGACGAGCAGGCGGCGTCGATAAGCTGGTTCGGCCAGCCGCTGAACCTGACGCGCTATGAATTTCTGCTGTTGAAAACGCTGCTTCACGCGCCCGGTCGCGTCTTCTCCCGCCAGCAGCTGATGGAGCTGGTGTGGAGCGATGCCTGGGAAAGCCTCGACCGCACCGTCGACACCCACATCAAAACCCTGCGCGCTAAATTGCGGGTCGTTAATCCTGAGGTGGCGCCAATCAATACCCATCGCGGGATGGGCTACAGCCTGGGGCGCGGCTGATGCGCATCGGCATGCGCCTGCTGCTGGGCTATTTTCTTATCGTCGCGATCGCCGCGTGGTTTGTACTGTCGATCTTTGTCCAGGAAGTGAAGCCGGGCGTGCGCCGGGCCACGGAGGGGACCCTCAACGATACCGCCACCCTGCTGGCGGCGCTGGCGCGTGAGGACCTGCTGGCGGCAAACCCGCAGCAGGGCAGGCTGGCGCAGGCCTTTCACCAGCTCAACCAGCAGCGGCTCAACGCCAATATTGGCGGAATTAAAAAGGTGCGGAATGAGTACCGCGTCTATCTGACCGATGCCCGGGGCAAGGTGGTGTTTGACTCGAGCGGAGAGGCGACAGGGCAGGACTATTCACGCTGGAACGACGTCTGGCTCACCCTGCGCGGCCAGTACGGCGCGCGCAGTACGCGCAGCGATCCGCATGATGAAGCCAGCTCGGTGATGTATATCGCCGCGCCGGTGATGGATAAGGGGCGGATTATCGGCGTGCTGAGCGTCGGTAAACCCAACCTGGCGATGACGCCGGTCATTCAGCGCAGCGAGCGGAGGATCCTTTGGGCCGGCGGCGCTCTGCTGGGCATTGCCCTGTTGATTGGCTGCGGCGTCGTCTGGTGGATCAATTTCTCTATCGGCAAGCTGGTGCGCTATGCGGACTCGGTGACCGCTGACCGCCCGCTGCCGCTGCCGGAGGTCGGCAGCAGCGAACTGCGTAAGCTGGCCCAGGCGCTGGAGAGCATGCGGGTGAAACTCGAAGGCAAAAACGCCATCGAAAACTATGTCTATGACCTGACTCACGAGCTGAAAAGTCCGCTGGCTGCCATCCGCGGTGCGGCGGAGATCCTGCGCGAAGAGCCGCCGCCTGCGGTGGCGGCGCGGTTTACTGAGAATATCCTCGCGCAAAATACTCGCATGCAGCTGTTGGTGGAGCGGTTGCTCCAGCAGGCGCGACTGGAAAGCCGGCTGGAGATAAAGCCGCAGCCGGTGTCGATAGATGCGCTATACCAACGCCTGACGGAAGAGCGCGACATCGCCCTGGCGGCGAAAGCCATCACCCTGCGCTGGCAGGAGAGTGGGATGCTGGTCAATGGCGATGGCGAACTGCTGTCCCAGGCGCTGGGCAATCTGCTCGACAACGCGATTGATTTTACCCCCCAGGGGGGCGAGATCGCCCTGGCAGTAGAGAAACGAAATGCAGAGGTGCGACTGAGCGTAACGGATAACGGATGCGGTATTCCGGAGTATGCCCTGACGCGGATCTTTGATCGGTTCTACTCGCTGCCGCGTGAAGACGGCCATAAGAGCAGCGGCCTTGGGCTGGCCTTCGTTCGTGAAGTCGCGCGCCTGCATCACGGCGATATCCGTCTACACAATCGGCCCGAAGGCGGCGTGGTCGCCACGCTGAGACTTCACCGTCCCTTCACATAGCTTCAAATTCCCCCCACACAACCGCCCTATTGTGAGGCCATCACGATAGGGAGCAAGCTATGTTGAAATCACCGTTATTCTGGAAAATCACCACGTTAATAGGCTGTATTGTGCTGTTATCTCTGCCTTTGATGATAGTCAGGGAGCTCATCAATGAGCGGGCTGATTATCGCAGCGAGGTTGTGGATGCCATTGAACAGAGCACCAGCGGCCCGCAAAAACTCGCCGGGCCGCTGATCGCTATTCCGGTAACCGAGACGCTGACCCGCAGGGAGAACCAAAAAGAGGTCGAATATCAGCGGAGCTGGGAGTACTACTGGCTGCCGGAGTCGCTGGCGGTCACCGGCAAACAGACCGTGGAGTCGAGGAGGGTGGGCATCTACAGCGGACAGGTCTGGCATAACGCCCTGCAGATTAAGGCTTCGTTTGATCCGCTGCGTCTGGCGGCGCTGAAAAAAACGAATATTGTCTTAGGCCAGCCGCGGCTGGTGGTGAGCGTCGGCGATGCCCGCGGCATTGGCGCCATTCATGCTCCGGAGGTTAACGGCAGCGTATTAAGCGTGGAGCCTGGGCTGGGGATCAGCGGCGATGGGGCGGGCATCCATATGCCGATGCCTGCGCTGGCGGAGGACAACAAGCCGCTTGAGATCGCTTTTTCGCTCGATCTGAACGGGACGGGCGCATTTTCACTGGCGCCGCTCGGGCGCAACAGTGAGCTGCAGCTGACCAGTAACTGGCCGCATCCCGGCTTTCTCGGCAGCTTCCTGCCAACGAAACGCGAAGTGAATGCTGCCGGCTATCGCGCCCACTGGCAAAGCAGCTGGTTCGCCAACGATATGGGCAGCTATTTCAAGGATGATATGGAGATCCCGTGGTCGCGCCTGCCGGCGTTCAGTGCCGATGTCATGTCGCTTGCCGACCAGTATCAGCTAACCGACCGGGCGACAAAATATGCCATCCTGTTAATTGGGTTGACGTTTATGGCCTTTTTCGCTTTCGAAAGCCTGACCCATCGCCCCCTGCATCCGATGCAATATTTGCTGGTGGGCCTATCGCTGGTGCTGTTTTACCTGGTGCTGCTGGCGCTTTCGGAGCACATTGGCTTTACCGCCGCCTGGCTGGCCGCCAGCCTGTCCGGCGCGGTGATGAACGGGATCTACCTCCAGGCGGTGCTCAGGGGATGGCGTAACAGCCTGCTGTTTGTCGCGGCGCTGCTGCTGCTGGACGGGGTGATGTGGTTTCTGCTGCATTCCGAGGACAGCGCGCTGCTGTTGGGTACCGGGGTGCTGGTGCTGGCGCTAAGCAGCCTGATGTTTTTGACCCGGCGAGTGGACTGGTATGCGTTATCGTTACCGAAAGGCAGTGTGCCTCCGCCGCCGTCTGCCGATGACGACAAACTGCGCCTCTGGAAAGAGTGACGGCATAAAAAAACGGCGCCCTCGGGGCGCCGTTTTCACATCATGGCTGCGGAATAAATCACATTATTCCTGCAGATCGCCACAGAAACGGTAACCTTCACCGTGAATGGTAGCGATGATTTCCGGGGTATCCGGAGTGGATTCGAAGTGTTTACGAATCCGACGAATGGTCACGTCAACGGTACGGTCATGCGGCTTCAGCTCGCGACCGGTCATTTTCTTCAGCAGCTCGGCACGAGACTGAATTTTGCCCGGGTTTTCGCAGAAGTGCAGCATCGCGCGGAATTCACTGCGCGGCAGCTTGTACTGTTCGCCGTTCGGGCTGACCAGGGAACGGCTGTTGATATCGAGTTCCCAGCCGTTGAACTTGTAGCTTTCCACGCTGCGACGCTCTTCGCTCACGGTACCGAGGTTCATGGTACGGGAGAGCAGGTTGCGCGCGCGGATAGTCAGTTCACGCGGGTTAAACGGTTTAGTGATATAGTCGTCAGCGCCGATTTCGAGGCCAAGGATCTTATCCACTTCGTTGTCGCGACCGGTTAAGAACATCAGCGCGACGTCAGCCTGCTCGCGCAGCTCGCGCGCCAGCAGAAGACCATTTTTACCCGGCAGGTTGATATCCATGATCACCAGGTTGATATCATTTTCAGACAGGATCTGATGCATTTCCGCGCCATCGGTCGCTTCGAATACATCGTAACCTTCTGCTTCGAAAATACTTTTTAACGTGTTGCGTGTTACCAACTCGTCTTCAACGATAAGAATGTGCGGGGTCTGCATGTTTGCTACCTAAATTGCCAACTAAATCGAAACAGGAAGTACCAAAGTCCCTGACCTGCCTGCTGCATGTCGCAAATTAACATGCGCGGCGTAACATGACTAAAGTACGTAATTGCGTTCTTGATGCACTTTCCATCAACGTCAACAACATCATTAGCTTGGTCGTGGGTACTTTCCCTCTGGACCCGACGGTGTCAAAAACGGCTGACATCCTAACCATTTTAACAGCAACATAACAGGCTAAGAGAGGCCGAACACCCAATAAAACTACGCTTCGTTGACATATATCAAGTTCAATTGTAGCACGTTAACAGTCTTGTGAAATCATTGCATCGCCATGCTCTTTATAGTCACAATCTTTACCCGGCTCAACTAGTTGCGTGGATAAATTAATAAATACAGTGAATCCAATGCCTGGAACGATGCATCAGGTGAAATTTCATTGCCCATCATATGGATAAATGGGTTCTGTTAACATACTCCTTGTCATGGCCTCCTGAGAACAGTTTAGATTTTTTTATGGGTAAGAAAACGCAATTTTAGTGATTTTTGTTGCAAATTTGTAAATTTTCACCGCGTAAAATGCGGGGCTCCGCGCCTCGACAACGCCTGAGAGAGAGAAAAAAACCGCAATGCGTTTAACGATTATTTTAGTCGGTCCTGCCCGGGCCGAGAACGTCGGCGCCGCCGCCAGGGCGATGAAAACCATGGGATTTCGAGATCTGCGGATCGTGGACAGTGAAGCCCATCTGGCGCCGGCGGCACGCTGGGTGGCGCACGGCTCAGGCGACATCCTCGATGGCATCACCACCTATTCCACCCTTGCCGAGGCGCTGCACGACGTCGATTTTACCGTCGCCACCACCGCCCGCAGTCGCGCGCGGTTTCACTATTACGCCACGCCGCAGCAGCTGTTGCCGCTGCTGGAGGAGAAGGCGAACTGGATGACCCATACCGCGCTGGTATTTGGCCGTGAAGACGCTGGATTGACCAATGAGGAGCTGGCCCTGGCCGATGTGCTGACCGGCGTGCCGATGGCCGCGGATTATCCTTCGCTCAACCTCGGTCAGTCGGTGATGGTCTACTGCTATCAATTAGCATCGCTTATGCAACAACCGGCGCCCGCCGCCGCCGCGGCAGACCATCATCAGCTGCAGGCGTTGCGCCTGCGCGCCCTGGCCTTGCTTTCGCGTCTGGGCGTGGAGGATGATGCCAAACTGGCCGACTGGCTGTCGCAACGAATGGGGCTGCTGCAGCAGCGCGACACGGCAATGTTGCATCGTTTGCTGCATGATATTGAAAAAAACCTGTCAGAATAAAGCTCTGTCATATATTTTAATTATGGTTGTATGTGCTGTTTTTGTGGGAGGTATTCCGCCGATCTGGATGTTTTTCCTTGTCGGGGTGGCGCAATACGTAAGCTCGCTGAAATGAGGTTAATTGAGAAATTCATTGACTTAAGAGGGCAGATACTTTAACCAATATAGGCAGGACACACAGACAGATAAAAATACAGAGTACACAACATCCATGAATCGCATCGGCATGATTACCACCATTATCACCACCACCATTACCACAGGTAACGGTGCGGGCTGACGCGTACAGGAAACACAGAAAAAAGCCCGCACCTGAACAGTGCGGGCTTTTTTTTTGACAAGAGATCAAGGGGTAAGAACCATGCGAGTGTTGAAGTTCGGCGGTACATCAGTGGCAAATGCGGAACGGTTTCTGCGGGTTGCCGATATTCTGGAGAGTAATGCCAGGCAGGGGCAGGTAGCGACCGTCCTGTCTGCCCCGGCGAAGATCACCAACCATCTGGTAGCGATGATTGAAAAGACCATTGGCGGCCAGGATGCCCTCCCCAATATTGCCGACGCTGAACGCATTTTTACCGAACTTCTTCAGGGCCTTGCCGACGCCCAGCCCGCTTTCCCGCTCGCCCAGCTGAAAGCCTTTGTTGAGCAGGAGTTTGCTCAGATTAAGCATGTCCTGCACGGTATCAGCCTGCTGGGTCAGTGCCCGGACAGCGTCAATGCCGCGCTGATCTGCCGAGGCGAAAAGCTCTCCATCGCCATCATGGCGGGTCTGCTGGAAGCCCGTGGTCATAAAGTCAGTGTGATTAACCCGGTGGAAAAACTGCTCGCGGTGGGCCACTATCTGGAATCCACGGTCGATATCGCCGAATCCACCCGCCGCATCGCCGCCAGCCAGATCCCGGCAGACCATATGATCCTGATGGCCGGGTTTACCGCCGGCAATGAGAAGGGCGAGCTGGTGGTGCTGGGGCGCAACGGCTCCGACTATTCGGCTGCGGTACTGGCCGCCTGCCTGCGCGCCGACTGCTGCGAAATCTGGACCGATGTCGACGGCGTGTACACTTGCGACCCGCGCCAGGTGCCGGATGCGCGTCTGCTGAAATCGATGTCTTATCAGGAGGCGATGGAGCTCTCCTACTTTGGCGCGAAAGTGCTGCACCCGCGCACCATCGCCCCTATCGCCCAGTTCCAAATCCCATGTCTGATTAAAAATACCGGCAACCCGCAGGCGCCGGGAACGCTCATCGGCGCCAGCCGCGACGAGGACGATCTGCCGGTCAAAGGCATCTCTAACCTCAACAACATGGCGATGTTCAACGTCTCCGGACCGGGGATGAAAGGCATGGTCGGCATGGCGGCCCGCGTCTTCGCCACCATGTCCCGCGCCGGCATCTCGGTCGTGCTGATCACCCAATCCTCTTCCGAGTACAGCATCAGTTTCTGCGTGCCGCAGAGCGACTGCGCGCGTGCTAAACGGGCGATGGAAGATGAGTTTTATCTCGAGCTGAAAGAGGGGCTGCTGGAGCCGCTGGCCATTATGGAGCGTCTGGCTATTATCTCGGTGGTGGGCGACGGAATGCGCACCCTGCGCGGTATCTCGGCAAAGTTTTTTGCCGCGCTGGCCCGCGCCAATATCAATATCGTGGCGATTGCCCAGGGTTCATCCGAGCGCTCCATTTCGGTGGTGGTCAGCAATGACGACGCCACCACCGGCGTGCGCGTGACCCATCAGATGCTGTTCAACACCGACCAGGTGATCGAAGTGTTCGTCATCGGCGTCGGCGGCGTCGGCGGCGCGCTGCTGGAGCAAATCAAACGCCAGCAGAGTTGGCTGAAGAGCAAACATATCGATCTGCGCGTTTGCGGCGTGGCCAACTCTCAGGCGCTGCTGACCAGCGTGCATGGTCTGAATCTGGAAAACTGGAGTGAGGCGCTGGCGGAGGCGAAAGAACCCTTTAATCTCGGTCGCCTGATCCGCCTGGTAAAAGAGTACCACCTGCTGAATCCGGTGATCGTCGACTGTACCTCCAGCCAGGCGGTCGCCGATCAGTACGCCGACTTCCTGCGCGAAGGATTCCATGTGGTCACGCCGAATAAAAAGGCCAATACCTCTTCGCTGGATTATTATCATCAGCTGCGCCACGCCGCGAGCAGCTCGCGCCGCAAGTTCCTCTATGACACTAACGTTGGCGCTGGCCTGCCGGTGATTGAGAACCTGCAGAACCTGCTCAACGCCGGCGATGAACTGCGCCATTTCTCCGGGATCCTCTCCGGCTCTCTGTCGTTTATCTTCGGCAAGCTGGATGAGGGCGTGAGTTTCTCGGCGGCGACGGCGATGGCCCGTGAGATGGGGTATACCGAGCCGGATCCGCGCGACGATTTATCCGGGGTGGATGTCGCGCGTAAGCTGCTGATTCTGGCCCGTGAGACCGGACGTGAACTGGAGCTGTCGGACATTATCGTCGAGTCGGCGCTGCCGGCGGACTTCGACGCCAGCGGTGATGTTGAGACCTTTATGGCCCGCCTGCCGTCGCTGGATGATGCGTTCGCCTCGCGGATCGCTAAGGCGCGCGATGAAGGTAAAGTCTTGCGCTATGTCGGTAACATCGAAGAGGATGGTACCTGCCGGGTGAAAATTGCCGCCGTTGACGGCAACGATCCGCTGTTCAAAGTCAAAAATGGCGAGAACGCGCTGGCCTTTTACAGCCACTATTATCAGCCATTGCCGCTGGTGCTGCGCGGCTATGGTGCCGGGAACGATGTCACGGCGGCCGGTGTATTCGCCGACCTGCTGCGCACCCTTTCCTGGAAGTTAGGAGTTTAAGATGGTCAAAGTATATGCCCCGGCTTCCAGTGCCAATATGAGCGTCGGGTTTGATGTGTTGGGCGCGGCGGTCACGCCGGTCGATGGCACGCTGCTTGGCGACAACGTTACTGTCGAAGCGGCGGAGCAATTCAGCCTGCAGAATCTGGGACGCTTCGCCAGCAAACTGCCGACGGCGCCGCAGGAGAACATTGTTTACCAGTGCTGGGAAAGCTTTTGCCGGGAGATCGGTAAAACGGTGCCGGTGGCGATGACCCTGGAAAAAAACATGCCGATTGGCTCCGGGCTGGGCTCCAGCGCCTGCTCGGTGGTCGCCGCGCTGGTGGCGATGAACGAGTTTTGCGGTAAGCCGCTGAACGAGACGCGCATGCTGGCGCTGATGGGGGAGATGGAAGGGCGTATCTCCGGCAGCATTCACTACGACAACGTGGCGCCGTGCTATCTTGGCGGCATGCAGTTGATGATCGAAGAGAACGGGATTATCAGCCAGCAGGTGCCCGGGTTTGATGAGTGGCTGTGGGTGCTGGCCTATCCGGGGATTAAAGTATCCACCGCCGAAGCGCGGGCGATTCTGCCGGCGCAGTACCGCCGTCAGGATTGTATCGCCCATGGTCGCCACCTCGCGGGCTTTATTCACGCCTGCTACACCCGCCAGCCGCAGCTGGCGGCAAAATTGATGAAAGATGTGATTGCCGAACCGTACCGAACCAAACTGCTGCCGGGCTTTAGCGAAGCGCGTCAGGCGGCCATGGAGATGGGCGCCCAGGCTTGCGGCATCTCCGGCTCTGGCCCAACGCTGTTCGCGTTGTGCGATAAGCCGGACACCGCACAGCGCGTCGCCGACTGGCTTGGCGCGCACTATCTGCAGAATCAGGAAGGCTTTGTTCATATTTGCCGGCTGGACACGGCGGGCGCACGCGTAGTGGGATAACCAATGAAACTGTATAACTTAAAAGATCACAATGAGCAGGTCAGCTTTGCGCAGGCCGTTACCCAGGGACTTGGTAAGCATCAGGGCCTGTTCTTTCCGCACGATCTGCCGGAATTCAGCCTGACTGAAATCGACGACATGCTGGCGCAGGATTTTGTCACCCGCAGCGCCAAAATTTTATCCGCCTTTATCGGCGATGAGATCCCGCAGGATGTCCTGCAGCAGCGGGTCCGCGCGGCGTTTGCGTTTCCGGCGCCGGTGAGCAAGGTTCAGGAGGATGTCGGCTGTCTGGAGCTGTTCCATGGCCCCACGCTGGCGTTCAAGGATTTCGGCGGCCGCTTTATGGCGCAGATGCTGACCCATATCGCAGGCGATAAGCCGGTCACCATCCTCACGGCGACCTCTGGCGATACCGGGGCGGCGGTGGCGCATGCTTTCTACGGACTGCCGAACGTTAAGGTAGTGATCCTCTACCCGCGCGGCAAGATCAGCCCGCTGCAGGAGAAGCTGTTCTGTACTCTCGGCGGCAACATTGAAACCGTGGCGATTGACGGCGACTTCGACGCCTGCCAGGCGCTGGTGAAGCAGGCGTTTGACGATGAAGAACTGAAGGCGACGCTGGGGCTCAACTCGGCTAACTCCATTAACATCAGCCGCCTGCTGGCGCAGATCTGCTACTACTTCGAAGCGGCGGCGCAGCTGCCGCAGGAAGCCCGCAATCAGCTGGTGATTTCCGTGCCGAGCGGCAACTTCGGCGATCTGACCGCCGGTCTGCTGGCGAAGTCGCTGGGTCTGCCGATCAAACGCTTTATCGCCGCCACCAATGCCAACGACACCGTTCCGCGCTATCTGCAGGGCGGCGAGTGGGCGCCAAAAGCCACCCAGGCGACGCTGTCCAACGCCATGGACGTCAGCCAGCCGAACAACTGGCCGCGTGTCGAAGAGCTGTTCCGCCGTAAAATCTGGCGTCTCAGCGAGCTGGGCTATGCCGCGGTCGATGATGAGACCACCAAAGCGGCAATGCGCGAGCTGAAGGCCATCGGCTACATCTCTGAGCCGCACGCGGCGATTGCCTGGCGCGCGCTGCGCGATCAGCTGCAGCCGGGAGAGTACGGTCTGTTCCTCGGCACCGCCCATCCGGCGAAGTTCAAAGAGAGCGTGGAGGAGATCCTGCAGGAGACCCTGCCGCTGCCGAAAGAGCTGGCCGACCGCGCCGACCTGCCGCTGCTGTCTCACAACCTGCCGGCGGATTTCGCCGCGCTGCGTAAGCTGATGATGGGCTAAATCCTTACCGTCCCCCTGTTGCGTCGATCGCCGTAGGGGGACCGTTTACTTACTGCTCGTGGCGTTTAAACACCAGTTCGCCTTTCTCCGACGCCTCCGCATCAAAGAAATAGCCTTCGCTATTAAAGGATTTCAGCTGTTCCGGCTGGGTTAAGCGGTTTTCAATAATGTAGCGACTCATCAGGCCACGGGCCTTCTTGGCATAGAAGCTGATCACTTTGAATTTGCCGTTCTTCTCATCGAGGAATACCGGCTTGATCAGCTGGCCCTGCAATTTTTGCGTTTTCACCGATTTAAAATATTCATCGGAGGCCAGATTGATGACGATATCGTCGCCCTGAGCCTGCAGCGCCTGATTCAGCTTCTCGGTAATGGTCTCGCCCCAGAACTGGTACAGATCTTTGCCGCGGGGGTTTTCCAGACGGATCCCCATCTCAAGGCGGTAGGGCTGCATCAGGTCCAGCGGACGCAGCACGCCATACAGGCCGGAGAGCATGCGCAGGTGTCGCTGGGCGAAGTCAAAGTCGTCCTCGGTGAGCGTCTCTGCCTGCAGGCCGGTGTAGACATCGCCCTTAAAGGCGAGGATCGCCTGGCGGGCATTTTGCGGCGTAAAGTCAGGGTGCCAGTCGTGGAAACGGGTGGCGTTCAGATCCGCCAGCTTGTCGCTGATGCTCATCAGCTTGCCGATTTGCGGCGCGGTCAGCTGACGGGCGATGCTGATAAGCTGTTGAGAATACTCGAGGAGTTCGGGCTGGGTATAGCGAGTCGTTGCCAGCGGGCTTTGATAATCGAGCGTTTTAGCAGGTGAAATCAGAATCAGCATATCCAGTCCTTGCAGGTAATTTCGACGAATTTTAACAAAAAAAGTGCATGGTGGGATCGATAGCTGCGATTGCCGCGCTATTCGCGCGGCAGTTCATTCCACGCGCCCGGGGCCAGCTGTTGGTGAATCTCAGGATAGCGCGACGCATCGAAAGTAGGCTGAATGCCCAGCTGGCGCTGACGCAGATAATCACTGGCGATAATCCGCACCGTCGGGGAGAGCAGCAGGATGGCCGTCAGGTTGGTCATCGCCATCAGCGCCATAATGATATCCGCGCTCTGCCAGACGACCGGCAGGCTAACCAGGGTTCCCAGCAGCACCATCAGGACGGTAAGTATCCGCAGCGCCCAGATATAACGCGGCTTATCCAGACGAAGAAAGACCAGATTATTTTCCGCGTACAGGTAGTTGGCGACGATAGAGCTAAAGGCGAACAGCAGCACGATGAAAGCGATAAAACCCGCCCCCCAGCCCCCGACCAGCATGCTCATCGCGTGCTGCAGGGCCTGGATGCCGTTGAGCGTATACTCATTGTCGGGGTGAGGCGCCAGCATGACGATAATCGCGCTGGCGGTACAGATGACGATGGTATCGATAAACACGCCAATCATCTGCACGATACCCTGCGCCGCCGGGTGCGGCGGCCAGGAGGCGGCGGCTGCGGCGGCGTTAGGCGAAGAGCCCATTCCTGCTTCATTGGAGAACATGCCGCGCTGAAAGCCGCTGGTCAGCGCCTGACTGATGGTGTAGCCCACCGCGCCGGCGGCGGCTTCCTGCCAGCCGAAGGCGCAGCGAAAGATGGTGGCGAAAATCGTCGGCAGGGCGGTGATATGCCACAGGCCGATAACCAGGCTGGTGGCGATCCACAGCAGCGCCATGATGGGGACGATCCACTGCATCAGGCGCGCCACGCCGCGTAAACCACGGCGGATGGCCAGCAGAACGACAACGGCCAGCACGCCGCCGCTGACTGCCGCCGGCAGATCGAACGCATAGCGCAGGGCATGGGCCACGGAGTTGGCCTGTACGGTATTGAAGATAAAGCCATAGGCCAGCAGCAGGAGGATCGAAAACAGAACGCCCATCCAGCGCATGCCGAGCCCGCGCGCCATATACCAGGCCGGACCACCGCGAAACTGCCCGCGGCTATCGCGCTCTTTATACAGCTGGGCAAGGGAACATTCGGCGAAGCTGCTGGCCATGCCGAGCAGGGCGGAGACCCACATCCAGAATACGGCGCCGGGCCCGCCGGCGGCGATAGCCAGCGTGACGCCGGCAAGATTACCGCTGCCGACTCGCGCAGCAAGGCTGGTACAGAGCGCCTGAAAGGAGGTTAAACCGCCCGGCTGCGGGTGCAGGCTTTTTTTCAGGCTGCGGCCAAATTTGCGCACGTAACGGAACTGAATACCCCGGGTTTGCCAGCTAAACCAGATACCGGCGCCCAGTAGCAGATAAATCATCACTGAGCCCCAGAGTATTTCATTGATAAATGAGAGAAAATCAGGCATTAAACATCCTCTTGTCCATGCCGGCACGCCAGTGTAAGCGTTACCAATTAAGTGACAATCCTTGCGCTTTCAGCAAATTAATCTGCATAGTTTATCACACTCTGCGCTCTTCTCTCGTCGGCGGTTGCGCTGACCCGGCAGCGTGTTATCATCTGGGCAGACCGGTTACATCCCCTTAACTGCTGTTTAAGAGAAATATATCATGACGGATAAATTAACTTCTCTGCGTCAGTACACCACTGTCGTCGCTGACACCGGAGATATTGCGGCAATGAAGCTGTATCAGCCTCAGGATGCCACCACCAACCCTTCCCTGATCCTCGGCGCGGCTCAGATCCCTGAGTACCGTAAGCTGATTGACGACGCTGTGGCCTGGGCTCGTAGCCAGAGCAGCGATCGCGCGCAGCAGATCCTCGATGCTTCCGACAAGCTGGCGGTGAATATCGGTCTCGAAATTCTGAAACTGATCCCGGGCCGTATCTCCACCGAAGTGGATGCGCGTCTCTCCTACGACACCGAAGCGTCTATCGCTAAAGCCAAGCGCATCATCAAGCTGTATAACGACGCGGGCATCAGCAACGATCGTATTCTGATCAAGCTGGCTTCCACCTGGCAGGGCATTCGCGCCGCTGAACAGCTGGAAAAAGAGGGCATCAACTGCAACCTGACGCTGCTGTTCTCCTTCGCTCAGGCTCGCGCTTGCGCCGAAGCGGGCGTCTTCCTGATTTCGCCGTTCGTTGGCCGTATCCTCGACTGGTACAAAGCCAACACCGATAAGAAAGAGTACGCGCCGGCAGAAGATCCGGGCGTGGTTTCCGTCAGCGAAATCTACGAGTACTACAAGCAGCACGGTTATGAAACCGTGGTGATGGGCGCCAGCTTCCGTAACGTTGGCGAAATTCTGGAACTGGCTGGCTGTGACCGCCTGACCATCGCCCCGGCGCTGCTGAAAGAGCTGTCCGAAAGCGAAGGCGCCGTTGAGCGTAAACTGGTATATACCGGTGAAGTGAAAGCGCGTCCGGAGCGTATTACCGAATCTGAGTTCCTGTGGCAGCATAACCAGGATCCGATGGCGGTAGACAAACTGGCGGAAGGTATCCGTAAGTTTGCGATCGACCAGGAAAAACTGGAAAAAATGATCGGCGAACTGCTGTAATCCTGCAGGTGGCCGACGCCCGTCGGCCACATTACACTGTCTGTCCCGCCAGCAGCAGTGTATCATTTCGTTTAACGCCACAGTTTGAACGGAATAACCATGAATACCTTACGAATCGGCTTAGTTTCCATTTCCGATCGCGCCTCCAGCGGCGTCTATCAGGACAAAGGCATCCCGGCACTGGAAGAGTGGCTGGCGCGTGCCCTTACCACCCCTTTTGAACTGCAGACTCGCCTGATCCCGGATGAGCAGGTCATTATTGAGCAAACGCTGTGCGAACTGGTTGACGAGATGGGGTGCCATCTGGTGCTGACCACCGGCGGCACCGGCCCGGCGCGTCGCGATGTGACGCCCGACGCCACGCTGGCGGTTGCCGATCGCGAGATGCCGGGCTTTGGCGAGCAAATGCGCCAGGTTAGCCTACACTTTGTGCCGACGGCGATCCTTTCCCGGCAGGTCGGGGTGATCCGCAAGCAGGCGCTGATCCTCAATCTTCCCGGACAACCGAAAGCGATTCAGGAGACCCTGGAAGGGGTGAAAGATGCTGACGGCAACGTGCTGGTGCACGGTATTTTCGCAAGTGTACCTTATTGTGTACAGTTGCTGGAGGGGCCTTATGTGGAAACCGATGGCCGTGTGGTAGAAGCATTTCGTCCCAAAAGTGCCCGACGCGAAACTTTATCCTGAATTTGATGCATTTGTGACATAACATGCATCGCTGATGGTGTGCCGTTTTATTTACGATATAGTGCTGTTTACTTTACACACTATAAAATACGCTGCACGCCTCAGGATGAAATCGCGTTATGTCATATGCAAACCGACCGCTCAACCGCCAGGATTATAAAACGCTGACGCTGGCCGCCCTTGGCGGCGCGCTGGAGTTTTATGACTTTATCATCTTCGTTTTCTTCGCCGCCGTCGTCGGCGAGCTCTTCTTCCCCGCGGATATTCCGGAATGGCTTCGCCAGGTACAGACCTTTGGCATTTTCGCCGCCGGTTACCTGGCGCGTCCGCTGGGGGGGATCATCATGGCCCATTTTGGCGATCTGGTTGGCCGCAAGAAAATGTTTACCCTCAGCATCCTGCTGATGGCGCTGCCGACCCTGGCGATTGGTCTGTTGCCGACCTACAGCTCGGTGGGCATCGTCGCGCCGCTGCTGTTGCTGCTGATGCGTATTCTGCAGGGGGCGGCGATCGGCGGCGAGGTGCCTGGCGCCTGGGTGTTTGTCGCCGAGCATGTTCCGGAAAAACGCATTGGTATCGCCTGCGGCACGCTGACGGCCGGCCTGACCGTAGGCATCCTGCTGGGATCGGTAGTAGCGACGCTTATCAACACCAGCCTGACGCCGCAGGGGATCCACGACGGCGGCTGGCGGATCCCCTTCCTGCTGGGAGGCGTATTTGGTCTGGTGGCGATGTATCTGCGCCGCTGGCTGCAGGAGACGCCGATTTTTCTTGAGATGCAGCAGCGCAAAGCGCTGGCGCAGGAGCTGCCGGTAAAAGCGGTCGTCCTCAAGCACCAGAAGGCGGTGGCGGTCTCTATGCTGCTGACCTGGCTGCTGTCGGCAGGCGTGGTGGTGGTGATCCTGATGTCGCCGGTCTGGCTGCAGAAACACTATGGCTTCGCCCCGGCGATAACCCTGCAGGCCAACAGCATTGCCACGATTATGTTGTGCATCGGCTGTCTGCTCGCCGGGCTGGCGGCGGACCGCTTCGGCGCCAGCCGCACCTTTATCGTCGGCAGCCTGCTGCTGGCGGTTGCCAGCTGGGCGTTTTACCACCTGTCTGGCGCCAGCCCGCAGCGGCTGTTTCTGCTCTACGGCACGGTGGGACTCTGTGTGGGCGTGGTGGGGGCGGTGCCTTATGTTATGGTGCGGGCCTTCCCGGCGGAAGTGCGCTTCACCGGCATCTCCTTTTCCTACAATCTGTCGTACGCGATTTTTGGCGGCCTGACGCCAATTGCCGTCACGATGCTGATGGGGGTGTCGCCGATGGCCCCGGCCTGGTATGTGCTGGCCTTGTCGCTGATGGGGCTGGGATTAGGTATCTGGCTGCGTCAGGGGCTGACGGCGGCGAGGTTGCCGGAAGGGGAGCTGCAGCGCTAAGCAGGTTTGCCGATGATGACCAGCCGCCGCCCTGTTACAGGGCGGCGGCGGAAGATTAACGCGGTTCGCCGATCGGCAGCACTGTGCGGCCGAACTGCTCGTTCAGCACTTCGCCCATCGCCAGGTAAATGGCGCTGGCGCCGCAAACCAGGCCGACCCAGCCAGCAACTTTCACGATGCCTTCGTTATCTACCAGATGACCAATCGCCAGCAGCGCAAACAGCACCGTCAGGCTCAGGAACACGAACTGCAGCATGCGTGCGGCTTTTAGCGTACCGAAGAACATGAACAACGTAAAAATACCCCACAGGCCGAGATACATGCCGAGGAAGTGCGCGTTCGGCGCATCAGCCAGGCCCATTTTCGGCATCAGGAGAATAGCAACCAGCGTCAGCCAGAAGCTGCCGTAGGAGGTAAAAGCGGTCAAGCCAAAGGTGTTGCCTTTTTTGTATTCCAGCAGGCCGGCAAAAATTTGCGCAATGCCGCCGTAAAAAATGCCCATCGCCAGGATAGCTACATCGAATGCGAACAGGCCGCTATTCGCCAGGTTAAGCAGAATAGTGGTCATGCCGAAGCCCATAAGGCCCAGCGGTGCCGGATTAGCCAACTTAGTGTTGCCCATAATTCCTCAAAATTATCATTAAAAGGGAAGCATTACCCCGCGACTTGGCGGCGGGGCGCGGCATAATAATGAGGCGCGGAAAGGCTGTCTATGATCTGGCGGGGTATTTTTCACCAATTTCAGTTGCGCCCGACGACGAGTGGAGCATTTGTCGTAAACAGGCAATATGCAGAACCGCGGGGATGGTGACCCGATAAGCGCTGCCGCTTACCGCTTTCACGCTGTTCAGCGCGGCGCCAAGCGGCCCCCCCAGCCCGGCGCCGCGTACCAGGCCATGGCCGATGACGCTCACGGCGGCGTGCGTGCGCAGGATGGCGGTTAACCGCTCATCGAGTAGCAGGGCAACGCCTTCACTCAGCTTGCGGCGCCTCAACAGATGGGGCAGCAGGCTTTCCAGCTCATGACTCCGGCACTCCACCGCGGCGAGAAACTGCGTTTTTTGTTCCTCATCCAGCTTATTCCAGCTGTGCTGCAGAAAATGCGTCAACAACTGTTGCTCGATCTGCGGCGTCGTCATCTGTTTATCGACCTTCGCCTTTAGCCTTTTACACACATCCAGCAGGATGGCGCGATAAAATTTGCCATGGCGGCGCAGCGTATTGGCGATGCTGTCGCCGCCGAAATGCTGTAGCTCGCCGGCGATCAACTGCCAGTTGCGGCGATAGCGCTCCGGGTGGCCCTCCATAGACAGAAAGGTCTCGTTGCGCAGCAGCGTACTGGAGAGACGGGGTTTGCCATTTTCCCCGTGGGTCAGAATACGGGTAAACGCTTCCAGATGCGCCTCGCTGCACTCAGGCAGAAAGGCGAGATCGTCATCATCCAGATAGTTAATATGCATAACGTTTTCTCTCGGGCAGGGGACGACGTTAGTCGTCGCCGATAATTTTCAGTGAGGCCATATCTGAGGAGTTGACCGTGTGGCCGGAGAAGGCGATTTTTTTCACACAGCGCTTGTTGTCGTTATCGCTGTTGAGGGAGATCCAGCCGGTGGTGTGGCCCTCTTTGATCCCGGCGGGCACGTTCAGGGTGTGGCTGGCGCCGTGGCTGGCCTTAAAGTAGACCGTTGCTCCGGAGAGCTGAATATCGCCGCGTTCGGCGCTGAGCTGAATACGTTTGACCACCCGGCAGACGGGGAGCTTCAGCGTCAGATCGTTGGTCTCATTGCGCGGCATGGCTATCACGCCGAGGATCTTATGGTCGTTGGCGGCCGCCGAGGTGATAACTGACACGCTAAGGATAAGCCCCGCTGAAAGCCGGAATAGTGATTTCATTAATCTGTCCCCTGAATAAGTAAAGTGCGAGGGCGGGGATCTTATCACTGCGAAAACGGGGCTTTTAGCGCACAAGTATTGCGTTTTATGTCAATGATATTATGAATATATTCGGTTTTTTTATTCGTTACTTGTATGGGCGTTTCGCCATCTTTTTTGCCGCCCGGCAACATCGTTTGCCAGGCCATCGACGGCAGCGGGCGAGGGCGTCGGCTGGCCTCCGACAAAAAATTTTTCTGCTTGCCCCTTGATGCCGGGGTGGGCGACCCCATCTTGTAGTCAACCGCAGTGAAGAACCTGAAAAAAAATGATGTCTGGGCAGTTGAAACCGCACGTTTCGCCCTTATTACAGGTTCACAACCACATGTTGATCGAATTTTTAGTGGAGACGTTTAGATGGGTAAAATTATTGGTATCGACCTGGGTACTACCAACTCTTGTGTAGCGATTATGGATGGCACTACTGCACGCGTGCTGGAGAACGCCGAAGGCGATCGCACCACGCCTTCTATCATTGCCTATACCCAGGATGGTGAAACTCTGGTTGGTCAGCCGGCTAAACGTCAGGCAGTGACAAACCCGCAAAACACCCTGTTTGCGATTAAACGCCTGATTGGCCGCCGCTTCCAGGACGAAGAAGTTCAGCGTGACGTTTCTATCATGCCATACAAAATTGTTGCCGCAGACAATGGCGACGCATGGCTGGATGTGAAGGGCACCAAAACTGCACCGCCGCAGATCTCTGCTGAAGTGCTGAAAAAAATGAAGAAAACGGCTGAAGATTACCTGGGTGAACCGGTAACTGAAGCGGTTATCACCGTACCGGCTTACTTCAACGATGCGCAGCGTCAGGCAACCAAAGATGCTGGCCGTATCGCCGGTCTTGAAGTCAAACGTATCATCAACGAACCGACCGCGGCCGCGCTGGCGTACGGTCTGGATAAAGAAGTGGGCAACCGCACGATCGCGGTTTACGACCTCGGTGGTGGTACTTTCGATATCTCTATTATCGAAATCGACGAAGTTGATGGCGAAAAAACCTTCGAAGTACTGGCGACCAACGGTGATACCCACCTGGGCGGCGAAGACTTCGATACCCGTCTGATCAACTACCTCGTTGATGAATTTAAGAAAGATCAGGGCATTGACCTGCGCAACGACCCGCTGGCGATGCAGCGCCTGAAAGAAGCCGCTGAGAAAGCGAAGATTGAACTCTCTTCTGCTCAGCAGACCGACGTTAACCTGCCGTACATCACGGCAGACGCGACCGGTCCGAAACACATGAACATCAAAGTGACGCGTGCGAAACTGGAAAGCCTGGTAGAAGACCTGGTTAACCGTTCCATCGAGCCGCTGAAAGTAGCCCTGCAGGATGCCGGTCTGTCCGTTTCCGATATCAACGACGTCATCCTCGTTGGTGGTCAGACTCGTATGCCGATGGTGCAGAAGAAAGTGGCCGAGTTCTTTGGTAAAGAACCGCGTAAAGACGTTAACCCGGATGAAGCCGTGGCGATCGGCGCTGCCGTTCAGGGCGGTGTACTGACCGGTGATGTGAAAGACGTTCTGCTGCTCGACGTGACCCCGCTGTCGCTGGGTATCGAAACCATGGGCGGCGTGATGACGGCGCTGATCAGCAAAAACACCACTATCCCGACCAAGCACAGCCAGGTGTTCTCTACCGCTGAAGACAACCAGTCCGCGGTTACCATCCATGTGCTGCAGGGTGAGCGTAAACGCGCGTCTGATAACAAATCTCTGGGTCAGTTCAACCTGGATGGCATTAACCCGGCGCCGCGCGGCATGCCGCAGATCGAAGTGACCTTTGACATCGATGCTGACGGTATCCTGCACGTCTCCGCGAAAGACAAAAACAGCGGTAAAGAGCAGAAGATCACCATCAAAGCGTCTTCCGGTCTGAATGAAGAAGAAATTCAGAAAATGGTTCGCGAAGCGGAAGCTAACGCCGAATCTGACCGTAAGTTCGAAGAGCTGGTACAGACCCGTAACCAGGGCGACCATCTGCTGCACAGCACTCGCAAGCAGGTTGAAGAAGCAGGCGATAAACTGCCGGCTGACGACAAAACTGCCATCGAGTCTGCGCTGACCGCGCTGGAAACTTCGCTGAAAGGTGAAGACAAAGCGGACATCGAAGCGAAAATGCAGGCGCTGGCGCAGGTTTCCCAGAAGCTGATGGAAATCGCCCAGCAGCAGCATGCTCAGCAGCAGGCGGGTTCCGCTGACGCTCAGGCGAGCAACGCGAAAGACGACGATGTTGTCGACGCTGAGTTCGAAGAAGTGAAAGATAAAAAATAATCGCCCTTTGAACGGGTAAAACACTGGCACGGGCGAAGAGGTTTCCTCTCCGCCCGTGCACGCATGTTAAGGGGCTGAAAAACACCGATGGCAAAGCAAGATTACTACGAGATTTTAGGCGTCTCCAAAACAGCGGAAGAGCGTGAAATCAAAAAGGCTTATAAGCGCCTGGCCATGAAGTATCACCCGGACCGCAACCAGGGTGATAAAGAGGCCGAAGCCAAATTTAAAGAAATCAAAGAAGCGTATGAAATCCTGACTGATGCCCAGAAGCGTGCGGCCTACGATCAGTACGGCCATGCGGCCTTTGAGCAGGGCGGCATGGGCGGCGGCGGCGGTTTTGGCGGCGGTGCGGACTTCAGCGATATCTTTGGCGATGTTTTCGGCGATATCTTTGGCGGCGGACGTGGCCGGCAGCGCGCGGCGCGCGGCGCCGATCTCCGTTACAACATGGAGCTGACGCTGGAAGAAGCGGTTCGTGGCGTCACCAAAGAGATCCGTATTCCGACGCTGGAAGAGTGCGACGTCTGCCACGGCAGCGGCGCCAAAGCAGGCAGCAAACCGCAGACCTGTCCGACCTGTCATGGCGCGGGCCAGGTACAGATGCGTCAGGGCTTCTTTGCAGTACAGCAGACCTGTCCGCACTGTCAGGGACGCGGTACGCTGATTAAAGATCCGTGCAATAAATGTCATGGTCACGGCCGCGTTGAGAAGACCAAAACCCTGTCGGTTAAAATCCCGGCGGGCGTGGATACCGGCGACCGGATCCGTCTGGCGGGCGAAGGCGAAGCCGGCGAGCATGGCGCACCGGCAGGGGATCTGTACGTTCAGGTTCAGGTGAAGCAGCACGCTATCTTTGAGCGTGAAGGTAATAACCTGTACTGCGAAGTGCCGATCAACTTCACCATGGCTGCGCTGGGCGGTGAGATTGAGGTCCCGACGCTCGACGGTCGCGTCAACCTGAAAATTCCGGGTGAAACCCAGACCGGCAAGCTGTTCCGCATGCGTGGGAAAGGCGTGAAATCCGTTCGCGGCGGCGCGCAGGGCGATCTGCTGTGCCGGGTGGTGGTGGAGACGCCGGTGGGGCTGAACGAGAAGCAGAAGCAGCTGCTGAAAGAGCTGCAGGAAAGCTTCGGCGGCCCGACCGGGGAAAACAACAGCCCGCGTTCGAAAAGCTTCTTTGACGGTGTGAAGAAGTTTTTTGATGATTTGACTCGTTAATCATTTCCGTTATTGCTGATAAAAAGCCTGAGATTGAGAAATCCCAGGCTTTTTTATTTGTTCTTGATGCATCCATTAATTTAACTCTTTGATTCAGAATCATTATTTTATTGAATCAGGAGTATTAACAGCGTTCTTCCCATTGATTTATTTTTCCCTTATGGCATAACCTACATGCATTTAATATATGTGCAGTTAATCTCAATAGGGCTTTATTATTTATAACATGAATAATTGATGGTCTGGTCATTTCGATGTTGCTGGGGCATTATGTCTTAATCATCCAGGATAAAGCCCGAACGTTTCATCTGTGGTTGCCCAAATGGGTATTGTCGGACGTCGCTCAAATCAATAACGTCCTTGCGCGCCAGTTATGACAAAAATAGGTAACAGACAAGTGCGTTATGATCGTGCCGGATATTTATAAATAATAACTTACCCTCACTAAAACAACATATTTTGACACATGCCTGATAATGCCCATCGTCCCTTTTGATATGAGATTTTCATCACTATTTTGATGGTGTGTTTCGCTAACAATAAGCGCCGCAGAAAAGTAGTGTATGTCTATGGACGAATTATAACTTTGGGAAATACTTTCAATGCCTCGGATAAAAAATACGCTATTGGCTTGTACGATACTTGCAGCATCCTTGGGCTTTAGTCACTCCGTACAAGCATCTTTGGACTACCAATATTCTTTTGGATCGATTAATGCAGGTTATGCTGACTGGAACAGCGGCTTTGTCGATGTAGGTCGTGGTGAAGTCTGGAAAGCCACGGCTGATTTTGGCGTCAATTTTAAAGAAGCTGAATTCTATTCTTTTTTTGAAAGTAATGTACTCAACCATTCTGTCGCGGGGCGTAACCATACGGTTTCAGCGATGACGCATGTTCGCCTTTTTGGCTCTGACTATACGCTCTTTGGCAAGATTTATGGCCAGTGGGAAAATACGTGGGGGGATGATCTGGACATGTTTTATGGTCTTGGTTATCTGGGATGGTCCGGGAAATGGGGATTCTTTAAACCTTACATCGGACTCCACAATGAGTCGGGTGATTATGTTTCACCAAAATATGGGCAAACAAGCGGCTGGAACGGGTATGTACTGGGCTGGACGGCAGCTTATAACTTCACGCTATTTGACGAGAAATTTGTTCTGTCAGACTGGAATGAAATTGAATTTGAGCGAAATGACGCCTACGCGGAACAGCAACACGGTGATTATGGCATTAATGGCGGTTTAACGCTGGCCTGGAAATTTTATCCTCGCTGGAAGGCAACGGTAACCTGGCGTTATTTTAAAAACAAATTAGGTTATGACGGCTTTGGCGATCAAATGATTTATATGGTTGGGTATGAATTTTAAAAAATGTCAAAGGAGTTAAAATGAAAAAAACAGTTGTTGCCAGTATGATTGGGCTGGCGCTATGTGCCGGGAGCGCGCTGTCAACAGCACATGCCGCAACAGAAAAGCGTCCTAATTTGGTTATTATTCTGGCTGATGATTTAGGGTATGGCGATCTTGCAACTTATGGACACCCCATTGTCAAAACCCCGAATATCGACAAACTGGCGCAAGAAGGGGTGAAATTCACCGATTATTATGCGCCTGCGCCGCTGTGCTCTCCCTCTCGTGCGGGTCTGTTAACCGGTCGTATGCCATTTCGTACCGGTATTCGCTCATGGATCCCGGAAGGCAAAGATGTTGCATTGGGGCGTAATGAACTGACCATCGCCAATCTGTTGAAACAGCAGGGCTATGACACGGCGATGATGGGCAAACTGCACCTGAATGCAGGTGGAGATCGTACCGATCAACCCCAGGCAAAAGATATGGGGTTTGATTACAGTCTGGTGAATCCGGCGGGATTTGTCACGGATTCCACGCTGGATAATGCCAAAGAGCGTCCTCGCTACGGGGTGGTGCATCCGACAGGATGGCTACGCAATGGGCAACGAATCGGTCGCGCAGATAAAATGAGCGGTGAATTTGTCAGCTCTGAAGTGGTGAACTGGCTGGATAATAAGAAAGATGATAAGCCGTTCTTCTTATATGTCGCGTTTACTGAGGTGCACAGCCCGCTGGCTTCGCCGAAGAAGTATCTCGATATGTACTCGCAATATATGAGCGCGTACCAAAAACAGCATCCAGACCTGTTTTATGGCGACTGGGCTGATAAACCGTGGCGTGGCACGGGGGAGTACTACGCGAACATCAGTTACATGGATGCTCAGGTCGGTAAAGTGCTGGATAAAATTAAGGCAATGGGCGAAGAAGACAACACCATCGTGATTTTCACCAGTGACAATGGCCCGGTAACGCGTGAGGCGCGTAAGGTGTATGAGCTGAACCTGGCGGGTGAGACCGATGGTTTGCGTGGCCGTAAAGATAATCTGTGGGAAGGCGGCATCCGCGTTCCGGCGATTATTAAATATGGCAAACATCTGCCGCAGGGGATGGTGACGGATACGCCGGTTTCCGGTCTTGACTGGATGCCGACGCTGGCGAAGATGATGGATTTTACACTCCCGAACGATCGCACGTACGATGGCCAGTCTTTGGTTCCGCTGCTGGAACAGAAGCCGCTGGAGCGTAATAAGCCGTTGATCTTCGGCGTTGATATGCCATTCCAGGACGATCCAACCGATGAGTGGGCGATCAGGGATGGCGACTGGAAAATGATCATCGATCGTGAAAATAAACCGAAGTATCTCTACAACCTGAAGACCGATCGTTACGAAACGCTCAATCAGATTGGCAAACGGCCGGATATTGAGAAACAACTGTACGATAAGTTCCTGAAGTATAAAGCAGACATCGATAACGATTCGTTAATGAAAGCCCGTGGCGATAAGCCGACGCCGGTCACCTGGGGCTAACCGAATAACCATAAAACCGTAGTATGCCACTTAGGGCGATGCCCGCCTGATTCGGTGTTTAAACTGAATCAGGTTCTTTTTATTGGGATGGATATAGCGATCATGCGAAGAAAGAGCTGTCAGGTCATGATTAAACCGACAGGTTCAGTATGCAATCTTGATTGTAAGTACTGCTTCTATCTGGAAAAGGAAAAGCTCTACCCGGAGCGAAAGCGCAACTACAGAATGTCAGACGAGATGCTGGAACGCTTCATTAAACAACATATTGCCGCGCAAGAGGTTGATGAGGTGATTTTTGCCTGGCAGGGCGGAGAACCGACGTTGATGGGGCTGCCTTTTTATAGCCGGGCGATCGAACTCCAGCAGCGTTATGCTGCGGGAAAAACGATTGTGAATACCTTCCAGACGAACGGCATTTTGATCGACGACCAATGGGCTGAGTTTTTTCGGGCCAATCAATTCCTGGTCGGTATTTCCATTGACGGTGATGCAGCCTTGCATGACGAATGGCGCGTTACGCGCTCGGGAAAAGCGACGCATGCGAAAGTTGAACAGGCCATACAATGTCTGCACCGCCACGGCGTTGAATTTAATACGCTGACGGTTGTTAATCAGAGCAATATGCGCCATCCGCTTCAGGTATATCGCTATCTGAAGAGCATCGGCAGCCGTTATATGCAATTTATCCCTTTGGTGGAAAGAAGCAGCGAAAAGAGCGGCCTTGGGCTGGCGCACCCTGAGGACAGGCAAACAAAAATGATGCCGTGGTCGGTTGATCCGCTACAGTTTGGCCATTTTCTTAACGCTATTTTTGATGTATGGGTCCGCGAAGACATTGGCGACATAGGCATACAGATGTTTGAACAGACGCTTGCCGCCTGGTGTGGGTTGCCTCCCCAGGTATGCGTATTCGCGCCAACCTGCGGCAGCGCGTTTGCGATGGAGATGAACGGCGACGTTTATAACTGCGATCATTTTGTTTATCCGCAGTACAGGCTGGGAAATATTCAGGATACGACGCTACATGCGATGAATAATAGCGCGCAAAACCAGCAGTTTGGTGATGATAAAAGCCACTCAATGGCGCAGGAGTGTCGCTCTTGTCAGTGGCAATTTGCCTGCTACGGCGGCTGCCCCAAGCACCGCTTCTTGCTATCCGCGACGGGCGAGAGAAACCACAACTATTTGTGCGCAGGCTATAAAGCGTTTTTCTCTCATAGCGCGGTGACTATGAGCGCGATGAAAACACTCCATCAGAATGGTTTTTCACCGGCAGAGATAAAATCAATATTTGTTTGAAAATCATACCGTCACAGGGAGTTAATCATGTTTTCTCAGGTTAATGTCGATAGCTGCAAAACGCCAGGCTGCAAAAATCTGGGCGTGCTGAACAGCCCGGATTACCAGAACCAGGGGAAAAATGTGTTATGCAGGGCATGTGGTTTTCATTTTCCTGTGATTTCGGCAAGATCGCTGAATCTTTTTCGCCAGTCGGTAAATCGGGTATGGAAAGGGTTGATAAAATCCTGCCCAGGATGCGGCAGCGTCTCACTAAAAAAGTATGGCTTTTCCGCGCAGGGAGAGCCACGCGTCTGCTGCCAGCAGTGCCATAAAACATTTCTTTATCCCGTCAGATATAAAACCGATCCGCGCCAGGATTATCTTGCCGCACTCATCCAGGATGGGGCTTCGCTGGCGGATATCCGATCCGCCCTTGCGTTAGACAGTACCGGACTAAGCCGTGAATTACAGAAGTTATCCCGCAGGGCAAATCAGGCGGAACGCGAGTTTGCCTTTCCCGCTTTCGACATTACCCTCAGCACCCGCGCTTTTCGGGTTAAATTTAACGGCGGTGACAATTTTCTGTATGTGCTGGTCACCGCCGAGGAGACTACCGGTCGGATTATATCCGTAACAACCAATTATTCACTCCAGCCCGTTGAAGCGGAGTATCAATACCACTCTTATTACGAAGAGCGCCTGCCGCCCGGTACGCTGGTACATCTTGTGCAACGGAAAGAAGCGATAACGATGCGGCGCGCAACGCTTTTTGATGTGGATTACGGACCGGCTGCGTTATACAAAAACGATCCGGGAATGCTGGTCAAACCCGTATTGCCGGCTTATCGCCATTTTGAATTAGTCAAAACACTGACAGATGCACGCTCCCTCAATATTCAACACTACATCTATCAGGAATGTTTTATATTAGGTGGCTGCCTGATGGCGAATTTGCAGCAGGTTCAACAGGGGCGATGCCATATCTCATTTGTCAGAGAGCGAGGCATGACGCCGCCGCTGCATGATATCCCGCCGCGCCTGTTTATGGGCGGAGGGAACCGCAACAATGTCTGGCGGACCTTCTCTACACGGGACTATGCGATGGCGGTTTGTAACCTAACCGGCAATAAAAAAACGGCCAATCTGCGGCACGCCACGTTAAATGGCGCGACGAAATTTATTCAATACCTGCACGCGCATCCTTTTTTGCCGCAGCTAAATCGCCTGTCTCCGGCGAACGTGACCGTGACGCTGGATTGTCTGAAATATGAATATAATAAAAGACAGAAAATGTGGGACGATCTGCGCGGTTAATTCTGCTTTCGTCAACGCCTGGCCTTTTGCTGCCCAGTCTATCATTGTCTTATCCCTCCTCTTTAACTCGTAAAAATCGAGCATTAGCGCAACTTAAATCTGATTTTTTCGAGTTATCAGTCTGTGTATTATACTTTTATCGAGTTATTCACCAACAGGATGAAAGTAAAAGTGAAACATCTGCAACGATTCTTCAGTAGCGATGCTTCCGGCGGCATTGTCTTAATCATCGCCGCGGCGCTGGCGATGGTCATGGCCAATACCAGCGTGACCAGCGGTCTGTATCACTCCTTCCTTGATACGCCTGTACAGCTGCGGGTGGGGGCGCTGGAGATCAACAAGAATATGCTGCTATGGATCAATGATGCCCTGATGGCGGTGTTCTTCTTGCTGATTGGCCTGGAGGTTAAACGCGAGTTGATTCAGGGCTCGCTGGCGAGTCGCCGTCAGGCGGTCTTTCCGGTGATTGCCGCGCTCGGCGGGATGATCGTCCCGGCGCTGGTCTATCTGGCCTTTAACGCTCAGGATCCTGTCGCCAGAGAGGGATGGGCGATCCCGGCGGCGACGGATATTGCCTTTGCCCTCGGCGTGCTGGCGCTGTTAGGCAGCCGCGTCCCGACGGCGCTGAAGATTTTCCTGATGGCGCTGGCGATTATTGATGACCTTGGGGCTATCGTGATTATCGCGCTGTTTTATACCCACGACCTGTCAATGCTCTCGCTGGGCGTGGCGGCGGCGGCGATTGCGGTGCTGGTGGTTCTGAATCTGAGCGGCGTGCGACGCACCGGGATCTATATTCTGGTCGGTGCGGTGCTGTGGACCGCGGTGCTGAAGTCCGGCGTTCACGCGACGCTTGCCGGGGTCATCGTTGGCTTTATGATCCCGCTCCAGGAGAAGCAGGGTCAGTCACCGGCTAAAGTGCTTGAGCATGTCCTGCATCCGTGGGTGGCGTTTATGATCCTGCCGCTGTTTGCCTTCGCCAACGCGGGCGTCTCGCTGGGGGGGGTTACGCTTGATGGACTGACGTCGCTGCTGCCCCTGGGTATCATGGCCGGCCTGTTTATCGGTAAGCCGCTGGGGATCAGCCTGTTCTGCTGGCTGGCCCTGAAGCTGAAGTGGGCCTCGCTACCGGAGGGGACCACCTGCCGGCAGATTATGGCGGTGGGCATTCTGTGCGGGATTGGCTTTACGATGTCGATTTTTATCGCCACGCTGGCCTTCGGCAATGTCGATCCCGCGTTAATCAACTGGGCCAAGCTTGGCATCTTAATTGGATCGGTGGTATCAGCTGTTACCGGCTACCTCATACTGCGTCAGCGCGTAACGGATACTCGCCTCGCGGTATAACCTTTCTGCAGGAGGGCCTGCCAGGCTCTCCTGGACATTATCAGGGAGAGAAGCATGTCACATATCAACTACAACCATCTGTACTACTTCTGGCACGTCTATAAAGAAGGGTCTGTCGTGGGCGCGGCGGAGGCGCTGTTTCTGACGCCGCAAACCATTACCGGGCAGATCAAAGCGCTGGAGGAGCGTCTGCAGGGAAAGTTATTTAAGCGCAAGGGAAGAGGGCTGGAGCCGAGCGAGCTCGGGGAGCTGGTCTTTCGCTACGCCGACCGGATGTTTACCCTGAGCCAGGAGATGCTCGACATCGTCAACTACCGCAAAGAGTCGAATCTGCTGTTTGACGTCGGCGTGGCCGATGCGCTATCGAAACGGCTGGTCAGCGGCGTACTGGATGCCGCCGTTGTCGAAAGCGAGCAGATCCATCTGCGCTGTTTTGAATCCACCCATGAGCTGCTGCTGGAGCAGCTGAGCCAGCATAAGCTCGATATGATTATCTCTGACTGCCCGATCGACTCGACGCAGCAGGAAGGGCTGTTTTCGGTGAAGATTGGCGAGTGCAGCGTCAGCTTCTGGTGCATGAACCCGGCGCCAATGAAGCCGTTCCCGGCCTGTCTTGAAGAGCGACGGCTGCTGATCCCTGGTCGACGCTCGATGCTGGGACGTAAGCTGCTGAACTGGATTAACGTGCAGGGGCTGAAGGTGGAGATCCTCGGCGAGTTTGACGACGCGGCGCTCATGAAAGCCTTCGGCGCCGCGCATAATGCGATTTTTGTCGCGCCGACGCTCTACGCGCATGATTTCTACCATGATGAATCGATTGTCGAAATTGGTCGCATGGATAGCGTGATGGAGGAGTATCACGCCATTTTCGCCGAACGGATGATTCAGCATCCGGCGGTACAGCGCATCTGCAATCGCGATTATTCGTCGCTGTTTACTGAACCCAGATAGCCGGAAAGCGTGGGCTGGCGTGGCTCAGGTCGCGCCAGGACGGGAAAGATGACAGGCATAAAAAAACCCGCTTTCGCGGGTTTTTTCACAAAGCGACAACAAGCAGCGATTAAGCCAGTTTGTTGATCTGAGCGGTCAGGTTAGCCTTATGACGCGCAGCTTTGTTTTTGTGGATCAGACCTTTAGCAGCCTGACGGTCCACGATCGGTTGCATTTCGTTAAATGCTTTTTGTGCAGCAGCTTTGTCGCCAGCTTCGATAGCTGCGTATACTTTCTTGATGAAAGTACGCATCATAGAGCGACGGCTAGCGTTGTGCTTGCGAGCCTTTTCAGACTGAACGGCGCGCTTCTTAGCTGATTTGATATTAGCCAAGGTCCAACTCCCAAATGTGTTCTATATGGACAATTCAAAGGCCGAGGAATATGCCCGTTTAGCCTTCTTTTGTCAATGGATTTGTGCAAATAAGCGCCGTTTAACACCACAGCGCTTCATTACGTAGTGATGGCGCAAGATTCTACCAGCTTGTTGCAGGCGAATACAGCTTTTCCACCATAAAAATCGCCGGGGGCGGGCGGTTTTCCCGCTGACTCGCGCTGAGTGAATGAATTCCTGAGAACTTTCGTTGCCGAGGAGCAATCGCTGGTTAACGTTGACAGTTGTACAAGGTATACTCGGACGATTTTCACTGTTTTGAGCCAGACATGAAGCTGATACGCGGCATACATAATCTCAGTCAGGCCCCGCACGGGTGCGTGCTGACCATTGGCAATTTTGACGGCGTGCATCGTGGGCATCAGGCGCTGCTGCAGCGCTTGCGCGAAGAGGGCCGCCAGCGCGGTTTACCGGTGGTGGTGATGATTTTCGAACCCCAGCCGCTCGAGCTCTTTGCCGCCGATAAAGCCCCGGCGCGGTTGACCCGCCTGCGTGAAAAGCTGAGCTATCTGGCTGAAAGCGGGGTCGACTATGTGCTGTGCGTTCGCTTCGACCGCCGGTTCGCCGCGCTGACGGCGCAGGATTTTATCAGTGAACTGCTGGTGCGCCGCCTGGGCGTGCAGTTCCTTGCCGTCGGTGACGATTTCCGCTTTGGCGCTGGTCGCCAGGGGGATTTCTTGTTATTACAAAAGGCGGGGGCGGAATACGGCTTCGACGTCACCAGCACCCAAACCTTCTGCGAAGGCGGGGTGCGGATCAGCAGCACGGCGGTGCGTCAGGCGCTGGCTGATGACGATCTCCTGTTGGCGGAGACGCTGCTCGGCCATCCGTTTAGCATTTCCGGACGCGTCGTGCATGGCGACGAACTGGGCCGTACCATAGGTTTTCCGACGGCGAACTTACCGCTGCGTCGTCAGGTTTCCCCGGTTAAAGGGGTCTATGCGGTAGAAGTGACAGGGCTGGGCGACAAGCCGATCGCCGGCGTCGCCAATATTGGCACCCGTCCAACGGTAGCGGGCGTGCGTCAGCAGCTCGAAGTGCATCTGTTGGACGTTGTAATGGACCTCTACGGTCGCCATATCAATGTAGTACTGCGTAAAAAGATACGTAATGAGCAGCGGTTTGCGTCGCTCGACGAGCTGAAGGCGCAAATCGCACGTGATGAGTTAACGGCCCGCGAATTATTTGGGCTGACCAGCCAGGCCTGAGCCACTGGTGTTTATCAAACCGAAATACGGAACCGAGAATCTGATGAGTGACTATAAATCGACCCTGAATTTGCCGGAAACAGGGTTCCCTATGCGTGGCGACCTCGCCAAACGCGAACCGGGAATGCTGGCGCGTTGGACCGATGATGACCTGTACGGCATCATTCGTGCAGCCAAAAAAGGCAAAAAAACCTTCATTCTGCATGATGGCCCTCCTTATGCGAATGGCAGTATTCATATTGGTCACTCGGTTAACAAGATTCTGAAAGACATTATCGTTAAGTCCAAAGGACTGACGGGCTATGACTCGCCTTACGTTCCGGGCTGGGACTGCCACGGTCTGCCGATCGAGCTGAAAGTAGAGCAGGAATACGGCAAGCCGGGCGAGAAGTTCACCGCCGCAGAATTCCGCGCCAAGTGCCGCGAATATGCCGCTCTGCAGATCGAGGGTCAGCGTAAAGATTTCATCCGTCTCGGCGTGCTGGGCGACTGGTCGCATCCGTATCTGACCATGGACTTCAAAACCGAAGCCAACATCATTCGCGCGCTGGGTAAAATCATCGGCAACGGCCACCTGCATAAAGGCGCCAAGCCGGTGCACTGGTGCGTAGACTGCCGTTCCGCGCTGGCGGAAGCGGAAGTGGAGTATTACGACAAGACTTCTCCATCCATCGACGTGGCATTCCACGCGGTAGATAAAGCCGCGGTGCTGGCGAAATTCGGCGTCGCCGACGTCAACGGCCCGGTGTCGCTGGTTATCTGGACCACCACCCCGTGGACCCTGCCGGCTAACCGCGCCATCTCCCTGTCGCCAGAGTTCGACTATGCGCTGGTGCAGGTGGACGGCCAGGCGCTGATCCTGGCGAAAGACCTCGTTGAGAGCGTGATGAAGCGCGTTGGCGCGGCCGATTACACCATCCTGGCGGCGGTGAACGGCGCCGAGCTTGAACTGATGCGTTTCCAGCATCCGTTCCTCGATTTCGACGTGCCGGCGATCCTTGGCGACCACGTGACGCTGGATGCCGGTACCGGTGCGGTGCATACCGCCGGCGGCCACGGTCCGGACGATTACACGATCAGCCAGAAATACGGTCTGGAAATCGCTAACCCGGTTGGCCCTGACGGGGCTTATCTGCCAGGCACCTATCCGTCTCTGGACGGTATCAACGTCTTCAAAGCCAACGATATCATCGTTGAGATGCTGCGTGAGCGCGGCGCGCTGCTGCATGTGGAAAAAATGCAGCACAGCTATCCGTGCTGCTGGCGCCACAAGTCGCCAATCATCTTCCGCGCCACCCCACAGTGGTTCGTGAGCATGGATCAGAAAGGTCTGCGCGCGCAGTCGCTGAAAGAGATCAAAGGCGTGCAGTGGATCCCGGACTGGGGCCAGGCGCGTATCGAATCGATGGTCGCCAACCGTCCTGACTGGTGCATCTCCCGTCAGCGTACCTGGGGCGTGCCGATGTCGCTGTTCGTGCATAAAGAAACTCACGAACTGCACCCGCGTACCCTTGAGCTGATGGAAGAAGTCGCGAAGCGTGTTGAAGTCGACGGCATCCAGGCATGGTGGGATCTCGATTCCCGCGACATCCTTGGCGATGACGCTGACAGCTACGAGAAAGTGCCGGATACCCTCGACGTCTGGTTTGACTCCGGGTCGACCCACTCTTCCGTGGTTGACGTGCGTCCGGAATTCGCCGGTCACGCCGCCGATATGTATCTGGAAGGCTCCGACCAGCATCGCGGCTGGTTCATGTCCTCTCTGATGATTTCCACGGCGATGAAAGGCAAAGCGCCATATCGTCAGGTACTGACCCACGGCTTCACTGTCGATGGTCAGGGCCGCAAAATGTCCAAGTCTATCGGCAACACCGTTAGCCCGCAGGACGTGATGAACAAGCTGGGTGCCGATATCCTGCGCCTGTGGGTGGCTTCCACCGACTACACCGGCGAAATGGCGGTCTCAGACGAGATCCTCAAACGCGCCGCGGACAGCTATCGTCGTATCCGTAACACCGCGCGCTTCCTGCTGGCCAACCTGAACGGTTTCGATCCGGCAAAAGACATGGTCAAACCGGAAGAGATGGTGGTGCTGGATCGCTGGGCGGTCGGCTGCGCGCAGGCGGCACAGGAAGATATCCTGAAAGCCTACGAATCCTACGACTTCCACGAAGTGGTGCAGCGCCTGATGCGCTTCTGCTCCATTGAGATGGGCTCGTTCTACCTCGACATCATCAAAGACCGTCAGTACACCGCCAGGGCGGACAGCGTGGCGCGTCGCAGTTGCCAGACCGCGCTGTTCCACATCGTGGAAGCGCTGGTGCGCTGGATGGCGCCGATCATGTCCTTCACCGCGGACGAAATCTGGGGTTACCTGCCGGGCGAGCGTGAGAAATACGTCTTTACCGGCGAATGGTATCAAGGTCTCTTCGGTCTGGCCGACAACGAAGCGATGAATGACGGCTTCTGGGATGAGCTGCTGAAAGTCCGTGGCGAAGTCAACAAAGTGATTGAACAGGCGCGTGCGGATAAGAAAGTCGGCGGCTCGCTGGAAGCCTCGGTGACGCTGTATGCTGATGCCGATCTGGCCGCTAAGCTCAACGCGCTGGGCGATGAATTGCGATTTGTCCTGTTGACCTCCGGGGCGAACGTCGCAGACTATGCGAGCGCGCCTGCTGATGCCCAGCAGAGCGAACTGCTCAAAGGGCTGAAAGTCGCATTGAGCAAAGCTGAAGGTGAGAAATGCCCGCGCTGCTGGCATTACACTACCGATATCGGCAAGGTGGCGGAACACGCGGAAATCTGCGGACGCTGTGTGAGCAACGTCGCCGGTGACGGCGAGCAACGTAAATTCGCCTGATGAGTAAATCGATTTGTTCAACGGGGCTACGCTGGCTGTGGGTGGTCGTAGCCGTGCTGATTATCGATCTGGGCAGCAAATTCCTGATCCTCCAGAACTTCGCTCTGGGGGAGACGGTTCCGCTGTTCCCGTCGCTTAATCTGCATTATGCCCGCAACTATGGCGCGGCCTTTAGCTTCCTCGCCGACAGCGGCGGCTGGCAGCGCTGGTTCTTTTCCGGGATCGCCATCGGCATTTGCGTGGTGCTGACGGTGCTGATGTACCGTTCGAAGGCGACGCAAAAGCTGAACAATATTGCCTACGCCCTGATTATCGGCGGCGCGCTGGGCAACTTGTTCGATCGCCTGTGGCACGGCTTTGTGGTCGATATGATCGACTTCTACGTCGGCGACTGGCACTTCGCCACTTTCAACCTCGCCGATAGCGCTATCTGCATCGGCGCGGCGATGATTGTGCTGGAAGGCTTCCTGCCGAAACCGACCGCAAAAGAGCAGGCGTAAATGTTAATGCCGGGTGGCGCCACGTCAGCCCGGCCTACAGAATGTGTGGTCTCCCGTCGCCCGGTAAGCGTAGCGCCTCCGGGCAACAGGAGACCGAAAACAAGCGAGCAATTTGCATGTCTAAATCCGTACAGAGCAACAGCGCGGTTCTCGTTCACTTCACGCTGAAGCTGGACGATGGATCCACCGCCGAGTCCACCCGTAACAATGGCAAACCGGCGCTGTTTCGCCTCGGCGACACCTCCCTGTCTGAGGGGCTGGAGCAACAGCTTCTTGGTCTGAAAGAGGGCGAGAAAAAGGCCTTTTCGCTGGAGCCTGACGCCGCATTTGGCGTCCCGAGCCCGGACCTGATTCAGTATTTCTCTCGCCGCGAGTTTATCGACGCCGGCGAGCCGGAGATCGGCGCGATTATGCTCTTTACCGCAATGGATGGCAGCGAAATGCCTGGCGTGATCCGTGAAGTGAACGGCGATTCCATCACCGTCGACTTCAACCATCCGCTGGCCGGGCGCACCGTTCATTTTGATATTGAAGTGCTGGAGATCGATCCGGCGCTGGAGGATTAACATGCAGATCCTGTTGGCTAACCCGCGCGGCTTTTGCGCTGGCGTTGACCGCGCTATCAGCATTGTAGAAAACGCGCTGACGCTGTACGGCGCGCCGATCTATGTTCGTCATGAAGTGGTGCATAACCGCTATGTGGTGGATAGCCTGCGCAAGCGCGGCGCCATTTTTATCGAACAGATCAGCGAAGTACCGGATGGCGCGATCCTGATCTTCTCCGCTCACGGCGTATCGCAGGCGGTACGGAATGAAGCGAAGAGCCGCGATCTGACGGTGTTCGACGCCACCTGTCCGCTGGTGACGAAAGTGCATATGGAAGTCGCCCGCGCCAGCCGCCGTGGCGAAGAGTCGATTCTGATCGGCCATGCCGGGCACCCGGAAGTCGAAGGCACGATGGGGCAGTACAATAACCCGCAAGGGGGCATGTACCTGGTCGAGTCGCCGGAAGACGTTCTCAAGCTGGAAGTCAAAAACGACGCCCGGCTGTCGTTTATGACCCAGACCACCCTCTCGGTGGATGATACCTCGGATGTGATTGACGCGCTGCGCGCGCGTTTCCCGAAAATCGTCGGCCCGCGCAAAGACGACATTTGCTATGCCACCACTAACCGTCAGGAAGCGGTGCGCGCGCTGGCGGAGCAGGCTGACGTGGTGCTGGTGGTTGGTTCGAAAAACTCCTCCAACTCAAACCGCCTCGCCGAACTGGCGCAGCGGATGGGTAAGGCGGCTTACCTGATTGACGATGCCTCCGATATTCAGGAAGCGTGGGTCAAGGACGCGGCCTGCGTCGGCGTGACGGCGGGCGCGTCGGCGCCGGATATTCTGGTGCAGAACGTCATTACCCGCCTGCAGGAGCTGGGCGGCGGCGAAGCCGTACCGCTGGAAGGCCGGGAAGAGAATATCGTCTTTGAAGTGCCGAAAGAGCTGCGTGTGGATGTCCGTGAAGTAGAGTAAGTTCTTTCCGTCAGCAGTATGAGAAGATGCCAGACTTAACGTCTGGCATTTTTTTTAGGGAGAAACCATGCGCTTACCGATCATTCTTGATACAGATCCGGGCATCGACGATGCTGCCGCTATTGCCGCGGCGCTGTTCGCCCCTGAGCTGGATCTGCAGCTGATGACCACCGTGGCGGGCAATGTCTCGGTGGAGAAGACGACCCGTAACGCGCTGCAGCTGCTGCACTTCTGGCATGCCGATGTGCCGCTGGCGCAGGGCGCCTCGATGCCGCTGGTGCGTCCCCTGCGCGATGCCGCCTCGGTGCATGGCGAATCCGGTATGGAAGGGTATGACTTTGTTGAGCATCACCGGCAGCCGCTGGCGAAGCCGGCCTTCCAGGCGATCCGCGATGCGCTGATGCATGCTGCCGAGCCGATCACTCTGGTGGCGATTGGCCCATTGACCAATATTGCGCTGCTGCTGACCCAGTATCCGGAATGCCTGTTCAACATTCGCCGGCTGGTGATCATGGGCGGCTCGGCGGGCCGGGGCAACTTTACGCCGAATGCCGAATTCAATATTGCCATCGACCCGGAAGCCGCCGCGAAAGTCTTCCACAGCGGGCTGGAGATTGTCATGTGCGGACTGGACGTCACCAATCGGGCGCTGCTGACGGCGGATTATCTGGCGACCCTGCCGACGCTGAATCAGACCGGTAAAATGCTCCATGCGCTGTTTAGCCACTATCGTAGCGGCAGCATGAGTAGTGGTCTGAGAATGCACGATCTCTGCGCTATCGCATGGCTGGTCCGCCCGGAACTGTTCACCCTACAGCCGTGTTTTGTGGCGGTGGAGACGCAGGGAACCTGGACCGCCGGCGCCACGGTGGTGGATATCGAAGGGCGACTGGGCCAGCCGGCCAATGCCCAGGTGGCGCTGGATATCGATGTCGACGGGTTTCAGCGCTGGGCGGCGGAGGTGATCGCCCTGGCGCCGTGATCGTTGATGGCGTGCGGTTCATACCTGTTGATGCGGATCCACCACGTTACACCACAGTTCGCTCGCTTCATCCGTCCACATCAGGAGTAACAGCGAAGCGAAGCGTTCTGCGGCGGCGGAAAGTGGGCGATTTTTTACACGGATCATGCCAAGCGTCCGTCTGATGACGGGTTCCACGAGCGGTACGCTTACCACTGTGCCCTTAGTATTTTGCGGCATAGCCAGACAGGGCAGTGCCGATACGCCAAGTCCCGCTTCCACCAGACCCAGGGAGGTGGATAAATGTCTCACTTCATAAAACCAGTCCAGCTTCCACGGCTTATCCGCCAGGCAACTTTCAATCAGCTGCCGATTACCGCTCGAACGCCTGACGCCAATTAACCTTTGCGAGGTGAGCTCCCGCCATTCCACCAGTTTTTTACTGGCCAGCGGATGATCCATTCTGCAGGCCAGGACAAAGGGTTCGTTGACCAGTGGACTAAATTCGATATCGGGATGTGTGATGAAGTTCATATTTATACCAAAATCGACTTCCCCCTTTCTCACCGAAGCCATGCAATTTTCTATACCTTGTTCATAAATTTGTACTTTGATATGCGGATAGCGCTGATTAAATTGAACGATAGCGCGAGGTAAAAAATAAAAGACGGCGGTGGGAATACAGGAAAGTGTAATCGTATCCTGGACATGAGAAGTCAGGTTGCTGACATCAAAGATGGCGGCATCCAGACTGGCAATCAGCGATTTTGCTTTCGGTAACAACATTGCTCCCGCCTGCGTAAGCTGGATTTTTCGGGTGGTACGCTGGAACAGGGCAGTATTGAGATTGCTTTCTAATTTTTTTATTTTTCGCGTCAATGCTGGCTGTGTCAGATTAAGGATCTCGGCGGCTTTACTAAACGAGCCAAGTTCAGCCACGGTAACAAAGGCTTTCATACCGGATAGTTCATTGTGCATTATGACTCCCTAAGCGTAAAGAGGCTTTAAACCTTATAGTAAGGCAGCGTTAATTATCATAGTGGTGATATTTGTTATTCATGTTTTGTAGGAATAAATCTTATTTTTTAATGTTATCAATCACCAAAACCCTTGCAAGTAGAATTCTCGGGTAAACGGTTTGGCGAACAATGAAATAATAAAGTTAATAAAAAACTTTAAATTCATTAAGTGTATTAAATACGCGCCTGACGTTTATTTGATTTCATCTTCTCTATTTGTAAGGAGCGTGTTATGAAAAAAATTCCGTGCGCACTCATGCGTGGCGGCACATCAAAAGGGGCCTTTCTGTTAGCGGACGATCTCCCTCAGGATACGCAGCAACGTGACGAGGCGTTATTAACCATTATGGGTTCTGGCCATGAGCTGGAAATCGATGGTATTGGCGGCGGGAGCCCGCAAACCAGTAAGGTGGCGATTGTCAGTCAATCAGCCAGTCAGCAGGCGGATGTGGATTACCTGTTTGTTCAGGTCATTGTCAATGAGCGGCGAGTGGATACTACGCCAAATTGCGGCAATATGCTCTGCGCCGTGGGGGGATTTGCCATCGAAAAAGGACTTGTCGCGGCAACCTCTCCGATAACACGGGTGCGCATTAGGAACGTGAACACCAATACCTTTGTTGACGCAGATATTCAGACCCCGAATGGACAGGTGGTTTATGAAGGAAGCACGCATATTGATGGCGTGCCGGGACACGCCGCGCCCGTTAGCCTGACTTTTCTGAACGCTGCAGGGGCAAAGTCCGGCCAGCTTTTCCCCACCGGCAATCGGGTGGATATTTTTGATAATATTCGCGTGACGTGTATCGATATGGCTATGCCGATGGTGATTATTCCGGCGCATAGCCTGGGCAAAACAGGATATGAGTCAGCAAATGAATTAGATCAGGATAAAGACTTTTTTCAACGTCTTGAATCAATCCGTAAACAAGCCGGCGCGGCAATGGGATTTGGCGACGTATCAAATATGGTAATCCCTAAACCTGTGCTGGTGGCGCCGCCACTGCAGGGCGGAACCTTAAGCGTGCGTTATTTTATGCCGCATAGTTGCCATAAATCGTTAGCGATCACCGGCGCCATCGGCCTGGCGAGCGCCTGCATTATTGCGGATACCGTGGTTAACGAAATGACCCGCATGGCGGGGGATGGCTTAATTAAAGTTGAGCATCCCAGCGGGAGCATTGATGTGAGTCTGAGTAATACTGATGGGCAGCCAGAAAGCATTCGCGCATCGGTTATTCGTACGGCCCGTAAGATCCTTTCGGGAATGGTTTACCTGCCTGATTAATCATCTTTCCAGACAATTTACAGGTTATTTGAACGGGAAACTCTCTCTTCACTGACGTTTTATCAATGTCTTAATATGATTAATTCTGGGATGGAATTAAAATGGATAAAAAATCGTTATGGAAGTTAGTCGTTACTATAGCCATACCGCTACTCATTAGTTTATTTCCCGCGCCAGAAGGGTTGACCGAGCTGGCCTGGATACTGTCAGGTATTTATCTGGCAGCGATCGTTGGGTTAGTGATTAAACCCTTTTCCGAACCGGTTGTCTTGTTAATCGCCGTTGCGGCCTCCATGGTGGTAATCGGTAATTTAGGTGATGGCACCATAAAAACATCGAGTGTCTTAAGCGGCTATGCTTCCGGCACCACCTGGCTGGTTTTCTCGGCTTTCACTCTCAGTGCTGCATTTGTCATTACCGGTCTGGGCAAACGCATCGCCTATATTCTCATTGGCAAGATAGGCAGCACCACGCTGGGATTAGGCTATGTCACCGCTTTTTTGGATCTGATCCTGTCGCCCGCGACGCCATCAAATACCGCGCGCGCCGGCGGTATCGTTTTACCGATCATAAATAGCGTGGCCGTGGCTCTGGGCTCGGAACCTGAACATAGTGCGAAGCGCGTTGGTCATTATCTGATGATGAACGTCTATATGGTCACCAAAACCACCAGCTATATGTTTTTTACGGCGATGGCCGGCAATATTCTGGCGCTCAAGATGATTGAAGATATTTGTCATATCAAATTAAGCTGGGGCGGATGGGCGCTGGCCGGCGTGTTGCCAGGCATCATAATGCTGTTAGTGACGCCGCTGATTATCTATAAGCTTTATCCACCTGAGCTGAAGAAGGTCGATAACAAAGCGATAGCCAAAGCCGGGATTGAAGCCTTAGGGCCGATGACGTTACGGGAGAAAATGCTCTCCCTCCTGTTTGTCATGGCGCTGGGCGGTTGGGTATTCAGTAAATCGCTGGGCGTGAACGAATCAACGGTCGCTATTTGTGTGATGGCCTTGATGTTGGTGTTAAAAATCGTCAGCTGGGATGACGTGATTAAGAACAAAGGTGGCTGGAACACCTTAATTTGGTACGGCGGGATTATCGGCTTAAGCTCATTGTTGTCCAGCGTGGGTTTTTTCTTATGGCTGGCGGATTTGCTGAAAAATAACATTTCTTTTGGCACACACAGCACGCTTGCCTTCATCATCATCGTTGCGTTGAGCATTGTGGTCCGTTATTTCTTTGCTTCCGGTAGCGCCTATATTGTGGCGATGGTGCCGGTTTTCGCTATGCTGGCTAATGTCTCTGGTGCGCCGATTATGCTCACAGCTCTTGCCCTGCTGTTTAGTAATTCCTATGGCGGAATGGTCACTCATTATGGCGGTGCGGCAGGTCCGGTTATTTTTGGCGTGGGATACAATGATATTAAGTCGTGGTGGATTATTGGCGGTATATTGACCCTGCTGACTTTCCTCTTACATATCACCGTAGGCGTGTGGTGGTGGGAGATATTAATGTACTGGAAAATAATCTAATTTGGATTTGAAGCGTTAAGCGCCTGTGAGTTATTTGCATCACCTGCTTTTAATAATGTATATCTTTTGAATAAGGAATTATCTATTGATGTCACCAGTCGCAATTACCTTGTCACTGCTGTTATTTTCAATTGTGATGTTTATTTGGGAAAAGATTCCGCTGGCTGTCACGGCAATGATTGTGTGCATTGCTTTAGTCGTAACCGGCATTTTTGATGTGAAAATGGCGTTTGCCGGATTTATTAATCAAAACGTCATTTTATTTGTGGCGATGTTCGTGGTCGGTGGCGCCCTGTTTGAAACCGGGGTCACCGATAAGATTGGCGGCATAGTGACGCGTTACGCCAGGTCTGAGAGGCAGCTCATCGTTATTATTATGCTGGTGTGTGGCATTCTTTCCGGGTTTTTATCCAATACCGGAACGGCTGCGGTATTGATACCGGTGGTCATCGGTACCGCTATCAAATCTGGCTATGCGCAATCTCGTCTGCTTATGCCGCTGGCGTTCGCTTCGGCGCTGGGGGGAAACTTATCCCTGATCGGCTCGCCGGGAAATTTGATTGCGCAGTCGGCGCTTGAGCAAGTTGGGCAACGCTTTGATTTTTTCGAGTATGCCAAACTCGGTATTCCCATGCTGCTTTGCGGGATCATCTACTTTTTGACTATCGGCTATAAACTGCTACCGGCAAAATCGGGCCATAGTAGTGCAAATGCCAGCAAGAGCAAAAAAGTTAGCTGCCCAAAATATAAGCAAGTGATTGCCGTGCTGGTCCTGGTATTTACTGTGCTGGGAATGATTTTCGAAAATATCATCGGCTTACCCATTGCGGTTATTGGCTCCGTTGGCGCTTTACTGCTGGTGATCAGCGGTGTGATTACGGAAAAGCAGGCTTATCAGTCTATCGACTCGCAGACTATTTTTCTGTTCGGCGGAACCTTAGCGTTAGCGAAAGCGCTTGAAACCACCGGCGCTGGAGAAATCATGGCGCGCTCTGTTATCGATCTGCTTGGCCAGCAGGCTTCGCCATTCTTACTGTTAAGCGCAGTATTGATTATCTCCTGCCTGTTAACCAATTTTATGTCAAATATGGCAACGGCCGCCTTACTTATCCCGATTGGTTTGTCTATTGCCAATTCAATGGGGGCTGACTCGCGGGCGGTGCTGATGGCCATCGTGATCGGCTGTTCATGCGCCTATGCGACGCCAGTAGGCACCCCGGCGAATATGATGATTTTTTCCGCAGGAGGCTATCGGTTTATCGATTATGTACGGGTTGGTCTGCCGCTAATAGTCATATCGATTATTGTGAGTTTTATTTTACTCCCCCTCTTTTTCCCCTTCTATCCGTAGGCGTAGAGAGGTAGGGAAACTTTATCATTTTGTCTACAGCAAAGGACGCAAGTCATGATTACATTACACGAGCATGGGGTTTATTTATCCCAGCAGCACGGTATTATTGCGGAACAATCATGTTCATTTCCCGTCGAAAAGGAAATTGCACGCAAGGGAACTATTTCGTGGTCAATTTTGTCATCCCACAGTCGTTCAGGCGATGAACGGAAGTTAAAAATTAAATTTGATTCCATGGCCTCCCATGATCTTACCTTCGTTGGCATTATTCAGACAGCGAAAGCGTCCGGGATGACGCGCTTTCCGCTGCCATATGTTTTAACCAATTGCCATAATTCACTTTGCGCGGTGGGCGGCACAATAAACAGTGATGATCATATTTTTGGCTTAACGTCGGCACAGAAATACGGCGGAATTTATGTTCCGCCACATATTTCCGTTATTCACCAGTATATGCGTGAGATGATGGCTGGCTGCGGTCAAATGATACTGGGGTCGGATAGTCATACCCGCTACGGCGCTCTGGGCACGATGGCGGTGGGCGAAGGGGGCGGGGAGTTAGTCAAACAGCTGCTCGGCAGTACCTGGGATATTGATTACCCTGAGGTTGTCGCAGTGTATTTAACCGGCAAACCGGCGGCTGGGGTCGGGCCGCAGGATATTGCATTAGCGATTATCGGCGCGGTGTTCAAGAGCGGCTATGTCAAGAATAAGGTCATGGAGTTCGTCGGCCCCGGCGTGGGCAGTATGTCGACTGATTTCCGAAACAGCATTGATGTGATGACCACCGAGACCACCTGTCTGTCCTCTATCTGGCAGACGGATGATGAGACGCACCATTTCTTACGCCTTCATGGCAGGGAGAAAGACTATCGGGCGCTGTCGGCAAAAGATATGGCGTACTACGATGGTTGCATTGAGGTCGATCTAAGCGCCATTAAGCCGATGATCGCGTTACCGTTTCATCCTGCCAATGTTTATGAAATCGCCACGCTTAATGAAAACCTGACGGACATTTTACGTGAAGTGGAAGTGGAGTCGGAGAAAATTTCTCTTGGCCGCGCAAAGCTGTCGCTGTTAAACAAAATTGAGAACGGCAAATTACGCGTCCAGCAGGGGATCATTGCCGGTTGCGCCGGAGGTAACTATGTCAACGTGGCCCAGGCGGCTCAAGCTCTGAAGCACCACGCCTGTGGGGATAATATTTTCTCGCTCTCTGTTTATCCCTCCTCGCAACCGGTGCTGATGGCGTTAAATAAAAAGGGGTTAATTAACGATTTAATGAGCTCAGGGGCAATTGTTCGCACGGCATTCTGCGGCCCTTGCTTTGGCGCCGGCGACACGCCGATGAATAATGGCTTAAGTATCCGGCACACGACGCGTAATTTTCCCAACCGTGAAGGCTCTAAACCGGGCAATGGCCAAATGTCCGCGGTGGCATTAATGGATGCCCGCTCGATTGCCGCTACGGCCATCAACGGCGGGTTGTTGACGTCTGCAGCAGAGCTCGATTGCTGGCAGGACGCGCCAGAATATGAATTTGATGCTTCGTCCTACAAGAGCCGGGTTTATCAGGGCTTTGTAAAAGGGGTGACGGATCAGCCAATGATCTATGGCCCGAATATTAAAGACTGGCCGGAAATGAATGCGCTAACGGAAAATATTCTGCTGGTGGTGGCGTCAAAGATAATGGATCCAGTGACCACCACTGACGAACTGATCCCATCCGGTGAAACGTCATCGTTTCGTTCTAATCCGTTAGGGCTGGCTGAATTTACGCTGTCCCGTCGCGATCCTGACTATGTTGGGCGCAGCAAAGCTATTGCCGCTATGGAGCAACAGCGCGTTAACGGTGAGGATCTGTATAGCAGCTGTCCGCAGCTGGGCAATATTTTCTCACAACTGCGACTGCTACCTGGCCAGGAACAGATTTCCGTTGAACAGACGGAGATTGGTAGCATGGTCTATGCCGTCAAACCCGGCGATGGCTCGGCGCGCGAACAAGCCGCGAGCTGCCAGCGGGTACTCGGGGGCCTGGCCAATATCTGTCAGGAATATGCGACCAAGCGCTATCGCTCGAATATCATTAACTGGGGAATGCTGCCGCTGCAGATGAAGCAGGCGCCAGACTTCGAGGTCGGCGACTTTATCTTCATTCCGGGAATAAAAAGCGCGCTGGCGGGCGAGCTGAGCGATATCACCGCTTATGTCGTCAGTGAGAAAAAGCCGATTCAGCAGATTAGCCTCTATATGGAGAAATTAACTGCCGACGAGCAGGCGATTATTCAAGCCGGCGGACTCATTAATTATAATAAAAAACAATTAACTACTGGTCATTAATTGGTTTTCTCCCGTGCTGGCAGCCTGCTCGCTGCCAGCCATTCTTTGTCGCCAAAACCCGCTTTTTTGTGCCAGCACAGGAATCGCAGCTGGATAATCATTTAATCTGCCTTTTATTTCGTGGGGCTAAGGCGCTCAATCAGGCCTGCGACCAGTGACGTTATTCTCATGGAGAGAGGCAATGACCTATGGACAGGCGTATTTAAGCGGCTGGAAAGAGACCTTTAATTTTAGCGGCCGGGCCAGCCGACAGCAGTTCTGGACGTTTTTTCTTATCAATCTACTGATCGCCAGCGCGCCGCTGGCCGTCTGGTGGCTGGCAACCAGCTTTAACCCTCAATACGGCATCCTCAGTTTTGTTGTTATTCCCTTTGCTGCGCTGTGGTTGCTGCTGATGACTCTCCCTCTGCTGGCGATCGGCTGCCGGCGGATGCATGATATCGGCCGCTCCGGGCTCTGGTTCGTGCTGGGGGTTATCATTCCGTGGTTTGCGGTTATTTCGCTGGCGCTATGCTGCCTGCGTTCAGCGCCGGCACCGTCTCGCTGAGATAATCAATCATCGCCCGCATTCTGGCGGGCATATGCTTATCTCCCGCCCAGAGCAGCCACAGATCGCCAGAGTAGCTGCTGATAAATTCCCATTCGGGCAGCACCTGCACGATGTCGCCATTCGCCAGCGCCTCGCGGGCGGTGAACAGCGGCAGGCTGCCGATCCCTAAATGCTGCCTGACCGCGTCGAGGCGCACGGCGGTATGGTTGGCGGCGTACCGCCCGTATGTTTGCACCGTTTCGGTTTTCCCTTCCCGACGGAACTTCCAGCGCGCGTCGGCGGGCGTTTCGCCAAGGCTGATGCAGCTGTGCGCGCGCAGTTCCTGCGGCGTGCGCGGCATACCGTGGCGCTGTAAATAGACCTCAGTGGCGCAGATAACGTGCGTGACTGGCATCAACGGTTTGCCATGCAGACCGGGCGAGGGGGTATCGGTGATGCGTAACGCCAGATCGATACCGTCATCGATAAAATCCAGAGGGCGATCTTCCAGCCGCAGGCAGACGTCAACCTGCGGGTAACGCTGAAAAAACGCCATCATCAGCGGATGGATCACGAAGCGGCCGACGGCTTTCGGTACGCTGAGCGTCAGCTTTCCCTGGGCGACCGTTTGGCGACTGCCGGCGGAATTCATCGCCTGTCGCGCCGCTTCAAGCATCTGCTGGGCATGCTGATACACCATTTCCCCGGCATCGCTCAGACGCAGCTTGCGGGTGGTACGCTGCAGCAGTTTGCAGCCCATCTCTCGCTCCAGCCGCGACACGCTGCGGCTAACGGCGGAAGGGGTAATGCCGCTCTGGCGGGCGACGGCGGAGAAGCTGCCCTGGTCGACGATCTGGACGAAAAGGGCAAGGTCGGGCAGGAGGCTGAGATTCATTTGTGCTCCCGGAGCAAGAGTGCATTGGCTGGTGATAGGATTATCGCTGTCGGTATTAATAATATACTGGGCGGACAGAGAGGAGAATCACTATGACTGAACGGGTTTATTACACCAGCGACGCTACCGATGGGCGCGCCCAGATCATCGCCTGCACCGCTGAAGCGGATGGCCGCTACGCCATCGAACTGGATCGGACGCTGTTTCACCCGCAAGGGGGCGGTCAACCGGCGGATCGCGGCTGGATTGCCGGACAGGCCGTTGAGACGGTGGTTGTGCGCGGCGACAGCGTGCTGCATATTCTGTCGCAACCGCTTCCCCTCGGTGAAGTGGAGATGAGAATAGATGCCTCCGCGAGACACCTGCATGCCCGCCTGCATTCCGCCGGCCACCTGCTTGGCCTGGCGGGCGAACAGCTTGGCTGGCAACCGGTGAAAGCGCACCACTGGCCTGGCGAGGGGCGGATCGCTTTCACCGGCGGGAACCACGCCGTGATACCCGACGCCAGCGCGCTGCTGAGCCAGGTGAAGGCATGGCAGGCGCAGGACCTCCCGCGTCAGGTGATCTTCGCTGAGGGTTCGCGCATGGTGGGGTTTGGCGAACTGCCCGCCTATCCCTGCGGTGGCACACATGTCGCCCGCCTGGCGGAGCTGGGCGACATTCTTATCAGTCAGATTAAGATGAAGAAGGGGCAGCTGGTGGTCAGCTATTCCCTGGCGTAAACGTTTCAGACCTGCTCAGGGGAGGTCTGTTTGCCGCGATAAATACGCTCCGGTCGACCAACCTTGCCGTAGCTGATTTCCGCTTCCAGAAAGTCGTTCTTCACCCCTTGTTCCAGATAACGGCGGGCGGTGGTTTTGCTGCTGCCAAGGATACGCGCCAGCGAGTCGGCGGTATGCACCACCGCCGGGTCGGCAAACAGCTGGAGTACGCGCTGAAAGGTGCTTTCATCAATCCCGCGTAGCGGTGCGCTGGCCGGTTCCGTCTGTTCCCGAGCCTGAATATTAAACAGCGCATCGACGTGGATCTGGCTGGCCTGTTCGCTGGAACGCAGCGAGCTGCGATAGCGAGCGAAGCGCTCCAGGGTGTGCTGCAGGCGCTGGTAGTGCACCGGCTTAATCAGATAGTCGAACACCCCCAGGCGCAGTGCTTCGCTGATGGTATCCATATGATTATCAGCGGTAATAAAGATAATCCGCCCCTTGTAATGGGTACTGACCGCATGGCGGATCAGGTCGATACCTTTGCCGTCAGGTAAGAAATTATCCAGCAGGATCAGCTGCGGTTGATACAGTCTGAGTTGTTTCCTGGCGCTCTCGAGTTTATCCGCAATGCCAATGACGTCGAACTGGGGAAACTGTTTGATGTTATCCACCAGGATCTCCGCCAGCATAGGTTCGTCTTCAACGATAAGAGTGGTGATGCTATCCATGATGTTCATCTCGGGTCAGGGGAATATAAAGAGTAAAGATGGTGCCAAAAGGTATGTTATTTTCGACGACGATGCTGCCGCCTGCCTGTTCCACGTAGCTGCGAACCAGCCAGAGTCCGATGCCATGATCTTTGCTGACGCTGCTGGTGACGCCGCGCTCGAAGATCCGATCGCGCAGCGTCTCGTCAATGCCGCATCCCTGATCGGCGACCTCGATAATCACCTCGTGGCCGTCACTGTTGATCAGGCACTCTATCTGCCTTGAGCCCTGCGGCTGTTGCAGGCTGGCATTGTAGGCATTATCAAGCAGATTCCCCACGATCGAGATCCATTCGTTGTGAGAAAGGGCGGTGGGTAATCTGTCGACGAAGCAGGCCGGATCGAAAATCAGCTCAAGTCCAAGCTCTTTGGCCCGGTAATATTTGCCGATCAACAGCCCGGCCAGGTGGTTGTCCTGGAAATTACGCGCGATAAAATCGATGACCTTCTGGTGACTTTCCGACTGCTGTTGGATCAGATCCAGCGCATGATCGTAGCGTTTAAGAAACAGCAGGCCGGCGATGGTGGAGATCAGATTGCGATGCTCATGCTGCACGGCGCGCAGGTTATCGGCATATTGTTGTACCTGGCTAAGCTGCAGGCTGAGGGTGTTGATATCGTCTTTACTACGAAAGCTGATCACCCAGCCCTGTGGCTCATTATTTAAGATCACCGCCATCCGGCTGGCGATCACTTTGATCTGATTGAAGGTGACGATCTCGTCTTTTTTATTGGTCTGCGGCGCATCGTAGAAGAAAGCCTCCTGCGAAATCACGCTGCTGATCCCTTTACCGATAAGCGTCGTTTCCGGTTGGCTCAGGTTGAGCAACCGGCGGGCAGTCTGATTAATCGCGGTGATCTTGTAACGGGAGTCGATGGCGATAAGCCCTTCGAACACGGATTCAAACAATACGCTTTGCTGGATCAACAGCTGCGACAGCTGTTGGGGTTCCATATTCAGCATCTGCTTTTTGATATGCAACGAGAAGCGGCGGGCGCAGTAGAGCAGGAGCAGTAACATGATCGCCATCGGGATCAGCAGCGAGCTTATCTGCAGGCTGAGCCAGTTCTCTAACTGTTCAATGGTATAGCCTACCGACACAATGCCGATCACCTTGCCGGTCTCGTCCTGAATCGGTGATTTACCGCGCAGCGAGGAGCCCAGCGAGCCTTTGCGCACTGACACGTAGCTTTTCGCGTTTAATAGTGCTTCATCGCTATCGCCGCCCTCCATCGATTTGCCGATTTCATCAGGGTTGACGTGATAGAGGCGCTGGCCGTTAGCATCACCGACGGTGATATAGGTGGCGTCGGAGAACGAACGCATGGGGTCGATAAGCGCTTTGATTCTGGCGAGGTCGCGTTTCTGAACCGCCTCGACCAGCTCCGGCATCGCCGAAATCTGCATTGCCTGAATCAGCGCCCGCTGCCCGACCTGGTAATGCAGACGCTCTTCGGTAATGTCGGTCAGATACCATGACATCGCCAGCATAACGATCGTCGAGGTGAATAAGATCAGCAGGAAGATGCGATTCTGAAACGATCGCCTGGCAAACCAGTGGGTGATTTTTCGGGTATACATAGCGCCAATAGACATTAAATGATTAGTTTCCCCGTTTCGCGGCCCGAGAACCCGCAGATGGCGCACAGAACCGCTAATTTCAGAAAAGTGATCGATGGCAAAGGGGCGTTGTTAATCCTGACCCGGAGGCGGGGCAACGGCCACGCCTCCGGGGAGGACGCCGGCCTACATCGCCAGCACGTACTTGAGCATCACCCCGGCGGCGATCGCCGAGCCGATCACCCCCGCCACGTTCGGGCCCATCGCGTGCATCAGCAGGAAGTTCTGCCCGTCCGCTTCCAGACCCACCTTGTTCGACACCCTTGCCGCCATCGGCACCGCCGACACCCCGGCTGAACCGATCAGCGGGTTGATCGGGTTCTTACTGAACCTGTTCAGCAGCTTCGCCATCAGCACCCCGGCGGCGGTCCCCACGCAGAAGGCGATCACCCCCAGCAGCAGGATCCCCAGGGTCTGCGGCTGCAGGAACTTGTCCGCCACCAGCTTGGCCCCCACCGACAGCCCGAGGAAGATGGTCACGATGTTGATCAGCGCGTTCTGCACCGTATCGCTCAGCCGCTCCACCACCCCGCTCTCGCGCATCAGGTTGCCGAAGCAGAACATCCCCAGCAGCGGCGCGGCGTCCGGCAGCAGGAGCGCCACCAGCAGCAACAGCACCGCCGGGAAGAGGATCTTCTCCCGCTTACTCACCGTGCGCAGCTGCACCATGCGGATCTTCCGCTCCTTATCCGTGGTCAGCGCCTTCATGATCGGCGGCTGGATCAGCGGCACCAGCGCCATGTAGGAGTAGGCGGCCACCGCGATGGCCCCCAGCAGCTCCGGCGCCAGCTTGCCCGACAGGTAGATGGCCGTCGGGCCGTCGGCGCCGCCGATAATGCCGATGGCCGCCGCCTGCGGCAGGGTGAACGAAATCAGGCCGAAGTAGTTCAGCGTCAGCGCCCCGAGGACGGTGGCGAAGATACCGAACTGCGCCGCCGCCCCCAGCAGCAGGGTCCGCGGGTTGGCCAGCAGCGGGCCGAAGTCGGTCATCGCCCCGACGCCCATAAAAATCACCAGCGGCGCGATGCCCGAGCCAATCGCCACCTTATAGAAGATGGCCAGCACCCCGGCGGAGTAGCCCATGTCCACCGCCAGGCTCTCCATCTGCCCCTGCACCGACGGCAGGGCCAGGGCCAGCGCCTCCTTAATGGCGTGGACGTCCGGCGCGCAGTGGAGCTTCGCGGCAATCACCGCCAGCTGCGCCGGGTCGTGGTGGGCCAGCAGGCTCTCCAGGGCGCTCAGCGCCAGGCCGGCCTCCGGGATGTTCGACAGCAGGCCGCCGAAGCCAATCGGCAGCAGCAGCAGCGGCTCGAACTTCTTCGCAATCGCCAGCCAGAGCAGCAGCAGGCTGACCAGCAGCATCACCGCCTGGCCGAACCCCAGGTGCATCAGCCCCATCCCCTGAATCAGGGCGTTCAGACTTTCCATTTCCGCTCCTCGTCGTTACGCCAGCTGCAGCAGGGTGTCGCCGACCGCCACCGCATCGCCGGCTTTCACCGCGATACCGCGGACGGTCCCGGCCCGGGCGGCGCGGATTTCGGTCTCCATCTTCATGGCTTCCAGAATCAGCAGCACCTCGCCTTCGGCCACCGTCTGGCCCTCGCCGGCAATCACTTTCCAGATAGTGCCCGCCAGCGGCGCGGTGACCGGGGTGCCGGCGCCGGCCGGGGCGGCGGCAGGAACCGGTGCGGAAGACGGGGTGGCCGCCGTCAGCTGGCTGACGTCGCCGCCGTCGCTGACCTTCACCACAAAGGCTTTGCCTTCCACTTCCACGGTGTAGATACCGGAGGCGGCAGCTTTTACCGGGGCAGGAGCAGGCTGCGCGGCTTCCACCTGCGGCACCGGTTCAAAGGCCGCCGGGTTATGGCGGTTTTCTAGGAACTTCAGGCCGGGCTGCGGGAACAGGGCCACGGTGAGCACGTCGTCGATGGCGTTCTCCGCCAGCTGAATATTCTTCTCCCGCGCCTGGCGCTTCACATCGGCTTCCAGCTGCGCCAGCTCCGGCTTCAGCAGGTCCGCCGGGCGGCAGGTGATGGCTTCAGCGCCGTCCAGTACGCGGGCCTGCAGGGCGGCGTTCACCGGCGCCGGGGTGCGGCCGTATTCACCTTTCAGAATACCGGCGGTCTCCTTCGCGATGGTTTTATAGCGCTCGCCGGTCAGCACGTTGAGCACCGCCTGGGTGCCGACAATCTGCGAGGTCGGGGTGACCAGCGGGATGAAGCCGAGGTCCTCGCGCACGCGGGGGATTTCCGCCAGCACTTCATCCAGACGGTGGGCGGCATTTTGCTGCTTCAGCTGGCTTTCGAGGTTGGTGAGCATCCCGCCCGGCACCTGGGCGACGAGGATACGGCTGTCGGTGCCTTTCAGCTGGCCCTCGAAGGCGTGGTACTTCTTACGCACCTCGCGGAAATACGCCGCGATGCTCTCCAGCTTGTGGATATCCAGCCCGGTGTCGTGCTCAGTACCCGCGAGGGTGGCCACCAGCGCTTCGGTGGCCGGGTGGCCGTAGGTGGCGCTCATCGAGGAAATGGCGGTATCGACGCCGTCGACGCCGGCTTCAATGGCCTTCAGCAGGGCCATCTCTGCCATGCCGGTGGTGGCATGAGCATGCAGGTGCAGCCTGACGTCATAGCGTTTCTTGATTTCGCTGACCAGCTCAAAGGCGGCGCCGGGGGTGAGAATGCCGGACATGTCTTTAATCGCGATGGAGTCGACGCCGGTCTCCAGCAGCTGTTCGGTGAGGTCGAGCCAGGTCTGCAGGGTGTGGGCCGGGCTGGTGGTGTAGCTCAGGGTGCCCTGGGCGTGGGCGCCGTGGCTGCGGACCGCCTGCAGGGCGGCCTGCATGTTGCGCGGGTCGTTCATGGCGTCGAAGACGCGGAAGACGTCCATGCCGTTTTTGACGGCGCGCTCCACGAAGCGTTCGACCACGTCGTCGGCGTAGTGACGGTAGCCGAGCAGGTTCTGGCCGCGGAGCAGCATCTGCAGCGGGGTTTTCGGCATCGCCTTTTTCAGCTCGCGCAGGCGGACCCACGGGTCCTCGCCGAGGAAGCGGATGCAGGCGTCAAAGGTGGCGCCGCCCCAGCACTCCAGCGAGCGGTAGCCGACGTCGTCAAGCTGAGCGGCGACGGGGAGCATATCGTCGAGACGCAGACGGGTGGCGAACAGGGACTGGTGGGCGTCGCGCAGGACGACATCGGTAATGGCAACGGTCATGAATTCCTCCGTGAATTAAGGGTGAAGACGGCGGTGGTGGTGAATGGCGGCGACAATCGCCGGCGTTAAGCGGGCGAAGTCGTCGGCGGGCGCAACGGCGGGCAGTGGCGTCGCTTTTGGCGCCGCAGCCGGTTCGGGGAAGAAGCGGTTGACGGCGGCGGACATGCCCTGGATGGCGAAAATCAGCAGAAACAGAAACGCCAGCACGAACCCCATGCCGAGGCACATCAGGGTGAAGCCTTCACCCAGCAGTACAGCTTCAGTCATTGAAAGACCCTAAAGTAAGGGCACGACGGCGTGTTTGAAGGTTAACCAAACGATACTTCCGGCTAAGGAGTAGGGGGGATTTCCCGAAGCCGCCCCCGGCTCTGGCCCCTAACTGGCATCGCTGTGGTTGACGCTCAAACATCGCCATCGTGCGTGTTGGTTACATCATCATGCCGAACACAATGCTGGCGATGACCAGCACAATACCGCCGCCCAGACGGGAGGAGATTTGCGCATAAGAGATAAGATTCATACGGTTACAGGCAGAGAGCACTTCCAGGTCGCCTGAGCCGCCGCGGTTAGCCATGCACAGGCCTGCGGTGATGGCGGATTCGATCGGGAAGAAGCCAATCATCCAGCCGCCGATGGCCGCCCCGATGACAGCACCCACGACGATTACCGCAGCGATGATGACGTTCGCGAAGGTAATCGCGTCGATAATTTCCTGCAGGTCGGTGTAGCACACGCCGACCCCGACCATCAGTACCCACAGCAGCTGCTTAGAGAAGAAGTCAGACAAGCGTTTGGCCCCGGCTTTGATCTCCGGCGAGCAGAGGCCGGAAGCGTTCAGCGCCGCGACGATCAGCACCATCCAGGCGAAATAGTGGATTGAGACACCGCCAATGCTTGGCAAAATTTTCTTGGCAATGACGTAGGCCAGCAGGAAACAGGTGGTGGCGAGCACCAGGCCGACTGCCGTTTCGCGATGGGTAATCTGGCCTGCTTTTTCATCATCATCAACTTTAAAGGAGGCTTTACGTACCAGTTCGCCTTCCCCGCTCAGCCAGGTGTGTTTTTTACCGATAATATCGAGCAGCGCGGCAAAAACGATGGCGAAGATATTGGCGATGGTCAGAATGGCAATCGCGGTGGAGTAGTACTCTTCACGGGAGCGGCCGGTGACGGAGTGATAAATTTCAGACAGCGGAACCGCGCCTGCGCCGTTGCCGCCGCCCATAATCGGCAGGACGTACAGCATCATGATGCGGTCTACGGAAATACCGAAGCACAGGCCGATGATAATCCCGAAGATAGATGCGCCGAGGATCCCCATAAGGATCGTCGGAATATAACCCAGCAGCGATTTCAACAGTAGTTTACGGTTAACCGAGAGAATGGCGCCAGTTATCAAAACTGCGATGAATAAGTTCAGGAAGTTGCTTTTATCCATCACATTAGTGATTGCATCAATTTCTTTTTGAGTAAAAATGCCTGCGTAAACGAAATAAGCGGCTACGAGGAAGATCATCACCGGCGCGCCGCCAATATATTTATTAAATATCGGCAGCCGTTTGCCAATCTCGCCAAAGATGGCGCCGATAATAAACATAATGGCAAAGCCGCCAACCAGGTCGGTGGGTAACGCATTAAAGAAGTGGGAAAGTAATAGCGTAATTAACGCAAACGCATAAAGAGGTAACGGCATGCCGAAGATTTTAAATCCCAGCAGGTCGCTTACGCCCTTTTTCTCCGTCGCCGGAGCCTGGCTCATGTTAGTCATAAACGTTATCCTGTTTATCAATGAAGTAATAAGACCAGCGCATAGTAATAAATAGATTCAGTGTTAAGGTGTGATAACCTTCACTGAATACTCGTGTTTTTAATTAATTTAATTATTTTTATTATGCTGAATGAATTAACAACATAAAAACCATAAAGCCAATTAAGCGACGGGAAAAATTGTGATTTAAATACAAGAATCGATAGCCGAACGCTGGCGAAATACAGGTCGTTTTGGAATAACGAAGCGCTAAAAAATGACTCTGATATTAAAACGCGTTCTGCTACGGAAGGATAAATCGCGGCGAGAGGCGATTGACCTCTTTCTCCGTCAGCATCAGCTCTCATTAGAGGCTGATTGCGAAATGGCCATTGTCGCCGAGTATCAGCAGCGGCTGGTCGGCTGCGGCGCCATCGCCAGCAACGTCCTGAAGTGCATCGCTATCGACCCCTCGCTGCAGGGGGAGGGGCTGAGCCTTAAGCTACTGACAGAATTACTCACCCTGGCCTACGAGCTGGGGCGCAGTGAACTGTTTTTATTCACTAAGCCCTGTAACGCCGCGCTCTTTGCCGGCGCCGGATTCTGGCCAATCGCGCAGGCCGGCGATCTCGCCGTGTTACTGGAAAATAGCCGCGAACGGCTGACCCGCTACTGCCGCCAGCTGGCGATGTACCGTCAGCCGGGACGCAAAATAGGCGCTATCGTGATGAACGCCAACCCGTTCACGCTCGGCCACCGCTGGCTGGTGGAGCAGGCGGCCCGTCAGTGCGACTGGCTACACCTGTTTGTGGTGAAAGAGGATGCCTCCCGTTTCACGTATCAGGATCGCTACACGCTAATCGAAAAAGGGATTGCCGGCATCGACAAGGTAACGCTGCATCCCGGTTCGGCATACCTCATCTCGCGGGCCACCTTCCCTGGCTACTTCCTCAAAGAACAGGGGGTGGTGGACGACTGCCACAACCAGATCGATCTCCAGCTGTTCCGCGAACATTTAGCCCCGGCGCTGAAGATAACCCATCGTTTTGTCGGCACTGAGCCGCTGTGTTCGCTGACCCGCCATTACAACCAGCGTATGAAAGCGTTGCTGGCAGCGCCAGGCGACGCGCCGCCTGTTGAAGTGGTTGAGCTGGCGCGGATCGAAAAAAACGGCGGGCCGATATCGGCTTCCAGGGTGCGCGAACTGTACCGGCAGCGCAACTGGCAGGCGGTGGCGGCGCTGGTGCCGCCGGGAACCCTCTCTTTTCTGATGCAACTGGCGGAAAGCGAACATCAAATCGCCTGATTTTTACGCCATAACAAAGGATTTGCCTCTATGGAAATGAAGATTGACGCCCTGGCCGGCACGCTGGAGTCCAGCGATGTGATGGTCAGGATTGGGCCGGCGACGCAGCCGGGCATTCAACTGGAGATCGACAGCATTGTGAAGCAGCAGTTTGGCGATGCGATTGAGCAGGTGGTCAGAGAAACCCTGACGCAGCTCGGCGTTAGCCAGGCCAACGTGGTGGTGGATGATAAAGGGGCGCTGGAGTGCGTTCTGCGCGCCCGGGTTCAGGCTGCGGCCCTGCGCGCGGCGCAACAGTCTCAATTGCAATGGAGCCAGCTATGAAACCACGTCGCAGTATGCTGTTTATCCCCGGCGCCAATGCCGCCATGTTAAGTACTTCATTCGTTTACGGCGCCGATGCGGTGATGTTCGACCTTGAAGATGCCGTTTCGCTGCGCGAGAAAGATACCGCTCGCCTGCTGGTGTATCAGGCGCTGCAGCATCCGCTGTATCAGGATATCGAAACCGTGGTGCGCATTAACCCGCTAAATACGCCGTTTGGTCTGGCCGACCTGGAAGCGGTGGTACGCGCGGGTGTGGACATGGTACGTCTGCCGAAAACCGACAGCAAAGAAGATATTCATGAACTGGAAGCCCACGTTGAGCGGATTGAACGCGAGTGCGGCCGGGAAGTGGGTAGCACCAGGCTTATGGCGGCCATCGAGTCGGCGCTGGGGGTGGTAAACGCGGTCGAGATCGCCCGCGCCAGCCCGCGTCTGTCGGCCATCGCGCTGGCGGCCTTCGACTACGTTATGGATATGGGCACCTCCCGCGGCGACGGCACTGAGCTGTTCTATGCCCGCTGCGCCGTGCTGCATGCTGCGCGGGTCGCCGGCATCGCCGCCTATGACGTCGTGTGGTCGGATATTAATAATGAAGAGGGCTTCCTCGCGGAAGCGAATCTGGCGAAGAACCTCGGCTTCAACGGGAAATCACTGGTCAACCCGCGCCAGATCGAACTGTTGCACCAGGTCTATGCCCCGACGCGAAAAGAGGTCGACCATGCGCTGGAGGTGATTGCCGCGGCGGAAGAGGCAGAGTCGCGCGGTCTGGGCGTGGTGTCGCTGAACGGCAAGATGATCGATGGACCGATTATCGACCACGCGCGCAAAGTGGTGGCGCTTTCAGCTTCCGGTATTCGTGATTAAGGGGAATAAGATGAAAGAGACAGTAGCAATGCTCAATCAGCAGTATGTGATGCCGGAAGGATTGACCCCTTACAGCGGCGTGACGGCGAAAAGCCCATGGCTGGCCAGTGAGACGGAAAAGCGGCGGCGTAAAATCTGCGACTCGCTGGAAACGGCAATCCGTCGTTCCGGCCTGCGAAACGGCATGACCATCTCGTTCCACCACGCGTTTCGCGGCGGTGACAAAGTGGTCAATATGGTGGTGGCGAAGCTGGCGGAGATGGGCTTTCGCGATCTGACCCTGGCGTCCAGTTCGCTTATCGACGCTCACTGGCCGCTGATCGAGCATATTAAAAACGGCGTGATCCGCCAGATCTACACCTCCGGCCTGCGCGGGAAGCTCGGCGAGGAGATCTCCGCCGGGCTGATGGAAAATCCGGTGCAGATCCACTCTCACGGTGGTCGCGTACAGCTGATCCAAAGCGGTGAGTTGTCTATTGACGTGGCGTTCCTCGGCGTTCCCTGCTGCGATGAGTTTGGCAATGCCAACGGCTTTAGCGGTAAGTCGCGCTGCGGCTCGCTGGGCTACGCGCGCGTTGATGCGGAACATGCCAAATGCGTCGTGCTGTTGACCGAAGAGTGGGTGGACTACCCTAACTACCCGGCCAGTATCGCCCAGGATCAGGTGGATCTGATCGTTCAGGTGGACGAAGTAGGCGATCCGGAAAAAATCACCGCTGGCGCCATTCGTCTGACCAGCAACCCGCGCGAGCTGCTGATCGCCCGCCAGGCGGCGAAAGTGGTTGAACACTCCGGTTACTTTAAAGAGGGTTTCTCACTGCAGACCGGCACCGGCGGCGCCTCGCTGGCGGTGAGCCGCTTCCTGGAAGACAAAATGCGCCGCAACGGTATCACCGCCAGCTTCGGCCTTGGCGGCATCACCGGGACGATGGTCGATCTGCATGAGAAAGGGCTGATTAAAACGCTGCTCGACACCCAGTCGTTCGATGGCGATGCGGCGCGCTCGCTGGCGCAGAACCCGAACCACGTCGAAATCTCTACCAATCAATATGCCAGCCCGGGTTCCAAAGGGGCCTCCTGCGAGCGCTTAAACGTGGTAATGCTCAGCGCGCTGGAAATTGACACCGACTTTAACGTCAACGTGATGACCGGCTCCAATGGCGTGCTGCGCGGCGCGTCAGGCGGCCATAGCGATACCGCCGCCGGCGCGGATTTGACCATCATTACCGCGCCGTTAGTTCGCGGCCGCATTCCCTGCGTCGTGGAAAAGGTGCTGACCCGCGTGACGCCGGGAGCCAGCGTGGATGTGCTGGTCACCGACCATGGCATTGCGGTAAACCCGGCGCGCCAGGACCTGATCGACAATTTACGCAACGCTGGTATTGCGCTGATGACCATAGAGGAACTGCAGCAGCGCGCGGAGTTGCTGACGGGCAAACCGAAAGCGATCGAATTTACCGATCGGGTGGTGGCGGTAGTCCGCTATCGCGACGGTTCGGTCATCGATGTGATCCATCAGGTGAAAAACAGCGACTAAGCGCAGAGGGGAAAGGCCATGAGCGACGTGTTAATTCAACCTCCGCGTGTGCTACGCGGAAAACCACTGAGCGCCGAAGAGGTGGTCAGCGCGGTAGAGCGCGCGCTGTTGACCGAAGTTCGCCTGACCCCTAAGCCCGGGCTGGTGGATATTCGTAACGCTGGCGCGCACCGGGATATGGATCTGGCCTCGTTTGAGGCCAGTACCGCGGTGGTGGCGCCGTGGATGGAGAAGTTTTTTATCATGGGCCACGATACCGCGGCGGTCGCGCCGGAGCAGGTGTTGATGATGCTGCGTCCGGTGGGAATGGCCTGCGAGAACGATATGCTGGAGGTCACCGGCGGGGTGAATACCCATCGTGGGGCGATCTTCGCTTTTGGCCTGCTCAGCGCGGCAGCGGGCAGGCTGGTCTCGAAAGGCGAGCCGATAGAGCAGCACCGGCTTTGCGACCAGGTGGCGCGCTTCTGTCGCGGCATGGTTATGCAGGAATTGTCCTCCGCCAGTGGGGAACGGCTGAGCAAAGGCGAGATGCATTTTCTGCGTTACGGCTTCTCCGGCGCCCGCGGCGAGGCGGAGAGCGGATTCCTGACTGTGCGCACCCAGGCATTACCGGTCTTTAACCGCATGATGGAGGAGACCGGCGACAGCAATCTGGCGCTACTGCAAACCCTGCTGCATCTGATGGCATGGAATGATGACACCAACCTGGTGTCACGCGGCGGGCTGGCCGGATTGAACTATGTCCAGCAGGAGGCGCAGCGGCTGCTGTGGCAGGGCGGCGTGCTGGCTGACGGTGGGCTGGAGGCGTTGCGCCAGTTTGATGACGATCTGATTGCCCGCCATCTTAGCCCCGGCGGTAGCGCCGATCTGCTGGCGGTGACCTGGTTTTTATCCGCGTTTCCCGCCGGCGCGCTTTTCCCGCTGTAACCCTCTGCAACATCGTCCTCGCCCGCACCGTGCGGGCGGGGCATCATCATTCGCATCCTGGTTCTCACTGCGTAAACGAGGAATTGCGGCACAATCATATAGTTTTTACTGATATCGTCCGCCGTTTGTCATAAATTTCTAATTATCGGCGTTTTTGAGTAGCGGCCCGCTGACGGGCTGGTTACTCTGAAAACAATTTACGTAATGTTAACAAAAGAGAATAGCTATGCATGATGCACAAATCCGCGTGGCCATCGCCGGCGCGGGCGGCCGGATGGGACGCCAGTTAATTCAGGCTGCGCTGCAGATGGATGGAGTGGCGCTGGGCGCGGCGCTGGAGCGTGAAGGATCCAGCCTGGTGGGCAGCGACGCCGGCGAGCTGGCGGGCGCCGGCAAAGCGGGCGTCACGGTGCAGAGCAGCCTGACGGCGGTAAAAGATGATTTCGACGTGTTGATCGATTTTACCCGCCCGGAAGGCACGCTGAACCATCTGGCGTTTTGCCGCGACCACGGCAAAGGGATGGTCATCGGCACCACCGGTTTTGACGACGCTGGCAAGCAGGCGATTAGCGATGCCGCGCAGGAGATTGCCATTGTCTTTGCCGCTAACTTTAGCGTCGGCGTCAATGTTCTGTTAAAGCTGCTGGAGAAGGCGGCGAAGGTGATGGGCGACTACACCGACATCGAAATTATCGAAGCGCACCATCGGCATAAAGTGGATGCGCCGTCAGGCACCGCGCTGGCGATGGGCGAAGCGATCGCCGGGGCATTGAACAAAGATCTCAAGGACTGCGCGGTCTACAGTCGTGAAGGCCACACTGGCGAACGCGTCCCGGGCACCATTGGCTTCGCGACCGTCCGCGCGGGGGATATCGTCGGTGAACATACAGCGATGTTTGCTGATATTGGCGAACGTATTGAGATCACCCATAAAGCCTCCAGTCGGATGACATTTGCTAATGGCGCGGTTCGCTCTGCATTGTGGCTGAAGGGCAAGAAAAATGGCCTCTTTGATATGCGCGACGTGCTGGAACTGAATAGTTTATAACGATTATTACCCATCGTGATGTGGTTATTGCTATCAATAAGTTATTGATGCAAGGGGCAATATTTTGTTGCCCTTTTTTATTTTTAGCTGTTTTTGTTTATTTTTCATCTGAGAAGGCTATAAGTTTGGATGTAGTTCGGATTTTTAGTGAACGAAATGTAAATTTTGACCATTTGGTCCACTTTTTTGCCGTTCAGCGCCAGGTTTTACACTCTTCGCCGTCCGCAAGCGTTTTCTCAGCCAGGTTTGTTGATCTTTTTGGCGTAAAAATCACGTGTTATGCGCCAGTGGCGTAAAATGACATTAAAAATCTCCGCTTTAAGTTGACTTTTATCCGACATCTCTCCAGAATGCCGCCGTTTGCCAAAAATCTGCGGGCAACAGATTTGCATTGATTCAGATCGTGTTTATGAATTAATATGCAAATAAAGTGAGTGGATATTCTCTGGAGGATGTTTTGATTAAGTCAGCGCTATTGGTTCTGGAAGACGGAACCCAGTTTCACGGTCGGGCCATCGGGGCAACCGGCACGGCGGTTGGGGAAGTCGTTTTCAATACTTCAATGACCGGTTATCAAGAAATCCTCACTGATCCTTCCTATTCCCGCCAAATCGTCACTCTTACTTATCCTCATATTGGTAATGTCGGCACCAACGCCGCCGATGAAGAATCTTCTCAGGTACATGCTCAGGGTCTGGTTATTCGCGACCTGCCGCTGATTGCCAGCAACTTCCGCAGTACCGAAGACCTCTCTTCCTATCTGAAGCGCCATAACATCGTGGCGATTGCCGATATCGATACCCGCAAGCTGACGCGTCTGCTGCGTGAGAAAGGGGCGCAGAACGGCTGCATCATCGCGGGCGACAGTCCGGATGCCCAGCTGGCGCTGGAAAAAGCGAAAGCGTTCCCTGGCCTGAACGGCATGGACCTGGCGAAAGAAGTGACCACCGCAGAAACCTACAGCTGGACGCAAGGCAGCTGGACCCTGGCGGGCGACCTGCCGGAAGCGAAAGCGGAAAGCGAGCTGCCGTTCCACGTCGTCGCGTATGACTTCGGCGCGAAACGCAACATCCTGCGCATGCTGGTTGACCGCGGCTGCCGCCTGACGGTGGTGCCGGCGAAGACTTCGGCGGCGGATGTGCTGGCGCTCAATCCGGACGGCATTTTCCTCTCCAACGGTCCTGGCGACCCGGCGCCGTGTGATTACGCTATCGACGCGATTGAAAAATTCCTGGAGACCGATATTCCGGTGTTCGGCATCTGCCTCGGCCATCAGCTGTTGGCGCTGGCGAGCGGCGCCAAGACCATTAAGATGAAGTTCGGCCACCACGGCGGCAACCACCCGGTGAAAGATATTGATAATAACGTGGTGATGATCACCGCCCAGAACCACGGTTTCGCCGTGGATGAGGCGACGCTGCCGGCCAACCTGCGCGTGACCCACAAGTCGCTGTTCGACGGCACCCTGCAGGGGATCCATCGCACCGACAAGCCGGCGTTCAGCTTCCAGGGCCACCCTGAAGCGAGCCCGGGGCCGCACGATGCCGCGCCGCTGTTCGACCACTTTATCGAGTTAATTGAGCAATACCGTCAGTCCGCGAAATAATCAGGAGTTAAAGAGCCATGCCAAAACGTACAGACATAAAAAGTATCCTGATTCTGGGCGCGGGCCCGATTGTTATCGGTCAGGCGTGCGAGTTTGACTACTCCGGCGCCCAGGCCTGTAAAGCCCTGCGCGAAGAGGGCTACCGCGTTATCCTGGTGAACTCTAACCCGGCGACCATCATGACCGACCCGGAAATGGCCGATGCCACCTACATCGAGCCGATTCACTGGGAAGTGGTGCGTAAAATCATCGAAAAAGAGCGCCCGGACGCGGTGCTGCCGACCATGGGCGGCCAGACGGCGCTGAACTGCGCGCTGGAGCTGGAGCGTCAGGGGGTGCTGGCTGAATTCGGCGTGACCATGATTGGCGCCACCGCCGATGCGATTGACAAGGCCGAAGACCGTCGCCGTTTCGATATCGCGATGAAAAAAATCGGTCTCGACACCGCGCGTTCCGGTATCGCCCACACGATGGAAGAGGCGCTGGCGGTAGCGGCTGACGTCGGCTATCCGTGCATCATCCGTCCGTCGTTCACGATGGGCGGCACCGGCGGCGGCATCGCCTATAACCGCGAAGAGTTCGAAGAGATTTGTACCCGCGGCCTGGATCTCTCTCCCACCAACGAGCTGCTGATTGATGAATCGCTGATCGGCTGGAAAGAGTATGAGATGGAAGTGGTGCGCGATAAGAACGACAACTGCATCATCGTCTGCTCTATCGAAAACTTCGACGCCATGGGGATCCACACCGGTGACTCCATCACCGTTGCGCCGGCGCAGACCCTGACCGACAAAGAGTACCAAATCATGCGTAACGCCTCGATGGCGGTGCTGCGTGAAATCGGCGTCGAAACCGGCGGCTCTAACGTTCAGTTCGCGGTCAACCCGAAAAACGGTCGCCTGATCGTTATCGAAATGAACCCGCGCGTTTCCCGCTCCTCGGCGCTGGCCTCCAAAGCCACCGGCTTCCCGATTGCTAAAGTGGCCGCCAAGCTGGCGGTAGGTTACACCCTCGACGAGCTGATGAACGACATCACCGGCGGCCGTACCCCGGCTTCCTTCGAGCCGTCCATCGACTATGTGGTCACGAAAATCCCACGCTTTAACTTCGAAAAATTCGCCGGCGCCAACGACCGTCTGACCACCCAGATGAAGTCCGTCGGCGAAGTGATGGCGATTGGCCGTACCCAGCAGGAGTCCTTGCAGAAAGCGCTGCGCGGTCTGGAAGTGGGCGCCACTGGCTTCGATCCGAAAGTGAGCCTTGACGATCCGGAAGCGCTGACTAAAATCCGCCGCGAACTGAAAGACGCCGGCGCTGAGCGTATCTGGTACATCGCCGACGCGTTCCGCGCGGGCCTCTCGGTTGACGGCGTCTTCAACCTGACCAACATCGACCGCTGGTTCCTGGTGCAGATTGAAGAGCTGGTCCGTCTGGAAGAGAAAGTGGCGGAAGTGGGCATCAACGGCCTCGACGCTGACTTCCTGCGCACCCTGAAGCGTAAAGGCTTTGCCGATGCGCGTCTGGCGAAGCTGGCGGGCGTGCGGGAAGCGGAAATCCGCAAACTGCGCGACCAGTATGATCTGCACCCGGTCTACAAGCGCGTGGACACCTGCGCCGCGGAATTCGCCACCGATACCGCCTATATGTACTCCACTTATGAAGAAGAGTGCGAGTCCAACCCGTCCGTTGACCGCGATAAAATCATGGTCCTCGGCGGCGGCCCGAACCGTATCGGTCAGGGTATCGAATTCGACTACTGCTGCGTACACGCCTCGCTGGCGCTGCGCGAAGACGGTTACGAGACCATCATGGTCAACTGTAACCCGGAAACCGTCTCTACTGACTACGACACTTCCGACCGTCTGTACTTCGAGCCGGTCACCCTGGAAGACGTGCTGGAAATCGTGCGTATCGAGAAGCCAAAAGGCGTTATCGTGCAGTACGGCGGCCAGACGCCGCTGAAGCTGGCGCGCGCCCTGGAAGCCGCAGGCGTACCGGTTATCGGCACCAGCCCGGACGCTATCGACCGTGCGGAAGACCGTGAGCGCTTCCAGCACGCGGTTGACCGTCTGAAGCTGAAGCAGCCGGCGAACGCCACCGTCACCGCCATTGAACAGGCGGTAGAGAAAGCGAAAGAGATTGGCTACCCGCTGGTGGTGCGTCCGTCTTACGTGCTGGGCGGCCGGGCGATGGAGATCGTCTATGACGAGCAGGATCTGCGCCGCTACTTCCAGACTGCGGTCAGCGTCTCCAACGACGCGCCGGTGCTGCTGGACCGCTTCCTCGACGACGCGATTGAAGTGGATGTTGATGCTATCTGCGATGGTGAAATGGTGCTGATTGGCGGCATCATGGAGCATATCGAGCAGGCAGGCGTTCACTCCGGCGACTCCGCCTGTTCCCTGCCAGCCTACACCCTGAGCAAAGAGATTCAGGATGTGATGCGCGAGCAGGTGCAGAAGCTGGCCTTCGAGCTGCAGGTTCGCGGTCTGATGAACGTCCAGTTCGCGGTGAAAGATAACGAAGTCTATCTGATTGAAGTCAACCCGCGTGCAGCGCGTACCGTGCCGTTCGTCTCCAAAGCCACCGGCGTACCGCTGGCGAAAGTGGCGGCGCGCGTGATGGCCGGTAAGACGCTGGCGCAGCAGGGCGTGACCAAAGAGATCATCCCGCCGTACTACTCGGTGAAAGAGGTGGTTCTGCCGTTCAACAAATTCCCGGGCGTTGACCCGCTGTTAGGGCCAGAAATGCGCTCCACCGGGGAAGTGATGGGCGTCGGTCGCACCTTTGCCGAAGCGTTCGCCAAGGCGCAGCTGGGCAGCAACTCGACCATGAAGAAACAGGGGCGCGCGCTGCTCTCCGTCCGCGAAGGCGACAAAGAGCGCGTGGTCGACCTGGCGGCGAAGCTGCTGAAGTTTGGTTTCGAGCTGGATGCAACCCACGGTACCGCGATTGTGCTGGGCGAAGCCGGCATCAACCCGCGTCTGGTGAACAAGGTGCATGAAGGTCGTCCGCACATTCAGGACCGTATCAAGAATGGCGAATACACCTACATCATCAACACCACCGCAGGTCGTCAGGCGATTGAAGACTCCAAGCTGATTCGCCGCAGCGCCCTGCAGTACAAAGTGCACTATGACACCACCCTGAACGGCGGCTTTGCCACCGCGATGGCGCTGAACGCTGACGCCACCGACAAGGTGATTTCGGTTCAGGAAATGCACGCGCAAATCACCAAATAAGCGCTCCGGCCTGGCCGGATAGCAACAAACCTGGGCTGACGACATCGTCAGCCCATTTTTTTGGGCTGCGGCCATCTTCAGAGAGTTCTGCTTTTAACCCCCTGTCGGGTCAGGCTAACTATAGTTAGCACCATAACGATACCTATTGATGAAAAGACAGGAGGATACAATGCGGAACAATATTCTGGTGGCATCCGCGCTGGCAGCGACGGCAATCATGTTCGTGGCCGGTTGCTCATCGAATCAGTCGATCAAAACCACCGACGGCAAGACCATTGTCACCAGCGGTAAACCGCAGGTGGATGATGATACCGGTCTGGTCTCCTACAAAAATGCCGAAACCGGACGCGTGGAGCAGATTAACCGCGATCAGGTGAAATCCATGGATGAGCTGGATAATTAAGGCCTGACGTTTTCCATTCAGGCGCGCGTTACGTACACCACCGCGACATAAATCACAGTTATCATTGTAAGCGGTTCGCTTAACTGTCTACACTCTTGCTGATTACGACAAGAGCTAACGCAGGCCAATCAATGATTCTGATAATTTATGCGCATCCTTATCCGCAGCATTCTCATGCGAATAAGCGAATGCTTGAACAAGCAGGGACGCTTGAAGGCGTAGAGATACGCTCCCTTTATCAACTCTATCCCGACTTTAATATCGATGTCGCCGCCGAGCAGGCGGCGCTCGCCCGTGCCGATCTGGTTATCTGGCAGCACCCGATGCAGTGGTATAGCGTGCCGCCGCTGCTGAAGCTGTGGATGGACAAAGTGCTGTCGCACGGCTGGGCCTATGGCCATAACGGTATTGCGCTGCGTGGTAAATCGCTGATGTGGGCGGTGACCACCGGCGGCGGTGAAAGCCACTTTGATATCGGTTCGTTTCCCGGTTTTCCGGTGCTGGCGCAGCCGCTGCAGGCCACCGCGCTTTACTGCGGGATGAAATGGCTGCCGCCATTCGCCATGCACTGCACCTTTATCTGCGATGACGAAACGCTGCAGGCGCAGGCCCGCCATTATCGTCAACGCTTAATCGACTGGCAGGAGGCACATCAGAATGGATAGCCATACGCTGATACAGGCGCTGATTTACCTGGGCGCCGCGGCGCTGATTGTGCCCATCGCCGTCCGCCTTGGGCTTGGGTCGGTGCTGGGCTATCTCATCGCCGGCTGTATTATCGGGCCGTGGGGGCTGCGGCTGGTGACCGACGCCGAGGCTATTCTGCACTTTGCCGAGATTGGCGTGGTGCTGATGCTGTTCGTCATTGGTCTGGAGCTGGATCCGCAGCGTCTGTGGAAGCTGCGCGCTTCGGTGTTTGGCGGCGGCGCGCTGCAGATGGTGGCCTGTGGGGTTTTGATCGGCCTCTTTTGCATGCTGCTGGGCCTGCGCTGGCAGGTGGCCGAGCTGATCGGTATGACCCTGGCGCTCTCCTCAACCGCTATCGCCATGCAGGCGATGAATGAGCGCAATTTGACGATGTCGCAGATGGGGCGCAGCGCCTTCGCGGTGCTGCTGTTCCAGGATATCGCGGCGATCCCGCTGGTGGCGATGATCCCGCTGCTGGCGGCCAGCGGCGGCGCCACTTCGCTGATGGCTTTTGCCCTCTCCGCGCTGAAGGTGGCCGCGGCGCTGGCGCTGGTGGTGGTTCTGGGGCGCTATCTGACCCGTCCGCTGCTGCGCTTTGTCGCCCGTTCCGGTCTGCGCGAAGTGTTCAGCGCCGTGGCCCTGTTCCTGGTCTTCGGCTTTGGGCTGTTGCTGGAAGAGGTGGGGCTGTCGATGGCGATGGGGGCGTTTCTCGCCGGGGTGCTGCTGGCCAGCTCCGAGTATCGCCATGCGCTGGAGAGCGATATTGAGCCGTTTAAGGGCCTGCTGCTGGGGCTGTTCTTTATCGGCGTCGGGATGTCGATTGATTTCGGCACCCTGGTTACCCACCCGCTGCGTATTGTGATTTTGCTGGTGGGTTTCCTGGCGATAAAAATGCTGATGCTGTGGCTTATCGCCAGACCGCTTGGCGTGCCTCGCGCCCAGCGCCGCTGGTTTGCGGTGCTGCTGGGGCAGGGGAGTGAGTTCGCGTTTGTGGTCTTTGGCGCCGCGCGGATGGCGGAGGTGCTGGACGGCGAATGGGCAAAGGCGCTGACCCTGGCGGTGGCGCTGTCGATGGCGGCAACCCCCATCCTGCTGGTGCTGCTGACCCGTCTGGAGAAATCGTCCAGCGGCCAGGCGCGGGATGCGGACGAGATTGATGAAGAGCAGCCGCGGGTGATTGTCGCCGGCTTTGGCCGCTTCGGGCAGATCGCCGGGCGACTGCTGCTCTCCAGCGGGGTGAAGATGGTGATCCTCGATCACGACCCGGACCATGTCGATACCCTGCGCAAATTTGATATGAAGGTCTTCTACGGCGATGCCACCCGGGTCGATCTGCTGGAGTCGGCTGGCGCCGAAAAGGCGGAGGTGCTGATCAATGCCATTGACGATCCGCACGTCAGCCTGGAGCTGGTGGCGAGGGTAAAAGAGCATTTTCCGCATCTGCAGATTATCTCCCGCGCCCGCGATGTCGATCACTATATCCAGCTGCGTCAGGCTGGCGTCGAAGCCCCGGAGCGTGAAACCTTCGAGGCGGCGCTGAAATCCGGCCGGATGACGCTGGAGGCGCTGGGGCTCGGCGCGTATGAAGCGCGCGAGCGGGCCGATCTGTTCCGTCGCTTCAACCTGCAGATGGTCGAAGAGATGGTGGCGATGGCGGAAAATGATGCGGCGTCGCGGGTGGCGGTCTTCAAGCGGACCAGCGATATGCTGACCGGCATCATCAACGAAGATCGTCATCATCTGTCGCTGGTGCAGCGTCACGGCTGGCAGGGGACGGAAGAGGGCAGGCACACCGGGGATATCGCCGATGAGCCGGAAAATAAGCCCTCCGCCTGACGTTAATCAGTAACATTTTGTTTTCGTTTGGATCCTGTTCTGGCGGCCCACGGCACGAACGTGGGCTTGCCAGCAAATCAGAAAATTTTCTTATTCTTTACCCTCCGGCCAGTCGACGAAGTTGTACGCTTTCCGTATAGTGGCGACAATTTTTTGTACTCAGGAATGAATGAATGATCAGTCTGATTGCGGCGTTAGCGGTAGATCGCGTCATTGGTATGGAAAACGCCATGCCATGGAACCTGCCTGCCGATCTCGCCTGGTTCAAACGCAACACATTAAATAAGCCGGTAGTGATGGGGCGTCTGACCTGGGAATCCATTGGGCGCCCGTTGCCGGGGCGTAAAAATATCGTGATCAGCAGCAAGCCAGGCAGCGACGATCGCGTGCAGTGGGTCTCCTCCGTTGACGAAGCGATTGCCGCCTGCGGCGATGTGGAAGAGATCATGGTGATCGGCGGTGGTCGGGTTTATGAGCAGTTCCTGCCGAAGGCGCAGAAGCTCTATCTGACCCATATCGATGCGGAAGTGGAAGGCGATACTCATTTCCCGGATTACGATCCGGACCAGTGGGAATCGGTGTTCAGCGAGTTTCATGACGCCGACGCGCAGAACTCCCACAGCTACTGCTTTGAGATCCTCGAACGCCGTTAAGCGGGAAGGATAGCAATGAAAAAACCCCGGTCGCGTCTGGCGTGACCGGGGTTTTCTTTGGCGTGAATTCAGCGCGGATGCCGCTGCCACTATTTTTTCTACGCCAGGTTTCCCGTCGCGGGGTGCGTTTTTCCGGAGCGCTGCCCGGGATGACAAATGGCACGTAAACGTAGGTCGGGTAAGGCGTTAGACGCCACCCGACACAAACGAGGCTCCGCGCCCGCAGTTCTTGCCCGGCGGCGCTGCGCTTGCGCGGGCCTGGGGGACGGCGCCTGTTTCTTCAGGACGCGACGGCTTCGCCTTCGTCGAGGCTTTTCTGCCGGTTCGACGGCTGGGTAAAGTACTGCTTATCCTCCCAGCGCAGGCAGGTGAGTTCCCCCCCCCAGCAGCAGCCGGTATCCAGCGCGTAAATGCCCTCCGGCGTACCGCGTCCCTCCAGCGACGCCCAGTGGCCAAAGGCAATGCTGTAGGCACTGCTGACCGGTCCCGGAATGGCAAACCACGGCTTCAGCGGCGCCGGGGCGTCCTCGGGCGCTTCTTTCGAGTACATATCCAGCTGGCCGTTCGGGAAGCAGTAGCGCATGCGGGTGAAGGCGTTAGAGATAAAGCGCAGGCGCGCCAGGCCGCTCAGCTCGTTGCTCCAGTGATTCGGCATGTCGCCGTACATGGCATCGAGGAAGAAAGGGTAGGAGTCGCTGGAGAGCACCGCTTCTACATCGCGTGCGCACTGCTGGGCAGTCTCCAGATCCCACTGCGGGGTGATGCCGGCGTGGGCCATCACCAGCTTTTTCTCTTCGTCCACCTGGAGTAGCGGCTGACGACGCAGCCAGTTGAGGAGCTCATCGGCATCCGGTGCTTCCAGCAGTGATTTCAGACGATCTTTCGGCTTGTTGCGGCTGATGCCGGCGAAGACCGCCAGCAGGTGTAAATCATGATTGCCCAGCACCAGTCGCACGCTGTCGCCCAGAGATTTGACATAGCGCAGAACCTCCAGCGACCCCGGGCCACGGGCCACCAGATCGCCGGTCAGCCACAGCGTATCGATCGCCGGGTCGAATTCAACCTGCGCTAATAATGCGATCAGTTCATCGTAGCAACCGTGAACGTCGCCAATAAGGTATGTTGACATTGTTTTAATGAATGAGCGTTGGAACTGCGAGACGGAAAACAGGGATCTCGATACGGAACGGCGCGCCGTCGATATCGATCATCTCATAATGACCCTGCATGGTTCCCAGCGGCGTTTCAATGACCGCGCCGCTGGTATATTGATATTCACCGCCGGCGGGAATATGCGGTTGCTCGCCGACCACCCCTTCACCCTGAACTTCAGTCTCACGACCGTGGCCGTTAGTGATGAGCCAGTAGCGGCCAAGCAGCTGAACCTGACTCCGCCCCAGATTGCGAATGGTGACGGTATAAGCGAAGACGTAGCGCTCTTCTTCCGGAGAAGACTGCGATTCGATATAGACGCTTTGCACCTGAACGCAAACACGAGGCGAATTGATCATGGTTAGCTCTCCTTCGATGGCAGATTGTCAGACAGCCAGTTGGCCATCTGGCAGTACTGCGCCACGGAAATATTTTCTGCACGCATGGCCGGGTCGATGCCCAGCTCGGTCAGCACGTCCACGCTGAACAGATTGCCGAGACTGTTGCGGATGGTCTTGCGGCGCTGGTTGAACGCTTCGGTGGTGATGCGGCTCAACACCCGGATCTCTTTGACCGGATATGGCATCGTGCTGTGCGGCACCAGGCGGACCACCGCGGAATCGACCTTAGGCGGCGGGGTAAACGCGCTCGGCGGCACTTCGAGTACCGGGATCACCTGGCAATAATATTGCGCCATCACGCTTAACCGACCATACGCCTTACTGTTCGGTCCGGCAACCAGACGATTCACCACTTCCTTCTGCAGCATAAAGTGCATATCGGCAATGGCATCAGTATAGCTGAACAGATGGAACATCAGCGGGGTCGAAATATTGTACGGCAGGTTGCCGAAGACGCGCAGCGGCTGACCCATTTTCTCCGCCAGTTCGCCGAAGTTCATGGTCATCGCATCCTGCTGATAGATGGTCAGCTTCGGCCCGAGGAACGGATGCGTCTGCAGGCGGGCCGCCAGATCGCGGTCCAGCTCGATAACGGTCAGCTGGTCAAGGCGTTCACCGACCGGCTCGGTCAGCGCGGCGAGACCGGGGCCGATTTCAACCATCGCCTGGCCTTTCTGCGGATTAATCGCCGAGACGATGCTGTCGATCACAAACTGATCGTTGAGGAAGTTCTGCCCGAAGCGTTTACGGGCTAAATGGCCCTGATGGACTCGATTATTCATTGGATATTAACAATCATTTTGATGGCGAGATTAAGCGCCGTGATAAAACTGCCGACGTCCGCTGTTCCCTGGCCCGCTAATTCCAGCGCGGTGCCGTGGTCGACGGAGGTACGAATAAAAGGTAAACCGAGCGTAATGTTCACGCCGCGGCCAAAGCCCTGGTATTTTAGCACGGGCAGGCCCTGATCGTGGTACATCGCGAGTACCGCATCGGCATGGTCAAGGTATTTGGGCTGGAAAAGGGTGTCAGCCGGCAGCGGACCGCTGAGGTGCATCCCCTTCGCGCGCATCTCTTCCAGCACCGGAATGATGGTGTCAATCTCTTCCGTTCCCATATGACCGCCTTCGCCAGCGTGCGGGTTAAGCCCGCAAACCAGCACATGCGGCTGAGCAATGCCAAATTTCGTGCGCAGGTCGTGATCGAGAATCGTGATGATCTCGCGCAGCAGGTCGGGCGTTATCGCCTCGCTGATGGCTTTCAACGGCAGATGGGTCGTCACAAGCGCCACCCGCAGCTCCTCGGTCGCCAGCATCATCACCACTTTGCTGGCCTGCGCGCGCTCTTCGAAGAACTCGGTATGACCGGTGAAGGCGATGCCGGCGTCGTTGATGTTGCCTTTGTGCACCGGGCCGGTCACTAACGCCGCAAATTCGCCGCTCAGGCAGCCGTCGCAGGCGCGCGCCAGCGTCTCGACTACGTAGGCGCCGTTTTGTACGTTCAGCACGCCGGGCTCCGCCGGGACGCTCAGCGGTACGTTAAGCAGCGTCAGCGTACCGGCACGCTGCGGAACGGGCGGTTGCGCAGCATCGTATGGCAGGAGAGATAAAGGAAGACCGAGCCTCTGGGCTCGGTCAGTTAACAGGGCGCCGTCGGCGCAGATCACCAGCTCAACTGGCCAGTCGCGCTGGGCAAGCTGCACGACCAGGTCAGGGCCAATCCCGGCGGGTTCGCCGGGAGTGATAACAACTTTACGGGTTTCAGGCATCGATATTAGTTGCTCAGAATTTTAACATACGCACTGGCGCGCTGTTCCTGCATCCAGGTTGCCGCTTCTTCAGAGAATTTGCGGTTCATCAGCATACGGTAAGCACGATCTTTCTGCGCGGCGTCGGTTCTGTCGACCTGACGGCTATCCAGCAGTTCGATCAGATGCCAGCCGAAGGAGGAGTGCACCGGTCCGCTGGTCTGCCCTTTGTTCAGACGCATCAGCGCATCGCGGAACGCCGGGTCGAAGATATCCGGCGTGGCCCAGCCTAAATCACCGCCCTGGTTCGCCGAGCCTGGATCTTCAGAATACGCTTTCGCCGCTTTAGCGAAGGTGGTTTTCCCGCTCTTAATGTCGGCGGCAATCTGCTCCAGCTTAGCCTGAGCCTGCGCATCGTTCATGATTGGCGATGGCTTCAGCAGAATATGACGGGCATGCACTTCGGTGACGGAGATGTTCTGGGTCCCACCGCGCAGGTCATTCACTTTCAGAATGTGGAAGCCGACGCCGGAACGGATCGGACCGACGATATCCCCTTTCTTCGCGGTGCTTAACGCCTGGGCGAAAATGCCCGGCAGCTCCTGGATACGACCCCAACCCATCTGGCCGCCCTTCAGCGCCTGTTGGTCGGCGGAGTAGGTGATCGCCAGTTTACCGAAGTTGGCGCCGTTGCGTGCTTGCTCAACGATGGCATTCGCTTGCTCCTGAGCCGCGGCGACTTCATCAGAGGTCGGGTTCTCCGGCAGCGGGAGCAGGATGTGGCTCAGGTTAAGCTCGGTGCTGGCGTCGTTCTGGTCGCCGATCTGTTTGGCCAGCGCTTCCACTTCCTGCGGCAGCACGGTGATGCGACGACGCACTTCATTGTTACGCACTTCCGAAATCAGCATCTCTTTACGGATCTGGTTACGGTAGGTGTTGTAGTTGATGCCTTCATAGGCCAGACGGCTGCGCATCTGATCCATGGTCATATTGTTTTGTTTGGCGATGTTGGCGATGGCCTGATCGAGCTGGTCGTCAGAGACCTTCACGCCCATCTTCTGCCCCATCTGTAACACGATCTGGTCCATGATCAGTCTTTCGAGGATCTGATGGCGCAGGGTCGCGTCATCCGGTAGCTGTTGGCCAGCCTGACCAGCATTGAGCTTAACCGATTGCATCAAACCATCGACGTCGCTTTCCAGTACGACGCCATTATTGACGACGGCCGCTACTTTATCGACCACCTGGGGGGCAGCGAAACTGGTATTCGCGATCATGGCGATACCGAGAAGCAGCGTTTTCCAGTTCTTCATACTTTTTCCATTTCGATTAACCGCAAATGCGGATGATGTTGTAAACCAGCCGCATCACAGGGAGCTCTGGTATGGTAAAATGTTCGAACGCAGCATCTGCTGGGTGCCGAGGCCGTAATTAGAGCTCAGACCGCGCAATTCGATATTGATTCCGAAGGTGTTGTCGTATTTGCTCTCGCCGCCATTGTTGTTGCTATCCCAACCGTTGACTTTACGTTCGTAGCCAAGACGGATGGCGTAGCAGCAGGAGTTATACTGGACACCCAACATCTGGTTTGCTGCTTTCCGGGTATTAGTATCGTAGTAGTAGGCCCCGACCACGGACCAGCGATCGACGATCGGCCAGCTGGCGGTCATCCCCACCTGCGAGATACCCTCTTTATATTGCGCCGCAGTGGAATATGACGGCAGCGTGGCCTGAATATATTCCGGGCTGGCGTAACGATAGTTAAGCTGGACTAAGCGGTTTTCATCGCGACGGTATTCAATGGTGCCGTTGCCGGTTGCAACGTTATCCAGACGCGTATCATACTGGATCCCGCCGCGCAGACCCCAGTTATCGGCAATGCGCCAGTAGGTGTCGCCGGCCCATACCAGTGAACCCGTGGTGTCGTTGTTCTCCCAGTTGATGTTGTCATCACCGGTGCGTGACTCGGTGAAATAGTAGATTTGACCAACGGAAATGTTAAAACGTTCCACCGCGGCGGCGTCATACACGCGCGAGGTGATACCGGTAGTGACCTGATTGGCCGACGCGATGCGGTCCAGACCGCTATAGGTACGGTCGCGGAACAGGCCGGTGTAGTCCGACTGCAACAGCGTGGAGTCGTAGCTGCCGATTTCACTCTGATCGCGGTACGGCACGTACAGATACTGCATGCGCGGTTCCAGCGTTTGGGTGAATCCCTCCTGCAGGTCGCGCTCAAAGACCATTTTGCCGTCGATTTTAAACTGCGGCATCACGCGGCTAACGGACTCTTTGTAGTCCGTACCGTTGGCGGCGTTGTACTTATCAAGATTGCTCTGCTGGTAGTGGGTCGCCAGCAGCTTGGCTTCGGTATTCAGACTCCCCCAGCCGTTGGACAGCGGCAGGTTGATCGTCGGTTCGAAGTGAACGCGGGTCGCTTCCGGCATGTTGTTGTTCGAGTTAACAAAATGGGCGACCTGGCCGTACAGATGGGTATCGAACGGACCGACATCGTTCTGGTAGTAGTTGATGTCGAGCTGCGGCTCAGCCGAGTAGGAGTTGCTCGACTCCCGATCGAAGACCTGGAACTGCTTGGTTGAGACCGTGGCGTCAAAGTTCTGATTGACATACCCGGCGCTGAATTTCTGCGTCGCATAGCCGTCGGTACTGGAACCATACTTCGAGCTGAAATCGTTGAAGTAGTCAGGATCGCTGACCTTGGTGTAGTCAGCGTTCAGACGCCACACCTGATCGATAACCCCGGAGTGGTTCCAGTAGAACAGCCAGCGGCGGCTGTTGCTGTCGCTGGAGTGGTCGTCTTCGTAGACTTTATCTGACGGCAGGTAGTCAAACTCCGTTAAGCCGCTGCCGAGCTGGGTCAGATAGCGGAATTCGTTTTCCCACATCACGCCGCCGCGCTTGTTCATATAGTGCGGGGTGATAGTGGCATCGAAGTTTGGCGCGATGTTCCAGTAGTACGGCAGGGAGAATTCCACGCCGTTTTTGGTGCTGTATTTCGCGTTCGGGATCAGGAAGCCTGAACGACGCTTATCGCCCACCGGCAGTTGCAGGTAGGGGCTATAGAAAATCGGCACGGAGCCAAGCTTGAAGCGGGCGTTCCAGATCTCGGCAACTTGCTCTTCGCGATCGTGGATAACTTCGCTGCCCACGACGCTCCAGGTGTCGGAGCCCGGCAGACAGGAGGTAAAGCTGCCGTTTTCCAGAATGGTATAGCGGTTTTCGCCGCGCTGTTTCATCAGGTCAGCGGTGCCGCGTCCCTGGCGTCCGACCATTTGATAATCGCCCTGCCAGACGTTGGTATCTTTGGTATTCAGATTCGACCAGGCTTTTGGCCCTTTGAGGATCACCTGGTTATCGTCGTAGTGCACGTTGCCCAGCGCGTCCACCGTGCGCACCGGCTGCGCCTGGCCCGCGGCCTGCTGCTGATGCAGCTGAACTTCGTCGGCGCGGAGGCGGCTATTCCCCTGGTTAATATCGACGTTGCCGGTAAAGACGGCGTTGTCCGGGTAGTTGCCCTTCGCATGATCGGCGTTAATCGTCACCGGCAGATCGCCAGGCCGACCTTCCACGAGCGGACGATCATAGCTTGGCACGCCAAGCATACATTGCGTTGCGAGATCGGCAGCGAGGCCTTGTTGGCTATACAAGGCGCTGGCAATCATCGTAGCCAGGAGGCTGGGAATACGTTTTTTCATACGTTGTATTTATTGTTCCATCATCTTGTGGCAGCGGCTTGCAAACGGTCAGAGCCTAACTTACTCAACTTTATCACGCTAGTGTTAATCCTGCCCGTTTCGAGCCCGAGCGTTAGGCACCCTGTTGAATGACGAGTATGATAAAGCAAATTATAGGCTATGTCCCACAATTGACCGAGGCGCGAGTGCCGGGTAACGTGCGGTCATATTCGTGCTTAACGGCGACAAACAGTTGGGGAGTCTATGCAGTATTTGGGTAAAGTGATTGGCGTGGCAGTGGCTTTGCTGATGGGCGGTGGGTTCTGGGGCGTGGTGCTCGGCTTCCTGGTCGGCCATATGTTTGACCGGGCGCGCAGCCGCCGGTTGAATCTCTTCGCCAATCAGCAGGAGCGTCAGTCGCTCTTCTTTTCCACCACCTTTGAAGTGATGGGTCATCTGACCAAGTCCAAGGGCCGCGTTACCGAAGCGGATATTCACGTCGCCAATGTGCTGATGGATCGCATGAATCTGCACGGCGCTTCGCGCACCGCGGCGCAGCAGGCATTTCGCGACGGCAAGGCCGACAATTATCCGCTGCGCGAGAAGATGCGCCAGCTGCGCAGCGTCTGCTTTGGCCGCTTCGATCTGATTCGGATGTTTCTGGAAATTCAGCTGCAGGCGGCGTTCGCTGACGGCGAACTGCACCCTAACGAACGTGAAGTGCTGTTCGTCATCGCCGATGAGCTTGGCATCTCCCGCGCCCAGTTCGATCAATTCCTGCGAATGATGCAGGGCGGCGCCCAGTTCGGCGGCGGTTCGCAGCAGCAATCTTATGGTCAGCACGGCGGCAACGCCGGCTGGCAGCAGGCGCAGCGCGGTCCAACGCTGGAGGACGCCTGCAACGTGCTGGGGGTGAAACCGACTGACGACGCGGCGACAGTGAAGCGCGCCTATCGTAAGCTGATGAACGAGCACCATCCGGACAAGCTGGTGGCGAAAGGGCTGCCGCCGGAGATGATGGAGATGGCCAAACAGAAAGCCCAGGAGATCCAGAAGGCCTGGGAGCTGATTAAAGAGCAGCGCGGTTTCTGAGTTTTCCAGCCCCTCCCACCCGGCGAGGGGGTTAGCGTTTGGCCTGTGCGCGGCGATACAGCCGCCGCGGATGGCCGATTTTTCCGTACAGCATCTCCACCTCCAGAAAACCGGTCTCAACGCCGTGTTCAAGATAGCGGCGGGCGGTGGTTTTGCTGAGCCCGGCGGCGCTGACCACCTCATCAACGGAAAAGCAGTGCGCTTCCCGGCCGCTAAACAGACCCTGCACCAGCGCCAGCGTTTTCTCTTCAATCCCTTTGCTGCCACTATCCATACGGTAGTTCTTCGCCTGCAGTTGATAGAGGGAATCGACGTTCTGCTGATCGACGATTTTCCACTCCCGCTGCTGATCGTAGAACTGGATAAAACGCTCCAGCGACTGGCTCAGCCGCTTCCATGATACCGGCTTAAGAATATAGTCGAAGGCGCCGTTGCGGATGGCCTGGCTGCAGGTTTCCATATCGCTGGCGGCGGTGATAAAGATCACCGAGCATTGGCTGGTCGCCAGCGCCGGGTCGGTCATCAGCGTCACCCCTTTGCCGTCCGGCAAATAGTTATCCAGCAGCACCAGCTGCGGCGGCGTGGCGTGGAGCAACTGACGGGCCTGAGCGAGGGAGGCCGCCATGCCCGCCAGCCGCAGGCGCGGGTGTTTCTGCACAAGCTCGGCGTGCAGGCGCGCCAGCTCGCTCTCATCTTCAATGATTAGCACATCGACCAGGTCATGATGCATCGTGGGCCTCCGGTTGCGGACAGGCGGGCGCGTCGGCCGGGATAAACAGGGTGAAGATCGTTCCCCGCGGCGCGTTATCGGCGACTTCGATGGTGCCGCCCGCCTGAGTGACATAATGTTCAATAAGATACAGACCAATGCCGTGATCGCCACGGGTTTTGGTGGTGACGCCGCGTTCAAAAATGCGCTCGCGGATATCGGGGCGGATGCCGACGCCGCGGTCGGCCACTTCGATAATCAGCTCCCGGGCGTTGAGCTGGATCAGGACTTCCACCGGCTCATGCGGAAGCTCGGCGCGCTGCGTGGCTTCGATGGCGTTATCCAGCAGGTTGCCGATGATGGAGATCAGTTCGGATTCCATCAGCGACGGCAGCGGACGGTCAATGCGGCAGGCCGGGTCGAAGCTCAGCGCCACGCCTTTTTCGCGGGCGCGAGTGGCTTTGCCGAGCAGCAGACCGCACAGCGTCGGCGAGTGGAAGTGCGAGGAGATAAAGTCCAGTAACTCCTGAGCATGCTCCGACTGGGCCTGAATATAGCGGATCGCTTCGTCATAATGGCCCATATGCAGCAGGCCGGAGAGGGTGGTCATCCGGTTGAGCTGCTCGTGGCGCATGATGCGAAGATTGTCGACATAGCGCTTCACCTGGCTCAGCTGGGCGGTGAGGGCATTGATTTCATTGCGGTCTCGGAAGGTAATCACCCAGCCCTGCAGGGTATTCTCCAGCATAATGCGCACCCGACTGGCGAGCACGGTCAACTGGTTGAAGCGGCACAGCTCATCATGGGTGTCGCGCTCAAGCATGTCGCCGCTGGCGAAAAAGGGCTGCGGGGAAATCACGCTGTCGATGGACTGGCCGCGCAGCTGACGGGCGGGCTGGCTGAGTCCCAGCAGGCTGCGGGCGGCATGGTTAATCACCTCAATGCGCCGCTGGCGATCGATGACGATCACCCCCTCAAAGATCGACTCCATCATCGCCTTTTGCTGGCGCACCAGCAGGCCTATCTCCCGCGGCTCGAGCGAAAAAATCTGTTTCTTGATGCTGCGGGTAAAGTACCAGGAGAAGATAAACAGGGCGGTGAGCAGCAGGACGGCGGCGATAAAAATATTGATCACTTTGCTCAGGGTAATGCTGTCGAGATAGCTGGTGAGGTAGCCGACGGAGACAATGCCGATCACCCGCCCCGCGTCATCGATGATGGGCGTTTTACTGCGCAGCGAGACGCCCAGGCCGCCTTTGCGAATGGTGGTAATGGACTTTCCCTCCAGTACCGCCTGGTTGTCGCCGCCGACCAGCCGCGTGCCGACCCACTCCGGATGGACGGAATGAAACAGATGCATCCCCTGGCGGTCGCCGATGACGATAAAGCTGGCGTCGCTATGGGCGGCGATTTGCTGCATAAATGCCTGAATCGCCTGTGGGTCATGCCGGCTGACCTGCTGACGTAAATTTGGCATCAGGGCTATCTCTTCGGCCTGAATTTTGGCCCGGGCGCTCATTTCCTGATAAAGCTGGCGGCTGGCGTCAAAGTAATAATAAATACCCAGCGCGATAAACAGGACTGAGAAAAAAGCGACCAGCGAAATAAACAGCTTATATTGAAAAGATAATTTCATAGGTCCCGGACGACGTATTCACCATACCGGCACTCTATCATTTTTCTGTCACGTGACGTAAATGTTAAGGGAAAGTTGTGATCAGCGGCGCAGGCGCCGGCTACCGCCAGTGGTCGCGGCGGAAATAACGCGTGGCGGGAAATAAAAACCATAAAAACCACGATAATAAATCAGAGATATATCACCCCTGCGCGGATCAGCGAATAGAAACCATAAAAACCATAGTGACCATTAAAACTTCTTTTTTAATTCGGGGAGCTTCACATTAACGACGCCGCTGTCCCTTTACGCTGAAAATGAATAATAACGACAGGGCTGAATTTATGAGCACCACAGACAACGCATTCTCTGCAACCCTTGAACCGATCAATACGCCGAAAACCACGCTCAGGCAGCGCTGGTGGCACATCATGGATAACTGGAAGGTAGGGATCGTCCCGCTGCCGCTGTTTCTGCTGGCCGGGGGGCTGATCGCTCTCGACTGCCTTGGCGGTAAACTGCCGAGCGATATCGTGGTGATGGTGGCTACGCTGGCTTTCTTTGGCTTCGCCTGCGGCGAGTTTGGCAAACGTCTGCCGGTGCTGGGAAAACTCGGCGCGGCGGCGATCTGCGCCACTTTTATTCCTTCCGCGCTGGTCCATTACGGCCTGCTGCCGGACGTGGTCGTTGAATCCACCACCAAATTCTATAAATCCACCAACATCCTCTATCTCTATATCTGCTGCATTATCGTCGGCAGCATCATGAGTATGAACCGCACCACCCTGATTCAGGGCTTCCTGAAGATCTTCTTCCCAATGCTGTGCGGCGAGGTGGTCGGCATGCTGGTGGGCATCGGCGTCGGCACGCTGCTGGGCATGGAGCCGTTCCAGGTGTTCTTCTTTATCGTGCTGCCGATCATGGCCGGCGGCGTAGGGGAAGGGGCGATCCCGCTGTCGATGGGCTACGCCGCGCTGATGCATATGGAGCAGGGAGTGGCCCTGGGCCGGGTGTTGCCGATGGTGATGCTCGGCAGCCTGACGGCGATCGTCATCTCCGGCTGCCTCAACCAGCTCGGCAAGCGCTTCCCGCATCTGACCGGCGAAGGGCAGCTGATGCCGAACCGCAGCCATGAAACCCGCAGCCTCGGCGAGAGCGAAGGCGTGAGCGGCAAAACCGACGTCGGGACGCTGGCCTCCGGCGCGCTGCTGGCGGTGCTGCTGTATATGATGGGGATGCTCGGCCACAAACTGATTGGTCTGCCGGCGCCGGTGGGCATGCTGTTTCTCGCGGTGCTGTTAAAGCTGGCTAATGTGGTTTCTCCGCGCCTGCAGGAGGGATCGCAGATGGTGTATAAATTCTTCCGCACCGCGGTCACCTACCCGATCCTCTTTGCCGTCGGCGTGGCGATCACCCCGTGGCAGGAGCTGGTGAACGCCTTCACCTTCACCAACCTGCTGGTGATCGTCAGCACCGTCTCCGCGCTGGTGGCGACCGGTTTCCTGGTCGGTAAAAAGATAGGGATGCACCCGGTCGATGTGGCGATTGTCTCCTGTTGCCAGAGCGGGCAGGGCGGCACCGGCGATGTGGCGATCCTGACCGCCGGCAACCGCATGAGCCTGATGCCGTTCGCGCAGATCGCTACCCGGATTGGCGGGGCGATAAATGTCTCGCTGGGGTTGCTGTTCCTCAGCCACTATCTGGCGTGATATAACGCTACGCTCAGCGATAAACCTGCTATTTTCCGCTACAGAACGCCGAAAATATCTGCGTTCTGTATCCTAAATGCTCCGCATTTAGCGTTACAATCAGCGCGCGATCGGCTATCGCAACCATCATCATGACAGTCCAGGCGCTGTCGCATTTATCATATGTAGGAGAGGAATTAATGTCAGTGGATACTCCCGCCCAGGCGGGCGTCAGCATCGACGCATTGCTGGCGGCGAAAGAGCAGCGTGCAGCCCGCCAGGCCGACTGGTTGGCCCATTATCAGCAGCCTGTTATTTCCCTGACCCTGGTGACCCCCGGGGCGGTGAAGGACAGCATTCGCTATCGCAACATGATGGGCGTAGCCCTCCAGGCCTGCGATCAACTGCTGTGGAAGCACCGCTGGCAAACGCTGGATCGTCAAGTGCTGTGGCTGCCGACCGGGCCTGAAGCGCTGTGGTGCGTGGCGCACCCGGCCAGCGAAATCAAAGCGATGTGCAGTACGCTGGAGCAGAGCCATCCGCTGGGACGCTTGTGGGATATCGATGTGATCTGTCCGCAGAGCGGGCAGGTGGGACGCCAGTCGCTGGGCGAGTCGCAGCGCCGCTGCCTGCTGTGCGATGAGCCGGCGCACGCCTGCGCGCGCAGCCGTCGTCACGACACCGATCTCGTCGTTGCCCGCGTTGAGCAGATGATTGACGCGTGGTTTGCCCGCGATTAACGGGTCAGTATTCCCCGGCGGCAAAGCGCCGCCGGGTAGGTCCTAAAAGTCGATCGGCGCGCGGAAGGTCATCGCGTTGCCGTAGGCGGGGTGGGTAATGGTGAGCGTCTCGGCGTGCAGCAGCAGGCGCGGGGCCATCGCCAGCGCCTCAGGCGTGGCGTAAAAGCGGTCGCCAAGGATCGGATGCCCCAGCGCTAGCATATGCACGCGCAGCTGGTGCGACCGTCCGGTAATCGGCTTCAGGCGCACGCGGGCGGTGTTATCTTCCGCGTACTCCAGCACCTCATACTCGGTCTGCGCCGCTTTGCCGGTTTCATAACACACCTTCTGCTTTGGCCGGTTCGGCCAGTCGCAAATCAGCGGTAAATCCACCAGGCCCTCCGCCGGCTGCGGATGGCCCCAGACGCGGGCGATGTACTGCTTCTTCGGCTCGCGCTCGCGGAACTGACGCTTCAGTTCGCGTTCCGCCGCCTTATTCAGCGCCACCACAATCACGCCGCTGGTGGCCATATCAAGGCGATGCACCGATTCGGCCTGCGGGAAGTCGCGCTGAATGCGCGTCATCACGCTGTCTTTATGTTCATCAAGACGACCCGGCACGGACAACAAGCCGCTCGGCTTGTTGACCACCATGATGTGCTCATCCTGATACAGGATCACCAGCCAGGGATCCTGCGGCGGATTGTAGTTTTCCATCGCCATTTTGCGTTCCGTTACTGGTGAGTGACGACGATCAGACGCAGCGCGTCCAGACGCCATCCGGCCTGTCCCAGCGCCTCCAGCACCTGCTGGCGGTTACTTTCAATCGCCGCCAGTTCGTCGTCACGGATGTTCGGGTTGACCGCCTTCAGCGCTTCCAGACGGGAGAGCTCCGCCGTCAGCTTATCGTCGGCTTCGCTACGCGCCGCGTCGATCAGCCCCTGCGCCGCCTTGGCGATCTGCGCTTCGCCCTGCTGCAGAATGGCGTGAACGTCCTGTTGAACCGCGTTGACCAGCTTGCTGCCGGTGTGGCGATTGACCGCGCTCAGCTGGCGGTTGAAGCTTTCAAACTCCACCTGGCCGGCGAGGTTGTTGCCGTTTTTATCCAGCAGCATGCGAACCGGGGTCGCCGGCAGGAAGCGGTTGAGCTGCAGCTGCTTCGGCGCCTGCGCTTCGACCACGTAGATCAGCTCCAGCAGCAGAGTGCCGACCGGCAGCGCCTTGTTCTTCAGCAGGGAAATGGTGCTGCTGCCGGTATCGCCGGAGAGGATCAGGTCGAGGCCATTGCGGATCAGCGGGTGCTCCCAGGTGATGAACTGCGCGTCTTCACGGGACAGCGCCACGTCACGCTCGAAGGTGATGGTGCAGCCGTCCTCCGGCAGACCCGGGAAGTCCGGGACCAGCATATGGTCGGAAGGGGTGAGGACGATCAGGTTTTCGCCGCGGTCGTCCTGGTTGATGCCGACGATATCGAACAGGTTCATCGAGAAGGCGATCAGGCTGGTGTCGTCATCCTGCTCTTCGATGCTCTCCGCCAGGGCCTGAGCTTTCTCGCCGCCGTTGGAGTGGATCTCCAGCAGACGGTCGCGGCCCTGCTCCAGCTGCGCTTTCAGGGCGTCATGCTGCTGGCGGCAGGACTTGATCAGATCGTCAAAGCCGTCGGTGGATTCCGGCGCCGCAAGGTAGTTGATCAGCTCGTCATGGACGCTGTCGTAAACGGTCCGTCCGGTCGGGCAGGTATGCTCGAAGGCGTCGAGACCTTCGTGGTACCAGCGCACCAGCACCGACTGCGCGGTCTTTTCCAGGTACGGGACGTGGATCTGGATATCGTGCGCCTGGCCGATACGGTCGAGGCGGCCGATACGCTGCTCCAGCAGATCCGGGTTAAACGGCAGATCGAACATCACCAGATTGCTGGCGAACTGGAAGTTGCGTCCTTCGGAACCGATCTCAGAGCACAGCAGCACCTGGGCGCCGGTGTCTTCTTCGGCAAACCACGCCGCGGCGCGGTCGCGTTCTATAATCGACATTCCTTCATGGAACACGGCGGCGCGGATACCTTCGCGCTCGCGCAGCACCTGCTCCAGCTGCAGCGCGGTGGCGGCCTTGGCGCAGATCACCAGCACCTTCTGCGAACGGTGGCTGGTCAGGTAGCCCATCAGCCACTCGACGCGCGGGTCGAAGTTCCACCAGGTGCCGGTATCGCCTTCAAATTCCTGATAGATCTGCTCCGGATAGAGCATGTCGCGCGCGCGCTCTTCCGCGGTTTTGCGGGCGCCCATGATGCCGGACACTTTGATGGCCGTCTGGTACTGGGTCGGCAGCGGCAGGCGAATGGTGTGCAGCTCGCGTTTCGGGAAACCTTTGACGCCGTTACGGGTGTTACGGAACAGCACGCGGCTGGTGCCGTGGCGGTCCATCAGCATCGAGACCAGCTCCTGGCGCGCGGCCTGGGCGTCTTCGCGATCGCTGTTGGCGGCCTGCAGCAGCGGCTCGATATCCTGCTCGCCGATCAGATCGCCGAGGGTATTGAGTTCGTTATCGCTCAGCTTGTTGCCCGCCAGCAGCAGGGCGACGGCGTCGGCCACCGGACGGTAGTTCTGCTGTTCTTCGACAAACTGCGCGAAATCGTGGAAGCGGTTCGGATCCAGCAGGCGCAGGCGCGCAAAGTGGCTCTCCATCCCCAGCTGTTCCGGCGTCGCGGTCAGCAGCAGAATGCCCGGCACGCGCTCGGCCAGCTGTTCAATGGCTTGATATTCGCGGCTCGGCGCCTCTTCGCTCCACACCAGGTGGTGCGCTTCATCGACCACCATCAGGTCCCACTCGGCGTCGCACAGATGCTCCAGACGCTGCTTGCTGCGGCGCACGAAGTCTAAAGAGCAGATCACCAGCTGTTCGGTTTCAAACGGGTTATAGGCGTCATGCTGCGCTTCGGCGTAGCGCTCGTCGTCAAACAGCGAGAAGCGCAGGTTGAAGCGGCGCAGCATCTCCACCAGCCACTGGTGCTGAAGGGTTTCCGGGACCACAATCAGTACGCGCTCGGCGGCGCCGGAGAGCAGCTGCTGGTGCAGGATCATCCCGGCTTCGATGGTTTTACCTAAGCCCACTTCATCGGCCAGCAGGACGCGCGGAGCGTGACGACGACCCACGTCGTGGGCGATGTTCAGCTGATGCGGGATCAGGCTGGTGCGCTGGCCGCGCAGGCCGCTCCACGGCATGCGGTACTGCTCGCTCTGGAACTTGCGCGCGCGGTAGCGCAGGGCAAAGCGGTCCATGCGGTCGATTTGGCCGGCGAACAGGCGGTCCTGCGGCTTGCTGAACACCAGTTTGCTGTCGAGCAGCACTTCACGCAGGGTGACGTTCGCTTCCTGGGTATCGAGGCGGGTGCCGGTGTAGGACAGCAGCCCGTTCTCTTCATGCACTTTGTCAACGTGGAGCTGCCAGCCTTCGTGGCTGGTAATGGTGTCGCCCGGGTTAAACATCACGCGAGTGATCGGGGAATCGTTGCGTGAGTACAGACGGTTTTCGCCGATGGCGGGGAAGAGGAGAGTGACCATGCGCGCATCCAGCGCTACCACCGTCCCTAATCCTAGTTCGCTCTCTGTGTCGCTAATCCAGCGTTGACCAAGTGTAAAAGGCATATATGTTCGGCTCTTTAGTTCTTTAATTGCAGGCAATAGTTGATCATCCCCATGTACAACCGGAGATGCGTCAAAATTGGGGCCAGGAATGGAAAGGGCGCTATATTACTGGATGGCAGAACGTTCGTCACGTCCTCCTCACGGTTCATTTTCAGGCTTCTGCGCCCGCAGAATGGGTGTGAAAAAATCAAAATAGCCCCAGCTGTCCTGTCACTATTGTAGCAAAGTCGTCGTTGACGAAGGGCAGGATCCCTTCCGCCACCGGCTGCAGCTGCTTTGACAAATAGTGGTCGTAATCGAGCGGCGATTGCTGATAATCCACCGGTTCCGGGCCGCCGGTGGTCCAGACGTATTTGATGGTGCCGCGCTGCTGATACTGCTGCGCCCGACCCCGCTTCAGGTTGTGCTCATCGGCAAGCCTCGCGGCGCGCACATGAGGCGGCACGTTGCGCTGATACTCCGCCAGCGGCCGGCGCAGGCGTTTGCGATAAACCAGCTGCTCATCGAGCTCGCCGTTCATCAGCCTGGCGATAGTCTCCCGCACATAATCCTGATACGGCTGGTTGCGGAAGATGCGCAGGTACAGCTCCTGCTGAAACTGCTGGGCTAGCGGCGTCCAGTCGGTGCGCACCGTTTCCAGCCCTTTGAAAACCATGCGCTGGCCGTCGCCCTCCTGAATCATGCCGGCGTAACGCTTCTTGCTGCCGGTATCGGCGCCGCGGATCGTCGGCATCAGAAAACGGCAGAAGTGGGTTTCGTATTCCAGCTCCAGGGCGCTGGTAAGCTGGCTTTTGCCAAGCTCTTGCGCCCACCAGGCGTTGACATCGTTCACCAGCGTCCGGCCAATCTCCGCCGCCTGCGCTTCGCTGTGCGGGCGCTTAAGCCAGACGAAGGTGGAGTCGGTGTCGCCGTAGATAACGTCATAGCCTTTGGCTTCAATTAACGCTTTGGTCTGACGCATGATCGCGTGGCCGCGCATGGTGATCGACGAGGCGAGACGCGGGTCGAAGAAGCGGCAGGCGCTGGTGCCCAGTACGCCGTAAAAGGCGTTCATGATGATCTTCAGCGCCTGGGAGAGCGGCTTATTGTGCCGGCGCTTGGCTTCATCGCGGCCATGCCAGATCTGGCTGACAATCCCCGGCAGGCAGTGCTTGTCTCGCGAGAAGCGGGCGCCGAGGAAGCCCTCAATGCTGTGCTGGTCATCGGGCTGCGCCAGACCCTCCACCAGGCCGACCGGATCGATTAAAAAGGTGCGAATGATCGACGGATACAGGCTCTTGTAGTCCAGGACCAGCACCGAGTCATACAGGCCGGGGCGGGAGTCCATCACATAGCCGCCGGGGCTCGCCTGCGGCGGCACGTCGCCGAGGTTCGGCGCCACGTAGCCCAGGCGGTGCATGCGCGGAAAATAGAGGTGGCTGAAGGCGGCGACCGAGCCGCCGTGGCGATCGGCGGGCAGGCCGTTGACCGTCGCTCGTTCGAGCAGAAACGGCATGATCTCCGTTTTGTGGAAGATCCGCGTCACCAGCTCGCAGTCCTGTAGGTTATAGATGGCCAGCGCCGGTTTATCGTCATGGAAGCGGCGATCGATCTCGTCCATCCGATCCCACGGGTTGTCGATGGCTTTGCCTTCGCCCAACAGCTCGCGCGCCACCGCCTCCAGCGAAAAGGAGGAGAAATTCCAGAACGCCGATTTCAGCGCCTCGATACCGTCGATAATCAGCCGGCCGTTGGCCTGGGCGAAGAAGACGCCGTTCTTAAAGCCGTGCTCGCGCCACTCCAGCTCGCTGTTGCCGCGGCCGAGCCGCAGCGGGATACGATAGCGTTCGGCATGTTTTTGCAGGACGCGCAGATCGAACTGCACCACGTTCCAGCCGATCAGCACGTCGGGGTCGTGATCGGCAAACCAGGCGTTGAGCTTTTCCAGCAGCAGGGGGCGACTGGCGACGTAGACCAGATCGAAATCGACGTCTGGCGGCGTTTCCGGTTCGGGGCCCAACATGTAGACCACCCGCTGACCGCAGCCTTCCAGGCCGATGCAGTACAGCTCGCCGTGACGGCTGGTTTCGATATCCAGCGACACCCATTTCAGCGGCGGGCGATAGTCAGGATGGGGTTTCATGCGCGCGTTGACCAGATGCGGGCCACGCGTTTCGCCTTCCACCCACACCGGGGCGGTAATAAAACGCTCCATCAGGTAGCGCTCCGGCGGACGGATATCGCCCTCATAGAGGGTGACGCCGCTGTCGCGGAGAATCTTCTCCAGACGCATCAATTGACGATGGGCGCGGCAGTAGAGGCCGACCACCGGCTGGCGGTGGAAATCTTTCAGGGCCAGCGGGGCGAAGCGGAAGCCTTTCTCACCCTGCAGCAGTCGCTCAGCCTGCGCCCGCTGCGCGGCGGGGATAAAGGCGACGGACTCCTGCGGCGGCAGCGTGACCTGCAGCGGGCCGTCGTCGGTGGCCAGCCAGAAGGACAGCTCGGTGCCTTGCGGAGTGTCCCGCCAGTGACGGGTGAGTAAAAAACCTGCTCGTGGCTGGGTCACGGGTGCTCTCAACGATAAAAAACCAGGCCTGATTATAGCCTGGTTTCTCAGTGGGTGCTGGGGTTTTATACAGGTACTCGGCGCTAAGGTGGCGCCGGATTTCGGCTTGCGCGCTTATCCGGGCTACCCGACGCGGCAGAGCCGTAGCCCTGCCAGGCGCAGCGCGAGCAGGGTGATTATTGGCCGTAGTAGGCTTTAGCCCCGTGCTTACGCAGATAGTGCTTATCCAGCAGGGTCTGCTGCATATCCGGCAGCTGCGGCGCCAGCTGGCGGCAGAAGATGCCCATATACGCGATCTCTTCCAGCACGATGGCGTTATGCACCGCGTCTTCGGCATTTTTACCCCATGCGAACGGGCCGTGGGAATGAACCAGCACGCCAGGCATCTGCGCCGGGTCGATCTCGCGCTGGCGGAAGGTTTCAACAATCACCTTGCCGGTTTCCCATTCGTATTCGCCATTGATCTCCGCATCGGTCATCAGCCGGGTGCAGGGCACCGGACCATAGAAATAGTCGGCGTGGGTGGTGCCGGTCGCCGGAATAGCTTGCCCGGCCTGCGCCCAGATGGTGGCGTGGCGCGAATGGGTATGCACAATGCCGCCCAGCGTCGGGAAAGCCTGATACAGCAGGCGATGGGTCGGGGTATCCGACGAGGGCTTCTTCTTACCCTCCACCACTTCGCCGCTCTCCAGACTGACCACCACCATATCGTCGGCGGTCATTACGCGATAATCCACGCCGGAGGGTTTGATAACCAGAACGCCCTGGTCGCGGTCGACGGCGCTGACGTTGCCCCAGGTTAAGGTCACCAGATTATGCTGCGGCAGCGCTAAGTTGGCTTCCAGAACCTGGCGTTTAAGATCTTCTAACATAGTGTGCTCCGAATAGCAGGCGAGTCGGGTATCCCTCACCCCGGCCCTCTCCCGGCGGGAGAGGGAGGAAGGCGGCATCGCGCCCGGCCGGTACCCTCTCCCCGGCGGGGAAAGGGGTAGGGTGAGGGGACGACCTTTTAGCGTTTTGAACCGTAATAGACTTCATTCCAGCGCAGCGCGTCTTTGAAGGCCGGCAGACGGGTATCGTTGTCGATGACGGTCAGCTCGATATCATTCAGCTCGGCGAACTGGCGCATATCGTCGAGGTTCAGCGCATGGCTGAAGACGGTATGGTGCGCGCCGCCGGCGATGATCCAGGCTTCCGAAGCGGTACGCAGATCCGGCTGCGCTTTCCACAGGGCGTTGGCCACCGGCAGCTTCGGCAGATCGTGCGGCGTCGGGACGGTTTCAATGGTGTTGACCAGCAGACGGAAGCGGTCTCCCAGGTCGATCAGGCTGGCGACAATCGCCGGGCCGGTCTGGGTATTGAAGATCAGGCGCGCCGGATCCGCTTTGCCGCCGATGCCCAGCGGCTGGACGTCGAGGATCGGTTTCTCGGCGGTGGCGATCGTCGGGCACACTTCCAGCATGTGCGAGCCGAGCACCAGATCGTTGCCATTGTCGAAGTGGTAGGTGTAATCCTCCATAAAGGAGGTGCCGCCCTGCAGACCAGTTGACATCACCTTCATGATGCGAAGCAGAGCGGCGGTTTTCCAGTCGCCCTCGCCTGCAAAGCCGTAGCCCTGCTGCATCAGGCGCTGTACGGCGAGACCCGGGAGCTGTTTCAGGCCGTGGAGATCTTCAAAGGTGGTGGTAAAGGCGTGGAAACCGCCCTGTTCGAGGAAGCGTTTCATCCCCAGCTCAATGCGCGCGGCGTCCAGCACGTTCTGGCGCTTGTCGCCGTGAACCTGCGCCGCCGGGGTCAGACGGTAGCTGCTCTCGTATTCATCGACCAGCGCGCTGATATCGCCGTCGCTGACGCTGTTGACCACCTGCACCAGATCGCCGACCGCCCAGGTGTTCACTGAGAAGCCAAACTTGATCTGCGCCGCGACTTTATCGCCGTCGGTCACCGCCACTTCACGCATGTTATCGCCGAAACGGCACACTTTCAGATGACGGGTATCCTGTCTGGAGACCGCCTGGCGCATCCAGCCGCCGATGCGCTGGTGGGCCTCTTTATCCTGCCAGTGGCCGGTCACCACGCTGTGCTGCTGGCGCATACGGGCGCCGATGAAGCCGAACTCGCGGCCGCCGTGCGCGGTCTGGTTCAGGTTCATAAAGTCCATATCGATGCTGTCCCACGGCAGCGCGGCATTGTACTGCGTATGGAACTGCAGCAGCGGCTTGTTGAGGATGGTCAGGCCGTTGATCCACATTTTTGCCGGCGAGAAGGTATGCAGCCAGACCACTAACCCGGCGCATTTGTCATCGTAGTTGGCGTCGCGGCAGATATGGGTGATCTCGTCCGGAGTAGTGCCCAGCGGCTTGAGGACCAGTTTGCACGGCAGTTTGGCTTCCGCATTCAGGCTGTTCACCACATGTTCGGCATGCTTCGTCACCTGGCGCAGGGCTTCCGGGCCGTAGAGATGTTGGCTGCCAATAACGAACCATACTTCATAGTTATCAAAAATCGTCATTTTCGTATCCTTAATGGGTGAGCGCTGCCTGAGATTGCGGGGCTTTTTCCGCCTTTGCAGCCGAAGGGAGATAGTGTTGTTCGGCGCTGACCGACCACTGCTGGTAGCGCTGATAGAGTTGTTCGAAACGTTGCGCCTGCGCCGGGCGTGGCTGCAGGGTGGTTTCCACCTGGCTTGCCATCCGCTGCTGGGCGGCTGGAATATCCTCATAGACGCCGGCGGCGACGGCGGCGAAGATACCCGCCCCCAGCGCGCAGCACTGATCGGAGGCGACAATCTGCAGCGGACGGTTCAGCACGTCGCAGCAGGCCTGCATGATGACCTGGTTTTTCCGCGCGATACCGCCGAGCGCCATGACGTTGTTAACCGGGATCCCCTGCTCGGTGAAGCACTCCATAATGGCGCGGGCGCCGAAGGCGGTGGCGGCGATCAGTCCGCCGAATAGCGCCGGCGCGTCGGTGGCCAGGTTAAGGTCGGTGATCACCCCTTTCAGGCGCTGGTTGGCATTCGGCGTGCGGCGGCCGTTGAACCAGTCCAGCACTACCGGCAGATGATCGAGCGATGGGTTACTGGCCCAGGCTTCGGTGAGCGCCGGCAGTAACTGTTTTTGGCTGGCTTTGATTTGTTCGCGCAATTCCGGATGCTGCCGGGCCAGCTGTTCCAGCGGCCAGCCGAGGATGCGCCCAAACCAGGCGTAAATATCGCCGAAGGCGGACTGGCCTGCCTCCATACCGATAAAGTGCGGGACCACGCTGCCGTCGACCTGGCCGCAGATGCCTTTGACCGTGCGGTCGCCGACGCTCTCTTTATCGGCAATCAGAATGTCGCAGGTGGAGGTGCCGATGACTTTCACCAGCGCGTTAGGCTGCGCGCCAGCGCCAACGGCGCCCATATGACAGTCGAAGGCGCCGCCGGAGATGGCCACGGTCTGCGACAGACCCAGGCGCTGGGCCCACTCTGCGCTTAGCGTGCCGACCGGCACATCGGCCGTCCAGGTATCGGTGAACAGCGGCCAGGCCAGATGCTGGTTAATGATGGGATCAAGCTCATCGAAGAAGCTGGCCGGCGGCAGCCCGCCCCAGCTCTCATGCCACAGCGATTTATGCCCGGCGCTGCAGCGGCCGCGGCGCAGATCCTGCGGACGCGTAGTGCCGGAGAGCAGGGCGGGCACCCAGTCGCAAAGCTCCACCCACGAGGCGGTTGCCTGGGCGACGGCGCTATCTTCCCGGGTGACGTGGAGGATTTTTGCCCAGAACCATTCGCTGGAGTAGATCCCGCCGATATAGCGCGAGTAATCCTCTTTGCCCGGCTGGTGGCACAGGCGGGTGATCGCCTCGGCTTCCTCGACCGCGGTATGATCCTTCCACAGGACAAACATGGCGTTAGGGTTGTCAGCGAATTCTTCGCGCAGCGCCAGCACGTTGCCCTCGGCATCAACGGGAGCCGGGGTTGAGCCGGTGCTGTCGACGCCAATGCCCACGACGTCGGCGCGCTGTTCGGCGCTCAGGGAGGCAAGTACGCTTTTCAGCGCCGCTTCCATGGACTCGATGTAATCTCGCGGGTGGTGGCGGAAGCGGTTGTTCGCGCCATCGCAATACTGTCCTTCCCGCCAGCGCGGATACCACTCCACGCTTGCCGCCAGTTCTGCGCCGGACGCGCATTCCACCGCCAGGGCGCGGACTGAGTCACTACCAAAGTCGAGGCCAATCGCAATTGCCATCTTGTTACTCCATGCAGAAATCATTCATGCAGCAACAGTAGATATCCCCGGCAAAATCCGTCAGGCCGGATTCGCTAATCTTATGGATTATTTTGCTGTCACCTCGCAAAGTGTGACGCCGTGCAAATATTCGATGTGGACTTTCCTGCCGTATTTATAGACACTTTTGTTACCCGGCATATCCCGGTGGAATGCACGCTGCTGGCGCTTTTTTCGCTTGCTGTGCGGCTTTTTAGCGAAATTTCCACCGCCGTCGCAGTCGTGACAGGGCCGAGAGCGATAAAATGATGAATATGGACAATTGGTGTCACTAATACCTTCGGGAGAACCACGCGTATGGCCGAAACGCAAAACGATCCGCTGCTGCCGGGCTACTCTTTTAACGCTCATCTGGTCACCGGCCTGACGCCGATTGAGGCGCAGGGATACCTGGATTTCTTTATCGACCGCCCGCTGGGTATGAAAGGCTATATCCTCAACCTGACGATCCGCGGCGAGGGGGTGATCAACAACCACGGCGAGCAGTTTGTCTGCCGGCCGGGCGATATGCTGCTGTTCCCGCCGGGGGAGATCCATCACTATGGCCGCCATCCCGACGCCAGCGAGTGGTATCACCAGTGGGTCTACTTCCGCCCGCGCGCCTACTGGCACGAGTGGCTCAACTGGCCGACGATCTTCGCCCAGACCGGCTTTTTCCGTCCGGACGAGCAGTGGCAGGCGCGCTTTGGCGAGCTGTTCGGCCAGATCGTCGATGCCGGGCAAGGGGCGGGGCGCTATTCCGAACTGCTGGCGATTAATCTGCTGGAACAACTCCTGCTGCGGCGGATGGAGGCGATCAACGAATCGCTGCATCCGCCGCTGGATAACCGGGTGCGCGACGCCTGCCAGTACATCAGCGACCATCTGGCGGACAGCCATTTTGATATCGCCAGCGTCGCCCAGCACGTCTGCCTGTCGCCCTCGCGCCTGTCGCACCTGTTTCGCCAGCAGCTGGGGATCAGCGTCCTCGGCTGGCGGGAGGACCAGCGTATCAGCCAGGCCAAACTGTTGCTGAGCACCACGCGGATGCCGATCGCCACCGTCGGGCGCAACGTCGGCTTTGAAGATCAGCTCTATTTTTCCCGCGTGTTCAAAAAATGCACCGGCGCCAGCCCGAGCGAATTCCGCGCGGGATGTGAATAAAAAGTAAAGAAAGTGAAATGATGACCCGCTTAAATGTCACAGCCAGTAAACTATTAAGACAATTGGTGGCTTGACGACGGCGCGATGGCTTCGGAGAATCCGGGCTTCGTTTTTTAACCGGGTACATTATGCAAGCATTGCTCGAACACTTTATTACCCAATCCACGGTCTACTCGCTGTTAGCCGTGATGCTGGTGGCCTTTCTCGAGTCGCTGGCGCTGGTGGGGCTTATCTTACCCGGAACGGTGATGATGGCCGGCCTTGGGGCGCTGATTGGCGGCGGTGAGGTTAACTTCTGGCAGGCGTGGCTGGCGGGGATCGTGGGCTGTCTGCTGGGCGACTGGATCTCATTCTGGCTCGGATGGCGCTTTAAAAAGCCGCTGCACCGCTGGTCGTTCATGAAGAAAAACCGCGCCCTGCTGGAGAAAACCGAGCATGCGCTGCACCAGCACAGCATGATCACCATCCTGATTGGCCGCTTTGTTGGGCCGACGCGTCCGCTGGTGCCGATGGTCGCCGGGATGCTCGACCTGCCGGTGGCCAAATTCGTGCTACCGAATATTATCGGCTGCCTGCTCTGGCCGCCGCTCTATTTCCTGCCTGGCATTCTCGCCGGGGCGGCGATTGATATTCCGGCCGATGAAAACAGCGCCAGCTTTAAATGGCTGCTGCTGGGGGCGGCGCTGCTCGCCTGGCTGGCAGGGTGGCTGTGCTGGCGGCTGTGGCGGAGCGCGAAAACGTCTGGCGATCGGCTGACCCGCTGGCTGCCGCGCGGGCGTCTGCTGTGGCTGACGCCGCTTATGGTCGCGCTGGCGGCAACGGCGTTAACGTTTGTCTTCCGCCATCCGCTGATGCCGGTCTATCTGGCGATCCTGCACAAGGTTATTGCGCGCTGATCCCCATCAGATGCGAGGCGCTGCTGTGGCCGCTTAACAGCTCGGCGGTAGCGCCATCCCAGACAATGCGCCCTTCGGCGACCACAATCGAGCGCGGCGCAATGCGCGCGGCATCTTCCACGCTGTGCGAGACCATCAGCAGGGTGAGCTGCTGCTGCTCGCAGACATCAGCCACCAGCGCCAGCATCTCCTGGCGCAGCGCCGGGTCGAGCGCTGAGAAGGGTTCATCCAGCAGCAGCACCGGCTGCTGACGCACCAGACAGCGGGCCAGCGCCGCGCGCTGCCGTTGACCGCCGGAGAGCTCTCCCGGCAGGCGTTCAAGCAGGTCATCAATTCCCATCTGGGCGGCAATCGCCGTGACTTTCTGCTGCTGTTCGCGGCTCAGTTTCAGGCCAGGGTGGATCCCGAGGCTGATATTCTGCCGAATGGTCAGATGGTTAAACAGGTTATTCTCCTGGAACAGCATCGAAACCGGACGCTGCGCCGGCGGCGTCGCGTGATGCGTCTCGCCGTTAATCTGCAGGCTGCCGCTGGCGGGCGGCAGAAAACCGGCGATCAGATTCAGCAGGGTGCTCTTTCCGGCGCCGCTGGGGCCGAGCACCGCGATGCGCTCGCCGCGCGCGACGTCGAGAGTAAAGCGCATCGGCAGATGCTGGTACAGCCAGGTCACATCATTGAGTTTTAGCATCACGCCCCGGAAGTTTTTCAATCAGCGTAAATAATAAGAAACAGAGCAGCAGCAGAAGCAGGGCGGTGACGGCGCCGTCCTGGCTGCGGTAGGCGCCTATCTGCTGGTACAGATAGAAAGGCAGGGTGCGGAACGCCTCGTTGCCGAACAGCGCCACCACGCCGAAGTCGCCAATCGACAGCACGCAGGCGAAGGCTAACGCCTGGGCCAGCGGGCGCCGGAGCGCGCGAAGTTCGATGACCCGCAGCCGCGCCAGGCCTTCGATCCCCAGCGACTGGCAGAGCATGCTGTAGCGGACGGCAATGTCGCGCATCGGGTTTTCCAGCACTTTAAGCGCGTAGGGGATCGCCATCAGAGCATTGGTAAAGATGACGATGCCGTCGGCGGACTCCGGCAGGCCGATGCTGTTATTGAGCAGCAGGAAGAAGCCGGTAGCCAGCACAATGCCCGGCATGGCAAGGATCAGCATGCCGCTCAGCTCCATCGCCTGCCCGGCCAGCGGCCGCTGACGGGCGCGCAGCTCGCGACTGCTCCATAGCAGCATCATCGTCAGGGTCACGCTCAACAGCCCGGCGGCAATGGCGATGCGCAGGGAAGTCGTCAATGCCTGCCAGAGTGCGGGCTGCGCCAGAACGTCCAGCATGTTGCGGTTGATCCCGTCGACGATGACCGCCAGCAACGGCGGCAGCAGAAGCAGCAGGGCGGCGCCGATCAGCAACCCATCGCTCAGCCGGCTATGCAGGCGATCGTCAGGGTCGCGCCAGCCGCGGACATGGCTGACGCCGATAGCCACCGCTTTACTGAGACGCTGGCTGAGCAGCACCAGCCCGAGGCAGCAGAGCATCTGGATCAACGCCAGCATCGCCGCTCGCGCCGGATCGTAGTCAAAGCTCAGCGCCTGGTAGATAGCCAGCTCAATGGTGGTGGCCTTCGGGCCGCCGCCCAGCGACAGCACGGTGGCGAAGCTGGCAAAGCAGAGCATAAAAATCAGCGCGGCGACGGCGGGAATGTGCCGGCGCATCCATGGCCATTCGACGAGGCGGAAGAAGGCATAGCCGCGCATGCCAAGCTGGGCGGCAATTTGCCGCTGCTCGCCGGGAATGTTCTCCAGCGCCTGCAGCAGCAGGCGGGTGGCCATCGGCATATTGAAAAAGACGTGCGCCAGCAGGATGCCCTGCAGGCCGTAAGGCGAGAAATCCCACTGCCAGCCGAAAGCGTGAAACAGCGAGGCCAGCCAGCCCTGGCGGCCATAGACGCTGAGGATGCCGAACACCGCCACCAGCACCGGCAGGATCAGGGTCATCGCGCACAGGCGCAGCAGCAGGGTGCGGCCGGGAAAGCGACGCCGATAAAGCGCGCGGGCGAGAAAGACGGCCGGGCCCACCGAAAGCAGCGCTGAGAGCGACGCCTGCCAGAAGGAGAAGCGCACCACGTGCCAGAGGTAGCTATCGCTGAAGATCGTCTGCCAGCCCGTACCGGGCGCGCTGAACCACAGCGCCAGAAACGCCGCCAGCGCGACGGCGCAGAGCAGCGTGGCGGCGAACAGGCCCGGCAGCAGCCCGCTAAGGTTTAGCGGCTGACGGCGCGTTGCCATGCGCTAATCCAGGTCTGACGCTCGCTGGCGACCTGCTGCGGGGTAAACGTCAGCGTGGTCTGCGGCTTCACCAGGGTTGCAAAACCGGCCGGCAGCGCGACCTGGGTCACCGGATACATCCAGTTGCCGGTGGGGATGGCGTTCTGGAAGCCAGGAGATACCATGAATTTGAGGAATTTCTCCGCCAGTTCCGGCTGCTTGCTGGCGGCGGTGCGGGCGGCAACTTCGACCTGCAGATAGTGGCCTTCGGCGAAGTTCGCCGCCGCATAGTGGTCTTTTTTCTCTTCAATAATGTGGTAGGCCGGCGAGGTGGTGTAGCTCAACACCAGGTCGCTTTCGCCTTTCAGGAACAGACCGTAGGCTTCGCTCCAGCCCTTGGTGACGGTAACGGTCTTCGCCGCCAGCTTCTGCCAGGCCTCGGGCGCTTTATCGCCATAGACTTTTTGCATCCATAGCAGCAGCCCCAGCCCCGGGGTGCTGGTGCGCGGATCTTCATAGATGACGCGCCACTTCTGCGGGCTCTCGACCAACTCTTTCAGGCTTTTCGGCGGATTGGCCAGTTTGTTTTTGTCATAGACGAAGGCGAAATAGCCGTAATCGTAGGGGACAAAGGTGTCGTTATCCCAGCCGCCCGGTACGCTGACCGCGCTGGCGGGAACGTGGCTTTTAGCGAACAGCTGACTCTGCGCCGCGGCTTCCAGCAGGTTGTTATCCAGGCCCAGCACGACGTCAGCCTTGCTGTTCTTGCCTTCCATGCGCAGACGATTCAGCAGCGAAACGCCATCTTCCAGCGCGACGAACTTCAGCTCGCAGCCGCAGTCCGCTTCAAACGCTTTTTTGACCGCCGGGCCGGGGCCCCAGTCGGCAGAGAAGGAGTCATAGGTATAGACGGTGAGGACAGGCTTAGCCAGAGCGGGCATGGCGACCAGCGCCAGCAGCGGGAGTAATTTTTTCAACACTTTGCACCTCAGAAAAAAGGGGTGGCAAAGGATTTTGAGTGAGCCTCAAATCCCTTCGCCGGCGTTATCCGGATCAGGTTCGACGGGTATTTTCTCAGCCTATACGCTTCATCCTTCAAGCCGCATCTGCGTTAGCTTCGCGCGTTCACCCCAGTCACATAGTTACCTATGCTCCAGGGGATTCACCCGCTTGCTGCCTTGATGCAACTTGAATGATATTGCGTATGTTTATTAGCACCCCGTTGAGAACGGCCTTAGTGTAATGATTTTGTCAGATGACGGAAAGCGCTTACGGCTCCGGCGGCGCAAACCATGCGGATTTAAAATCGAACCAGCCGAGGGTGTTCATCCGCACGCCGCGCATACTGCGCTGCCCCTGAATCATCAGCCAGTGATGGATCAGCGGCACGATATGCTGGCTGGCCAGCAGGCGCTGACTCCAGGTAGCCGGATTAAACTCTCCCGCGCGCCAGCGGCTGGCGTCTTCCTGCCAGTCGATGGGGATGCAGCGCTGAATCAGCGGGACTTCGTACAGATAGGCGAATAGCGAGAATTCGATCGGCAAGGTGAAGTTAACGCTGTTGAGCCAGATATCGCTGACCACCTCGCCGCGATGCCAGGCATCGTACTCCAGCTCCTGGATCTCCAGCTTCACCTGATGCGCCGCCAGCAGGTCGCGCATGATCCCGCCGATCACCCGATGTTCGACGTGATCGCGGTAGTAGGTGAGGGTGACCGTCTCCAGGCCCGCCGGCTTGTCGCAGGCGTGGTTGCTGGCGTGATGCCAGCGCGGCAGCAGGCCGTAGGCGGGAAACCAGTTGCCCTGGTAAAGCTCGCCCGCGTGGTAGAGCAGGTTCGCGGGCTGAAACAGATAGCTTAACCAGCGGCGCACCGCCTCGTTGGCGCCCAGCGGGCTTCGCGAGTCGAACAGCAGGTAGTAGCACCCCTCTTCCAGACGACTCTCCACCGCCTTTTCGCTTTCGGTATTGCCCTGCAGCGTCAGGCCGCCGTTGGGCTCTTCGCTAATTTCCGGTAGCACCCAGACGTTCACCTCATCGATCAGCGCCCGGTAGCCAAAATAGTCCTCAAAGGCGTGGATCTTGAGCTGGTTCTGATTGTTGCGCACCACGGCATACGGGCCGGTGCCGACCGGCATCGAAGAAAAGTGGTTCATGGTCCGCCACTCCTGCGGCAGCACCATCGCCGGTACCTGGCCCAGCAGCCAGGGTAGCCAGCGGTCGGGCTGGCGCAGATGAATATCCAGGGTCCAGGCGGTGGGCGACGCAATGCGTTCGATATGCGAATAGAGCGGTAGGGCATTGCTGCGCTGCAGAGAAGCGATCACATCGGTCATCTCCAGCTCACGGCCATGGTGAAAATGGATGCCTGGCCGGAGGAAAAAGCGCCAGTGGGTGGGCGTCAACTGCTGCCAGTGGTGGGCAATATCGGCTTCCAGTTCCCCATTTTCCTCATTTACCCGCGTCAGAGCGCTGAATATTTGCCGGGCGATATGGGTTTCCGAACGCCGCAGCGCGCTGCCGGGCAGTAAATTCTTCATTGGCCGGTAGTAGAGCACGCGCAGGATGTGCCGCCCCTGGCGGAAGCTGCGCCCGAGATGCGAGACCAGCATCTGACGGACGGCGGCTTTATCGCCGACCAGCTGCACCAGCTGATCGATGCGATCCTGCTCAAGCAGATCTTCGGCACGCTGCTGCTGCAGGGCGAGGCCGGTATAGAGAAAGGTCAGCCGCGAGCGTTTTCCGCGGCCAGCCTCCGCCTCCCAGGTCAGCCAGCCGCGGGACTCCATCATATTGAGCAAGGTGCGCATGTGGCGGCGCGAGCAGCTCAGCATTTCCGCCAGCTCGTTGAGGGTGGTCTCCTGCGACTTGCCGTCGCAGCACTGCCATAGACGGATGAATTGTTGTTGCAGACGGCCGGAAGACATAAAAGGGGAACTCCTGCGCAAAACTCAGCAATTTATTACTCCCCATATTAAGCCAATAATGAATCCCGATGAAGCGAGGAGGTGAATATGATGAGGTCTACCGCAAAATCGTTCTACCAGCGCTACTTTTCTGCGACGCAGGAAGCGTCCTGGCTGGCCCGCCTGATGGCAGGACGACAGCAGGAAATTCTGGGAGAACTGATGCAGTGGGGAGTGACGTCAAAGACCTCTGATCATTGACTTGCAGACATCATGTGTGACTGAGTATTGGTGTTATACTCGTCGTTTTTCAAGCTGCAGGTGCGCGCGCTCGCCCGGGTCTATCGCTGTCGATGCTCCCAGAGCCCTATGTTCTGGCCGCGTGAATCGCCCCTACGGGACTCACCCTTTCGGAGCCAGCGCAAAAACGGTTAACCGTTTGTCCTGCAACGTGAATTCCACAGAGTATAGAATCACCCGCCAGCAGAAAGCCTCTGCTGGCTTTTTTCGTTTACTTCGCGTGTGTTAAGGACATTTCATGCTGTGGTTGATGACGATGGGACGACGGCTAAACGGCGTCTATGCCGCCTTTATGCTGGTTGCTTTTATGATGGGCGTGGCGGGCGCATTGCAGGCGCCGACGTTGAGTTTGTTTCTCAGCCGCGAAGTGGGGGCGCAGCCGTTCTGGGTGGGCCTGTTCTACACCGTGAATGCGATAGCCGGGATCCTGGTGAGTCTGGCGCTGGCCAAGCGCTCCGATAGCCGCGGCGACCGGCGGCGGTTAATTATGTTCTGCTGCCTGATGGCGGTAGGCAATGCGCTGCTGTTTGCCTTCAACCGCCACTATCTGACGCTGATCACCTGCGGGGTGATGCTGGCATCCATCGCTAACGCCGCCATGCCGCAGCTCTTTGCCCTGGCGCGGGAGTATGCCGACAGCTCGGCGCGGGAAGTGGTGATGTTCAGCTCGGTCATGCGTGCCCAGCTGTCCCTGGCGTGGGTGATTGGCCCGCCGCTGGCCTTTATGCTGGCGCTCAACTATGGCTTTACCACCATGTTCTCCATTGCGGCGGGCATCTTTGTGATCAGCCTGGCGCTGATTGCCGTCAAACTGCCCTCGGTTCCGCGCGTGGAGCAACCCTCTGAAGAGGCGGAGGCGCTGGCGCAGGCCGGCGGCTGGCAGGACAAGAACGTACGCATGTTGTTTATCGCCTCCACCCTGATGTGGACCTGCAACACCATGTATATCATTGATATGCCGCTGTGGATCAGCAGCGATCTCGGGCTTCCCGACAGCCTGGCCGGGATCCTGATGGGCACCGCCGCCGGGCTGGAGATTCCGGCGATGATCCTCGCCGGCTACTACGTGAAGCGCTTTGGTAAACGTAAAATGATGGTGGCGGCGGTGGCGGCCGGTGTGCTGTTTTATCTGGGGCTGATCCTGTTTCATGGCCGTACGGCGCTGCTGGCCCTGCAGCTGTTCAACGCCATCTTTATCGGCATTATCGCCGGGATCGGCATGCTGTGGTTCCAGGATTTAATGCCGGGGCGCGCGGGGGCGGCGACCACCCTGTTTACCAACAGTATTTCCACTGGCGTGATCCTGGCCGGCGTGATGCAGGGGGCGCTATCGCAGAGCTATGGCCACGCCAGCGTCTACTGGACGATCGCCGCGATTTCGCTGGTGACGCTGTTTTTAACCAGCAAGGTAAAGGATATCTGACCGTCCTCTTCGCCCCGGCGTACAATTCGCCGGGGCCGCCGGGTTTACTTCAGTTCGATTCGCTTGATGTCGCCGATGATAAAGATGTAGGCAATCACGCCGATCAGCGCCGTCAGGCCGACGTAGATCAGTGCGTAAAAGAAGTTACCCGTTGCGGAGATAATCACGCCAATTATCAGTGGGGCTATAATCGATGCCATATTAGCGCAGAAATTAAATATACCGCCGGTCAGGCCTGCCATATTTTCCGGGGCAATATCAGAAATTAACGTCCAGCCCAGGCCAACCATTCCCTGGCCAAAAAACGCCACCGACATGATAATAATAACGGTGCTGTTGGCGCTCACCCAGTTCGCCGCAATAATACAGCTGGAGAGTAATAATCCGGAAATTATTGGTAACTTCCGACTGATGTTGACGGAGCCGGTTCGCTTCAGCAGTCGGTCCGAGATCCAGCCGCCGAAGAGGATGCCGATGGCGGCGGCGAGGAACGGCCAGGTGGCGAAGAAGCCAACGTGCAGCCAGGGAAGATGGCGCTCGTTGGCCAGATAGCTGGGAAACCACGTCAGGAAAAACACCAGCGTGGTGTTACCGGCAAACTGACCCAGACTGGCGCCGAGGATCTGGCGACAGCCCAGCAGGCGCCTGGCGTCACGCCAGTTAAATGGAACGTTCTGGATTTTATTGTCAATGCCGTTTGCGCCGATATAATCCAGCTCCGCTTGATTAGCCATGCGCGATTCATGGGGCTCGTGATAAAAACGCCACCACACCAAAGTAAATAAAATACCTAATCCGCCGGTGAGGAAAAAAAGCGTTCTCCAGCCATGATGTTCGAGGATTAAAAATAACAGCGGCGAGAAGGCCGCCAGTCCTATATATTCACCAACCGTATATGTTGCCGTCGCGCGCGCGCGCTCATGCTGCGGGAACCAGGTGCTGACGATGCGGCTGTTGGCCGGGAAGCAGGGCGCTTCACTGACGCCGAGTCCCAGGCGCAGAAGCAGCAGAGATTTAAGCCCGAGGGTGAAACTTTGCAGCAGGGTAAACAGCGACCAGAAGAAAATTGACAGGGCATAGGTCAGTTTGTTGCCGAAGCGGTCTAAAAACATGCCGCCGGGGATCTGCGCCAGGGCATAGGTCCAGGCAAAGGCGGAGAAAATGATGCCCATCATCGCCGGATCGATATGAATTTCCTGGGTTAACTGTGGGGCAACGATACCAAGGATGGTGCGGTCGAGATAATTGATCATCGTTCCGACGGACAACAGCAGTAAAATAACTATCCGAACGCGGCTTCTTTTTTTCGTCCCCGATGAGGAAGTGAGGACTTCCTGAGAGTTTGACATACTCATAGCGAGTTCCTTTAAAGTTTAAAATATTTTTGCATATATTTGTATATGCAAAAATATCTCCGGGAACTATAGGTAGTATCTATGAATGGCAACGCTTTGTGGCACATTCATCCGCTTCAGAAAATAATATTTGATGCACCGCCAATATTTTCCCGCGCGTGCGCATTATTGGTGGCTTGCATGGTATATTAGCATCAGTGGATTTATTCTTATATTATACGGGCAAAAATAATGAACCTAAAGCAACTTTATTATTTTAAACGTCTGTCTGAAACTGAACATTATACCGAAGCGGCCTCCAGTCTGTGCATCACCCAGCCTTCGCTAAGCCATGCGATATCAGAGCTGGAGAAGGAGTTAGGGGTCGCGCTGTTCGCCAGACAGGGACGGAACGTTAAAATTACGCAAAACGGCAAGCGTTTTCTGCCGTATGTCGAAGATGCGCTGGCCTCACTGGAAAATGGCCGCACAGTTTTGCAAAAAAACGGCGCTGAAAATAAAGAAAACATTCGTATCGCCTTTATTTACACGATGGGCGAATATGTTGTTCCGCAGTTAATTAATAAATATTCTCTTTCACCTGAATTTCACAACGTGACTTTTTCTTTTACTCAAGGGACCTCGCTGACGCTGTTGCAGGAGCTGAAAGCGGGAAAAGTCGATCTGGCGATCTGCTCTTATATTGCCGATGAACCCGATATCGATTTTATTCCGGTTATTCAGCAGGAGCTGGTGGTGGTGACCGCCAGGGATCATCCGCTGGCCCGGCTGTATGAACATGAAGTCGACCTCGTGGAGACGATTCATTATCCCTATATCTATTTTTCAGAAAATAGCGGCTTACGTCCGTTTATCGATAATGTATTTATGCAGCAAAAGCTGGTGCCGGAGATTGCCTGCTACGTGGAAGAGGATACCGCGATGGCCGGGCTGGTCAGCATTGACTACGGGATCGCGATCATGCCGCGGATCTCGGCGCTCTCCCATTACAACGTCCATATCCTGAAGATTAAAAACACCCTCCCTCCGCGCTATATCTATCTGGCGACCATGAAAGACCGCGGACTTTCCCCTGCGCTGCAGTCGTTTAAAAATGTGGTCATCCACGACAGCCAGAAGATCTGTTAGCGAATAGCCCGGAGAGGTCCTCCGGGCTGAGGGGTTATCAGGAGAGAATATCCATCACTTCACGCAGCTTGTCGATGGCGATCTGTCCCGGCGCGGAAGCCTGACCCACGGTACCGAAGGTCATGGCTGAGCCAAAAAGACGCCCGGTCACCCGGCTGACGCCGCCCGATTTTCCCATCGACATGGTGATCAGCGGGCGGGTGGCATACTTCTCTTTCATGGTCAGCGTGGCGGCGAGCAGGGTCAGAACGTCCTGCGGCGATTGCGGCATCACCGCGATCTTCGGCAGATCGGCGCCCAGATCCTGCATGCGGCGCAGGCGATAGATGATATCTTCCTGGGCGGGGGTCTTATGAAAATCATGGTTACTCATGATCACTTTGACGCCCGCGGCATGCGCATCGTCAACCAGCGCGCGGATCTGCGCTTCATCATTAAACAGCTCGATATCGATGACATCAACCAGGCCACTGCGCGCCGCTTCGCGGTTGAGCGCGAAGTAGGCGTCGTCGCTGAGCTCGGTCTCGCCGCCTTCTTTCTTGCTGCGGAAGGTGAACAGCAGCGGCAGCGCTTTCAGCGCACCACGGATTTCCGCCAGCGCGGCCATCACCTGGGCCATCTCTCTCACCTGAGTAAAGTGGTCAACGCGCCATTCGATGATATCGGCGCCGGCGTCGACCAGGCCGTGGGCGTTACCCAGTATTTCATCCAGCGTTTTGCCGATCAGCGGTACACAAATTAAGGTTTCCCCTTCCTGGAAGGTGATGTTCTTTACGGTAACTGCATTTGTCATGTAGGCATCCATTATTATTCGCGTTGAACCTCAGGCGGTGACTGCGGTGGGTGATACTGTTTGCGCCGCCCGAGCCTGCAGTTGACGATAGCCGATGTACAGGGCGATCACAAAGCCGATCACGGCGATCGCAAAATCAAACCACATAATGCTGGCAATACTGATCTGCGAAAGTTTGGCGGTGATCAGCGGGATCGTGAAGCTGGCGATACTGCCGGCGGTGTAGAAGATGCCGGTTGCCTTGCCTTTCCCGTTCGGGAAGCTCATCGCCATGATCGTCGCTCCCAGCTGTAGCACTCCGCCCGCGGCGGCAAAGCCGATGACAAAGGCGAAGCCGGTAACCATCATCGGCGTCGGGAACAGGCATACCAGCAGCAGCGAGACCATCGACAGGCCAGTATAGATGATCATGGCGACGGCGGAGCTGAACACCTCTTTGACGAAGGCGGCGGTCACGAAAACGCAGACCAGCGACCCGACGGTATAGATGCTGAGCAGCTTAATCGCCGAGGCATAGGGCAGACCGACCACGAACTGACCGTACTGCGCCAGCCACTGGCTGACCAGATAGAAGGTCGCCATGCCGATATAGCCGTACAGGGTGAAGATCACCATATCCAGTTTGTTGGCCTGCGGACGGGCGGAGGTTTCCGCCTGTGGCCCTGGGGTGGCCTCTTTTTTCGCCGCCTGGCTATCCGGGAACGGCATTTTGAGCAAATAGAGGCCGCTCACAACAAACAGCGCTGCCGCAATCACGAACGACCAGCCGAACCACAGATTCGCCCAGATCAGGAAGCTGATAATGAACGGCAGCAGGAACTGTCCGGCGGAGACGAAGGCTTTGATCAGCACGTTGGCCCGGCTGGCGGAGTGCGGGAAAGATTCCATCAGCGCGGGATAGGTGCCGGAGTCGAGGAAGCTGTTCGCCAGGCCCGCCATAATGCCGAAGACATAGGCCAGATAGATATTTTTGGTCAGCAGAATGCCGATAAAAAAGATCAGATAGCTGAGGATCCCCAGATAGATAAAGGGCTTACGACCAAAGCGATCCGACAGAAAGCCGGTCACGATGGTCGCCAGTTTGCCGATCCCTAACGAGGAGATCACCACTGATACGCCGGCAGCGTCTGTTCCCCACTGCTCCTGAAGATGGGCCATGTTGAGGGTGATCAGCAGCACCCCCATGCCATGAATCAGGTAGTTGAGGTACAGCCCTGCCGCGGTAGGGACGTATTTATTTTTCATCGCTTGCCCCTTAGAACAGGATGCTTTTGATGTAATCAACCGGCATCTGTTTACCCGTCCAGATTTCGAACGCGCGCGCGCCTTGCCACAGCATCATCCCGAGGCCGTTTAGCGTACGGCAGCCTTTTTTCTCAGCCACTTCCAGCAGGTGGGTTTTGCGCGGGTTGTACACGACGTCGGAGACGATCAGGTCCGGACGCAGGAAGCTGTCGTCCGGGAGCAGCATCTGGCCTTCGAACGGCTTCATGCCGACCCCGGTGGCATTGGTCAGGATCACGCTGCTGTCGATTTCGGCACGCAATTTGTCATGATCGTCGAGATCGAACAGATGGATCTCGCAGCGCGTGTTGTTGCGGATCTTGGCTACCGTTTCTTCAGCGTTGGCGAAGAATTTATCGCGACGGTTGAAGATCGAGATCGCCTTCACGCCATCCAGTGCCGCCTGGACGCAGAGCGCGGTCGCCGCGCCGCCGGCGCCGAGCACGGTCATCTTCTTGCCAATAATATCGATACCCGCTTCGCTAAGGGCGCGCATATAGCCGGTGCCGTCGGTAATATGCCCGGTCAGTACGCCGTCGTCATTGACCACGGTATTCACCGCCCCGACCAGCTGCGCCGCCGGCGAGAGCTTATCAAGATACTGGCAAATCTCGGTTTTGTTCGGCATAGAGACGTTAAAGCCGCGCAGCTTCAAAGCCCGGAAGCCCTGCACAACGTCTTTCAGCTCCTGATTACCGACTTCAAAAGCCAGGTAGACGTAGTCCAGCCCGAGATGGGCGAAAGCCTCGTTGTGCATGGTGGGCGACATGCTGTGGCGAATCGGGGTGGCGATCAGACCAATCAGCTCAGTGTGTCCAGTAATACGTTCTGCCATGACAAAAATCCTCAATAAGTTAGAAAGGGAATTCGTTGTGCTTCGCGGCTGCCCAGCGCACCCATGTCTTCGAGGGTGTCCAGCACGTTGCGGCCTTCGCGGATGCCGTCGATAATGCGTCGCGCCATCACGCTGTCGCCGATATTCATGATTTTGACGTTATTGGCATTGGCCCAGCGCTCGATCTCGTCGAGACCCGTCCGGTTGGCGCGCATCCCCAGGCAGACAAAGCCGTAGTCGAAGGGGATATCGAAGGTATGCTGTGTATTTTTCACTTGGAAATGGTCGGCAGCCACCGCCATCAGTTGCGTATTCATGTGCTGTTCGACCTGGTGCTCGTCGAGCATGGTCAACATGGCATTCCTGGTAATGATGTCGAGATCGCGACCGGCGGCGTCCTGCATTTCGATTAATACCGCTTGCGCGCCGCGAGCGGTAAAGTATTCGATGACGTCAAGGCCAACGGCGCCCGCGCCGACAACGGCGATGCGTTTGCCCTCGACATGGGTAAATTTCGCCAGATTGTCGATCATGCCGGTAATGGAAAAGACCTTGCCTTCCGCGGCGTCAATATTCTCCCGCAGTCCTGCAATAGGCGGCAGCAGGGGGGTTGAGCCGGTGGCATTGACGATCAGATGCGGACGCAGGGCGGAAACCGAGGCCACGTCTGCCCGTTTGCCGACCTGCAGCATCAGGTTGTCCAGCGCGGCGATGCGGTTTTTCATAAACTGCGGGAAATCCGCGATGCGTTTTTTCTCCGGCAGACGGGCGATATCGCTGGCGAGACCGCCGACGTGATTTTTCGCCTCCAGCAGCCAGGTGTGGCAGCCGACTTCCGCCGCGGTGCAGGCGGCCTCCATCCCGGCAGTGCCGGCGCCGATGACGACCACGTTCGTTTCGCGATTAACGCGCCGCGTTTTGTAGGTATCGCCGTGAATGATGTCCGGGTTAATTGAACAGCGCAGCGGGCGCGAGCGGGCGATGCGATGGTCGGCGCAGCCGATGTTGCAGGAGATGCATTTGCGCATCAGGCGTTCTTTACCGCTTTGCACCTTCTGCACCCACTCCGGCTCGGCAATTAGACCGCGACCAATGGCAATGAGATCGGCATCGCCGCTGGCGAGGATATCCTCGGCCACCTGCGGGGTACGGATATTGCCGGCGATGACCGTGGGCTTATGGAATTTATCGCGCACCGCGCGGGAGAGATAACGCTTCCAGCCATCCTCCAGCGACATCTGGTCGATTTGCAGATTCAGGTTGTCGTTCTGCGCCGCCGAGACGTTGATGATATCGACCTTCTCCTGGCAGAGCTCAAGGATGCGCAGAGAATCTTCGAGGGTATTGCCGCCCTTGAGGAAGTCGTCGGCGCTAATGCGCAGGCTGACCGGAAAACGCGGCCCGACGCAGGCGCGAACTTTATCGACAATCAGACTTAATATCCGGGTGCGGTTTTCGACGCTGCCGCCAAATTCATCGGTGCGCTTGTTAAATAACGGCGATAAAAACTGGCTAATTAAATAGGAGTGGCCGGCATGAATTTCGACGCAGTCAAAACCCGCGCGACGAACGCGCTCTGCGGCGTCACCGAATTTTTCCACCGCGTGATAAATTTCCTCATGGGTCATTGGCCGCGGAATATTACCGTGCTTTTTCGAGGGTGTCGTCGAGGAGGAGAGCGGTGTCTGACCTTCGAGGCGGTAGGCATAAGCCGAAGCGCCTGCGTGATTTAACTGAATGGATACGCAGGCGCCATGTTTATGCAGGGTCTCGGTTAATTTAAACAGCCGTGGGATATATTGATCGTTATCGATCCGCAGCTGGGTGGTGCCGTTGGAGGCGAAAGGAAAATCAATACAGATGTTTTCGATGGTGATAAGCCCGGTGCCGCCTTTGGCCCGCAGTTCGTAGTATTCCAGCTGTTCCTGCGAGACCTCGCCATTGAGCGTGGCCATATTGGTGCCCATCGGGGGCATAATAATGCGGTTTTTTAGCGTCATGCCGTTGATGGTCAACGGACTGAAAAGGTGCGGATAGTGGCTCATCTCTTCTCTCCACAGGAGGCCGGGAAGCCGCTATGCGGGGGCCCGGGCGTGTCCTTAGTTAATATTTCTCTGTGGGAAAAGATAGCGAGGCGAAAAATCGAAAAATAATGCTTTTTTTTGCTGTGAGCTATAGGGGTTCTCTATGAGATTAACGCTTTTTTCACATTTTTATATTTTTATATTAAACACTCGTACCTTATTTTTACTTGCAGTGAAGGGATAATACATAAACCGCGCAGGTCAGGGGGAGGAAAGCGGAATCATTCGTCTTTATCGCGTGGGGCAGGCCAACGTCATGGGCTGACGATCGGCGAAGCAATATTGTTTTTTGTGCGTGAGATCGCAATTTTCTGCCGCAATAAACTAAAAAGCCCGGTCAAATGACCGGGCGCGAAGATTAATTCATAAACGCCGGCAGCTTGTGCTCATAGTCGGAAATAGCCGCTTCATGTTGCAGCGTCAGGCCGATGCTATCCAGGCCATTGAGCATGCAGTGGCGACGGAAATCGTCGATCTTAAAGCTGTAGGTTTTATCCCCTGCCTTAACCACCTGCGCTTCCAGGTCCACTTCAAACGTAATGCCCGGGTTGGCCTGCACCAGTTTGAACAGCTCGTCGACCTGCTCATCGCTCAACGTCACCGGCAGCAGCTGGTTGTTGAAGCTGTTGCCATAGAAAATATCGGCAAAGCTTGGGGCGATAACGACTTTAAAACCGTAATCGGTCAGCGCCCACGGCGCATGCTCGCGCGAGGAGCCACAGCCGAAGTTTTCCCGCGCCAGCAGGATAGATGCGCCTTTGTACTCAGGAAAGTTCAGCACGAACTCCGGGTTCGGCTGTTGACCTTTATCGTCGAGGAAGCGCCAGTCGTTGAACAGGTGCGCGCCAAAGCCGGTGCGGGTCACTTTCTGCAGAAACTGCTTGGGAATGATCGCGTCGGTATCGACGTTTGCAGCATCCAGCGGAACCACCAGGCCGGTATGTTGGGTAAATTTCTCTGCCATGATGGTCTCCTTACTTCAGATTACGGATATCGGCGAAATGGCCGGTCACAGCTGCCGCCGCGGCCATTGCCGGGCTCACCAGGTGCGTGCGTCCGCCGCGGCCCTGGCGGCCTTCAAAATTACGGTTGCTGGTGGAGGCGCAGCGCTCGCCCGGGTTCAGGCGGTCGTTGTTCATCGCCAGACACATAGAGCAGCCCGGTAAGCGCCACTCAAAGCCGGCTTCGATAAAGATCTTATCCAGGCCTTCCGCTTCCGCTTGCGCTTTCACCGGACCGGAACCCGGCACCACCAGCGCCTGGACGCCCGGCGCCACTTTACGCCCTTTGGCGATTTCCGCCGCCGCGCGCAAATCTTCGATACGCGAGTTGGTACAGGAGCCGATGAATACTTTATCGATAGCCACTTCCGTCAGCGGAATGCCGGATTTCAGCCCCATATAGGCCAGCGCTTTCTCGGCGCTGGCGCGTTCCACCGGGTCGCTGAACGACGCAGGATCGGGGATATTATCGCTGACCGAAATCACCTGGCCCGGGTTGGTGCCCCAGGTCACCTGCGGGGCAATCTCAGCCGCCTGCAGCGTCACTACGGTGTCAAATGTGGCGCCGTCGTCGGTTTTCAGGGTTTTCCAGTACGCCACCGCATCGTCAAAATCTTTGCCTTTCGGCGCGTGCAGACGGCCGCGTACGTAATTGAAGGTGGTTTCATCCGGCGCGACCAGGCCCGCTTTCGCGCCCATCTCGATCGCCATGTTGCACAGGGTCATGCGGCCTTCCATGCTCAGATCGCGGATCGCTTCGCCGCAGAACTCCACCACGTGGCCGGTGCCGCCGGCGCTGCCGGTTTTACCAATGATCGCCAACACGATATCTTTGGCGGTGATGCCCGGCGCCGCTTTGCCTTGCACTTCGATTTTCATGGTTTTCGCACGACCCTGTTTCAGGGTCTGGGTCGCCAGCACATGCTCTACTTCGGAGGTGCCGATGCCGAAGGCCAGCGCGCCGAAGGCGCCGTGGGTGGCGGTATGGGAGTCGCCGCACACAATGGTCATCCCCGGCAGGGTAACCCCTTGTTCCGGGCCCATCACGTGAACGATGCCCTGGTACGGGTGGTTCAGGTCGTACAGCTCAACGCCGAACTCTTTACAGTTCTTAATCAGCTCCTGCATCTGAATGCGGGCCATCTCGCCGGACGCGTTAATATCTTTGGTCTGCGTCGAGACGTTGTGATCCATGGTGGCGAAGGTTTTACCCGGCTGGCGCACCTGGCGGCCGTGGGCGCGCAGGCCGTCAAAGGCCTGCGGGGAGGTGACTTCATGCACCAGATGGCGGTCGATATACAACAGCGGAGTTTCGTTTTGCGCCTCATACACCACGTGCGCATCAAACAATTTTTCGTATAACGTCTTCGCCATGATTACACCCCTTCTGCGACATAGCGGGCAATGATATCGCCCATTTCATCAGTGCTGACCGCTGCCGTGCCGCGCGCTAAATCGCCGGTACGAACGCCTTCCTCCAGAGCGCGGTTAATCGCGCTTTCAATCGCGCTCGCCGCCTCGTCAGCGTCGAGGCTATAGCGCAGCAGCAGCGCCAGGGAGAGGATCTGCGCGATCGGGTTAGCGATATTTTTGCCGGCGATATCCGGCGCCGAGCCGCCTGCTGGCTCGTACAGGCCGAAACCTTGTTCGTTGAGGCTGGCGGACGGCAGCATACCCATCGAGCCGGTGATCATTGCGCACTCGTCGGAGAGGATGTCGCCGAACAGGTTGGAGCACAGCAGCACGTCGAACTGGGACGGATCTTTAATCAGCTGCATGGTGGCGTTATCGATATACATATGCGCCAGCTCAACGTCCGGATACTCCTTGCCGATCTCGGTGACGATTTCGCGCCACAGAATGGACGACTGCAGGACGTTGGCTTTATCGATGGAGGTCACTTTGTGACGACGTTTACGGGCGGATTCAAACGCGATGCGCGCGATACGTTCGATTTCAAAGCGGTGATACACCTCGGTATCAAAAGCTTTCTCATGCTGACCGCTGCCTTCGCGACCTTTCGGCTGACCGAAGTAGATGCCGCCGGTCAGTTCGCGAACGCAGAGAATGTCGAAGCCGTTGGCGGCGATGTCGGCGCGCAGCGGGCAGAACTCTTCCAGCCCCTGATACAGTTTGGCCGGGCGCAGATTGCTGAACAGCTTAAAGTGTTTACGCAGCGGCAGCAGGGCGCCGCGCTCTGGCTGTTCTGCGGGCGGCAGGTGTTCCCACTTCGGGCCGCCGACGGAGCCGAACAGGATCGCGTCCGCCTGCTCGCATCCGGCGACGGTCGCCTGCGGCAGGGGAGTTCCCTGACGGTCGATGGCCGCGCCGCCGACGTCGTACTGGCTGGTGGTAATGTGCATGGCAAAACGTTGGCGCACGGCTTCCAGTACTTTCATCGCCTGGTTCATCACTTCCGGGCCAATGCCATCACCCGGCAAAACGGCAATATGGTAATTCTTCGACATTACACGGTTTCCTTATTGTTCTCTTTATTCTGAGCTTTGCGTTGCAATTCTTTTTCGACTTCGGCGGCGCGCCAGATGTTGTTCAGCACGTGAACCATCGCTTTGGCTGACGACTCTACGATATCTGTTGCCAGACCAACGCCGTGGAAACGGCGACCGTTGTAGTCAACGACGATATCCACCTGGCCCAGGGCGTCTTTGCCGTGGCCTTTCGCGCTTAAGCCATATTTCACTAATTCAATGTTGTAATCGGTGACGCGGTTAATCGCCTGGTAGATAGCATCAACCGGACCGTTGCCGTTGGCGGCTTCCGTTTTGATCTCATCCCCGCAGACCAGTTTGATCGAGGCGGTCGCGATATCGCTGGAGCCGGACTGAACGTTGAAGTAATCCAGGCGGAAATGCTCCGGCTCTTCCTGCTGCTTGTTGATAAAGGCCAGCGCTTCCAGATCGTAATCGAAGACCTGGCCTTTTTTGTCCGCCAGCTTCAGGAACGCGTCGTACAGGTGATCCAGGTTGTAATCGCTCTCCTGGTAGCCCATCTCTTCCATCCGGTGTTTCACCGCCGCGCGGCCGGAGCGGGAAGTCAGGTTCAGCTGCACCTGGTTCAGGCCGATGGATTCCGGGGTCATGATTTCGTAGTTTTCGCGGTTCTTCAGTACGCCGTCCTGGTGGATACCGGAGGAGTGGGCGAAGGCGCCGGTGCCGACGATGGCTTTGTTCGCCGGGATCGGCATGTTGCAGATCTGGCTGACGGTCTGGCTGGTGCGCCAGATTTCATGGTGGTTGATATTGGTGTGCACGTTCATGATGTCTTTGCGCACTTTAATCGCCATGATGACCTCTTCCAGCGCGCAGTTGCCGGCGCGCTCGCCGATACCGTTCATCGCGCCTTCTACCTGGCGGGCTCCGGCGTGGACCGCGGCGAGGGCGTTGCCGACGGCAATACCCAGGTCATCATGGGTATGGACGGAGATAATGGCTTTGTCGATATTCGGTACGCGCTCATACAGGCCGCTGATAATGTTGGCGTACTCGAACGGCATGGTGTAGCCGACGGTATCCGGAATATTAATGGTGGTGGCGCCAGCGTTAATCGCGGCTTCCACGACGCGAGCCAGGTCAGCAATCGGCGTACGGCCGGCGTCTTCACAGGAGAACTCGACATCGTTAGTGTAGTTGCGCGCCCGCTTCACCATATAAACCGCACGCTCAATGACCTCATCCAGGGTGCTGCGCAGTTTGGTGGCGATATGCATCGGCGAGGTGGCGATGAAGGTGTGGATACGGAACGCTTCGGCCACCTTTAAGGATTCCGCCGCCACGTCGATATCTTTCTCGACGCAGCGCGCCAGGGCGCATACGCGGCTGTTTTTGATGGTGCGCGCGATGGTCTGCACGGATTCAAAATCGCCCGGAGAAGAAACCGGGAAACCGACTTCCATCACGTCAACACCCATGCGCTCGAGGGCCAGAGCAATCTGCAGCTTCTCTTTGACACTCAGGCTTGCCTGTAACGCTTGTTCGCCATCACGTAAGGTCGTATCGAAAATAATGACTTGCTGGCTCATGGTTTGGATCCTTAGTCTGTGTCCTGGCGCCTTGTTGACGAGCATAAAAAAACCCGCGCCAAGGCGCGGGTTTTATAGTCTTGCTGGAAGATGACTTAACGCTGAACGTCGCCCAACAGCCTACCGCGCAAATGGCATGCGTTTAGTAGTAGTAGGCTGGTGATGCGAGTGGTGCGAATCATTGCGTCAAACTCCAGATGAAATCGTTATGCTTTTAGAGTTACTGGATAGCCGTTTCAAAGTCAACCCCTGGCATGGAAAAAGCGTTTTTGGTCCGCGGCGTGAATTAGCTAATTGTGCTGATGTTAGCCCTTTTTTGCCGAAGATCCTATTTTGGACCTGCGGGGGCGCACAGGGATATGTTTCATTTGAAAATGTACTTTGCATTAAAGGCCTCGCTCACGATGCGCCGCGAGCGAAGCGGTCAAAAATCGCTATCTGAATGAAATAATTATATTTATTTTTCGTGTGAATATGTCTACCCCTTAGCGGATCTTTTTTCAATGATAAATAGTTGTTAATTTTATGGGGTGGAAAATAAAATACTTTATTATTGCTTAAGTTACAGTTAACCATTGGTGTTGTTTTTATTTTCCTGGATTATGGTTAGACTCATCTTCATTAAGTAACTCATATTGTTTGAGCAGTTTATTTATTCCGGTGGTACCGGTTTGACACTGCCACTCATAGCCTTGATATATTCCTAAAATACACCTTTGCTATTTTGCAAATGTCATTGGCATGATAAATGATATTTTCGGCGCTAATTATAGCGGTTTAGTAAAGGGAATTCATCGTGACGGCGGAACTAGATATGTTAATTGAAAGTCCAGAATATAAATCAGCCCCCGGACAGGAAGTCGTAAAACCTCAACTACGGATGGTTGATCTCAATCTGCTTACCGTTTTTGATGCGGTTATGCAGGAACAGAATATTACCCGTGCCGCCCATACGCTCGGCATGTCTCAACCGGCGGTGAGCAACGCGGTTTCACGTCTGAAAGTGATGTTTAATGATGAGCTGTTTGTGCGCTATGGCCGCGGTATTCAGCCGACGGCGCGGGCCTATCAGCTGTTTGGCTCAGTGCGTCAGGCGCTGCAGCTGGTACAAAACGAATTGCCAGGCTCCGGTTTTGAACCCTTGAGCAGTGAGCGTGTTTTCAATCTGTGCGTCTGTAGCCCGCTGGATAACATCCTGACGTCGGTAATTTTTAATAAAGTCGCCGAAATCGCGCCCAATATTCATTTAGTCTTTAAATCAGCGCTTAATCAAAATACGGAACATCAGTTACGTTATCAGGAAACGGAATTTGTGATCGGTTATGAAGAGTTTCGTCGTCCTGAGTTTGCCTGTGTACCGCTATTCAAAGATGAAATGGTTCTGGTGGCTAGCCGCAACCATCCGCGTATCTCCGGACCGGTGATGGAGGCTGATATTTATCGCGAGGAGCATGCCGCGGTGGCTCTCGATCGGTATGCCTCATTCAGTCTGCCGTGGTATGACACGGCCGATAAACAAGCGCGCATCGCATATCAAGGTAATGCGATGGTCAGCGTATTAAACGTGGTGTCGCAAACGCAGATGGTGGCCATTGCGCCGCGCTGGCTGGCAAATGAGTTTGCCGATAAGTTAGCGCTGCAAATATTACCTCTGCCGCTGAAGGTGAATAGCCGGACCTGCTATCTCTCCTGGCACGAAGCGGCGGGTCGCGATAAGGGCCATCAGTGGATGGAAGAGCTGCTGGTGGATATTTGTCAGCGCTGAGCCGATGGCAATAAGCATGAAAGGGGCTTCGGCTCCTTTTTTTATATGATTTAATTACAATAATGCAGAATTTTATGCTGTTTACCCTTTCGGTTGCTCTCCGCCCGTTAACAAAAAATGGATCAATTCCTGCTATCGCGCCTTTTCTCCGAGTATTTACTATTCTCTTTTCTTATATCTGAAGCATTCCACCATATTTTCCTCTCTCCGCTTGTTTTTCTTCTTATTCTACTTAGAAAGCATCTCCGGTGGCGAATTGCCTGCCTGCTGGCGAGCAGTTATGGTAGTGGCATGCAGTCCATTCACCTCAGTGCGGAGGGGTACTCCTTCGCATCGTGCGAGCGCGCGGAAATTGAGTTCCGCTGTCGTAAAACAATAAGCCTGGAGGCAAACCATGGAGATGTTGTCAGGAGCCGAGATGGTCGTCCAATCGCTTGTCGATCAGGGCGTCAAGCAAGTATTCGGCTATCCCGGAGGCGCAGTCCTCGATATCTATGATGCGTTACATACCCTTGGCGGTATCGATCATGTGCTGGTTCGCCACGAGCAGGCGGCGGTGCATATGGCGGATGGCCTGGCGCGAGCGACCGGGGAGGTCGGTGTGGTGCTGGTGACCTCAGGGCCTGGGGCGACGAACGCCATCACCGGTATCGCGACGGCCTATATGGACTCTATCCCGCTGGTGATCCTCTCCGGGCAAGTGGCGACATCGCTTATCGGCTACGATGCCTTCCAGGAGTGCGACATGGTGGGGATTTCCCGCCCGGTGGTGAAGCACAGTTTCCTGGTGAAGCAGACCGAAGATATTCCCGGCGTGCTGAAGAAAGCCTTCTGGCTGGCGGCCAGCGGTCGCCCCGGGCCGGTGGTGGTCGATCTGCCGAAGGATATACTCAATCCGGCGAAGAAACTGCCGTACGTCTGGCCAGACGCGGTCAGCATGCGCTCGTATAACCCGACGACCAGCGGTCATAAAGGCCAGATCAAACGCGCCCTGCAGACCCTGGTGGCGGCGAGCAAGCCGGTCGTCTACGTCGGCGGCGGGGCGATCAATGCGCATTGCGAACCTCAGCTGCGCGAGCTGGTGGAAAAGCTGAAGCTGCCGGTGGCCTCCTCCCTGATGGGGCTGGGCGCTTTCCCGGCGACGCACTCGCAGGCGCTGGGGATGCTGGGCATGCACGGCACTTATGAAGCCAACATGACCATGCACCATTCAGACGTGATTTTTGCCGTCGGCGTTCGCTTTGACGATCGGACCACCAATAACCTGGCCAAATACTGTCCGAACGCGACTGTGCTGCATATCGATATCGATCCGACCTCAATCTCGAAAACCGTGCCAGCAGATGTGCCGATCGTCGGCGATGCCCGGCTGGTGCTGGAGCAGATGCTGGAGTTGCTGGAGCAGGAAGAGGCGCAGCAGCCGCTGGACGACATTCGCGACTGGTGGCAGCAGATTGAGCAGTGGCGCGCCCGCCATTGCCTGCGCTACGACGACCAGAGCGACAAGATCAAACCGCAGGCGGTGATAGAAACGATCTGGCGCCTGACTCAGGGCGATGCCTATGTCACTTCCGATGTGGGTCAGCACCAGATGTTCGCCGCCCTCTATTACCCCTTCGACAAGCCGCGGCGCTGGATTAACTCCGGTGGCCTCGGCACCATGGGCTTTGGCCTACCGGCTGCGCTGGGGGTCAAAATGGCTCTGCCGGACGAAATGGTCGTCTGCGTGACCGGTGACGGCAGTATCCAAATGAACATTCAGGAACTCTCTACTGCGCTGCAGTATGAGCTGCCGGTCCTGGTGCTTAACCTTAACAACCGCTATCTGGGGATGGTGAAGCAGTGGCAGGATATGCTTTATTCCGGGCGCCACTCGCAGTCCTATATGGAGTCGCTGCCGGACTTCGTTCGTCTGGCGGAAGCCTACGGCCACGTTGGGATCCGCATCAGCGAGCCGCAGGAGCTGGAGAAGAAGCTTGCAGAAGCCCTGGAGCAGGTGCGACAGCGCCGGCTGGTGTTTGTCGATGTCACCGTCGACGGCAGTGAGCATGTGTACCCCATGCAGATCCGCGGCGGCGGCATGGATGAAATGTGGTTGAGCAAAACGGAGAGGACCTGATTATGCGCCGGATATTATCGGTATTACTGGAAAACGAATCGGGCGCATTGTCCCGCGTTATCGGCCTCTTTTCCCAGCGCGGCTATAATATAGAAAGCCTGACTGTCGCCCCGACGGACGATCCGACCCTCTCCAGGATGACCATCCAGACCGTGGGCGATGAAAAAGCGATCGAGCAGATTGAAAAGCAGCTGCACAAGCTGGTGGATGTCCTGCGGGTCAGCGAGCTGGGGCAGGGGGCTCATGTCGAACGCGAAATCATGCTGGTGAAGGTCCAGGCCAGCGGTTACGGCCGTGAAGAAGTGAAGCGCAACACCGAAATCTTTCGTGGACAGATTATCGACGTGACGCCTTCTATCTATACCGTTCAACTCGCCGGCACCAGCGATAAGCTCGACGCTTTCCTGGCCTCCCTGCGCGATGTCGCTCGGATCGTGGAAGTAGCTCGCTCCGGCGTGGTCGGCCTGTCTCGCGGTGATAAAATCATGCGCTGAGGATCGGGAACTGATGCAAAAATAGCCCGGCAGCGACTGTCGGGCTTTTTTTTTGCGAAATCAGTAGGAACTGTAAGCGAAAGCGGTTGCTGCGCTAACTATTCTGCGCTTAGATGTTATAAAAAGGGTTCCATACCTGAATAATGGTTATGTTTGGCACTTCTTACCCAAGGGGCAATTGTGAAACTGGATGAAATCGCCCGGCTGGCCGGTGTTTCAAGAACCACCGCGAGCTATGTGATTAATGGCAAAGCGAAGCAGTACCGCGTAAGCGATAAAACGGTCGAAAAAGTGATGGCTGTCGTGCGAGAGCACAACTATCACCCGAATGCGGTCGCTGCTGGCCTGCGTGCAGGACGCACACGCTCTATCGGTCTGGTGATCCCGGATCTGGAGAACACCAGCTATACCCGCATTGCAAATTATCTGGAGCGGCAGGCGCGCCAGCGCGGCTATCAGTTGCTGATTGCCTGCTCGGAGGATCAGCCCGATAACGAAATGCGCTGTATCGAGCATCTGCTACAGCGCCAGGTGGACGCCATCATTGTTTCCACCTCGCTGCCGCCGGAGCACCCTTTTTATCAGCGCTGGGCTAACGATCCGTTTCCGATTGTCGCCCTCGACCGCGCCCTTGACCGCGAGCACTTCACCAGCGTCGTCGGCGCTGACCAGGATGATGCCGAGATGCTCGCCGCCGAGTTGCGGACTTTTCCCGGCGAAACGGTGCTTTATCTGGGCGCGCTGCCGGAACTGTCGGTGAGCTTCCTGCGCGAGCAAGGCTTCCGTAAAGCCTGGCAGGACGATCCGCGTGAGGTGCATTATCTCTATGCCAACAGCTACGAGCGAGAAGCGGCGGCCCAGCTGTTTGAGAAATGGCTTGAAACCCATCCGATGCCGCAGGCGCTGTTCACCACCTCTTTCCCGTTGCTGCAGGGCGTCATGGATGTGACGCTGCGCCGTGAGGGTAAACTGCCTTCCGAGCTGGCGATCGCCACCTTCGGCGATAATGAGCTGCTCGATTTCCTGCAGTGTCCGGTACTGGCCGTGGCCCAGCGCCATCGCGATGTCGCTGAGCGGGTGCTCGAGATCGTCCTCGCCAGCCTCGATGAACCGCGCAAGCCGAAGCCGGGCCTCAGCCGTATTCGTCGTAATCTTTATCGCCGCGGCAGCCTGAATCGCCGTTAAGGGCGCAATATCGTCAGCACCCAGGATTATTCCTGGCAGGCCTGCCAGAGAGCAGGCCGCTGGCGATAAATCAGGCAACTGACGTCCAGAATGCAAAACTGAATATATTTCAGACAAATCCCTAAACTTCTTTACGCGTTATTTTGTTTTATTCGCTGGCAATCGTTTTGCGACTCAAAACGGGACACAAAAAATGATTGTGCCGGCTTTAATTGTATTATTTTGTTACATTCACCAGGTTAATTGCTGAATTAACACCCATTTTGTTAGCCCCAACCTTTCTCTCCTGCCTTATCCCGCGCCTGGTCAGCCCTTCAGCCAGCAACAGGTACTGTTAACGGCCGGCATAATGGCCTAAAATGCCGCTCGCGTCGCAAACTGACACTTTATATTTTCCCGCCGAAGATATTTTGATGTTTATAACTGTTACGAGTTTGTTGGTTATTTTCTTACACGTATTCATAACGTTAATTTGCCTCGCCTGTTGATGATTTTTTCATCAGGGCTAATGTCGGCTGTAAATAATGGGTTTTTGAGCTCCGTTGGCATTCGTGCTGGCTTGACAAGCTTTTCCTCCGCTCCGTAAACTCCTTGTGGTGGGAATTTGTGGGATAAAGTGGCGAAAAGGGGTGAGGCTGGCATGTTCCGTGGAGCAACGTTAGTCAATCTCGACAGCAAAGGCCGCCTGGCCGTGCCAACGCGCTATCGCGATGGGCTGATCGAGGACGCTGCCGGTCAATTGGTATGCACCATTGACATTCATCACCCGTGCCTGCTGCTTTATCCATTGCCTGAATGGGAAGTCATCGAGCAGAAATTGTCGCGTTTATCGAGCATGAATCCCGTTGAGCGGCGCGTACAGCGTTTGCTTCTGGGTCATGCCAGCGAATGTCAGATGGATAATGCCGGTCGCTTGCTGATAGCGCCGGTGTTACGGCAGCATGCCGGGCTGACAAAAGAAGTGATGCTGGTCGGGCAGTTTAATAAATTTGAACTGTGGGACGAAACGACCTGGTATCAACGGGTCAAGGAAGATATCGACGCTGAGCAGTCCGCGACCGGTGAACTGTCGGAGCGCCTGCAGGATTTGTCTTTATAAAAATGATGGAAAATTTTAAACACACTACGGTACTTCTGGATGAAGCCGTCAACGGCCTCAATATTCGTCCAGACGGTATCTATATTGATGGTACCTTTGGTCGCGGCGGTCACTCGCGCCTGATCCTCTCCCAACTGGGAGCGGAAGGACGCTTGCTGGCAATCGATCGCGATCCTCAGGCGATTGCCGTCGCGCAAACCATCGATGATCCCCGCTTTTCCATCGTACATGGTCCATTTTCACAGCTTGCTGAGTACGTCGGCGAGCGCAATCTTACCGGTAAGATCGACGGCATTCTGCTCGATCTTGGCGTCTCTTCCCCGCAGCTTGACGATGCGGAACGCGGCTTTTCCTTTATGCGCGACGGGCCGCTGGATATGCGCATGGATCCGACGCGCGGTCAGTCCGCGGCTGAATGGCTGCAGACCGCTGAAGAAGCGGATATCGCCTGGGTGATTAAAACCTTCGGCGAAGAGCGTTTCGGTAAACGGATCGCCCGCGCGATCGTCGAACGTAATCGCATTGCACCGATGACCCGCACCAAAGAGCTGGCGGAGGTCATCGCCGCGGCTATGCCGGTAAAAGATAAGCACAAACATCCCGCGACCCGTACCTTCCAGGCGGTGCGCATTTGGGTAAACAGTGAACTGGAGGAGATAGAGCAGGCGCTAAAAAGCTCGCTCAGCGTGCTGGCCCCGGGCGGGCGGCTGTCGATCATTAGTTTTCATTCGCTGGAAGATCGCATTGTAAAGCGCTTTATGCGTGAGCAAAGCCGCGGTCCGCAGGTTCCGGCGGGAATACCGATGACCGAATCGCAGCTCAAAAAACTGGGCGGCCGTGAGTTACGAGCACTAGGCAAGTTGATGCCGGGCGAAGAAGAGGTGGCAGAGAATCCACGTGCCCGTAGTTCAGTGCTGCGTATCGCAGAGAGGACGAACGCATGATCGGCAGAGTGACAGAGGCCTTAAGCAAAGTTAAAGGGTCGATTGGAAGCAACGAGCGCCATGCTTTGCCTGGCGTGATCGGGGACGACCTTCTGCGGTTTGGGAAACTGCCACTCTGCCTGTTCATTTGCATCATTATTACGGCGATTACCGTGGTCACCACCGCGCACCACACGCGCCTGTTGACCGCGCAGCGTGAACAACTGGTTCTGGAACGCGACGCCCTGGACATTGAGTGGCGCAACCTGATCCTCGAAGAGAACGCGCTCGGCGATCACAGTCGGGTTGAACGGATTGCGACCGAGAAGTTGCAGATGCAACACGTCGATCCATCACAAGAAAATATCGTTGTACAGAAATAAGGATTATTGCGACGGATGAAAGCAGCGCCAAAAACGCCAAAAGCAAAACGTCAGGAAGAACAGGCCAACTTTATCAGTTGGCGTTTTGCGTTGCTGTGCGGCTGCATTCTGCTGGCGCTGACTTTCCTGCTGGGACGCGTTGCCTGGCTACAGGTGGTCAGCCCGGATATGCTGGTGCGTCAGGGCGATATGCGTTCCCTGCGCGTACAGGAAGTGTCCACCGCGCGCGGGATGATTACCGACCGCTCCGGACGTCCGCTGGCGGTCAGCGTGCCGGTGAAAGCTATCTGGGCCGATCCGAAAGAACTCCATGATGCCGGCGGGGTAACCCTGGATACGCGCTGGAAGGCGCTGGCGGATGCCCTCAATATGCCGCTGGATCAACTGGCGACGCGTATCAATACCAATCCGCGGATGCGTTTCATCTATCTGGCGCGTCAGGTTAACCCTGACATGGCCGACTACATCAAAAAACTGAAGCTGCCGGGCATTCATCTGCGTGAAGAATCCCGTCGTTACTACCCTTCCGGGGAAGTGACCGCTCACCTCATCGGTTTTACCAACGTCGACAGCCAGGGGATTGAAGGGGTCGAAAAAAGCTTTGATAAATGGCTCACCGGCCAGCCGGGCGAGCGTATCGTGCGTAAAGACCGCTATGGCCGGGTAATTGAAGACATCTCTTCCACCGACAGCCAGGCGGCGCACAACCTGGCGCTGAGTATCGACGAGCGTCTGCAGGCGCTGGTCTATCGTGAGCTGAACAACGCCGTGGCCTTTAACAAAGCCGAGTCCGGCAGCGCGGTGTTAGTGGACGTGAACACCGGCGAAGTGCTGGCGATGGCCAACAGCCCGTCCTACAACCCAAACAACTTCGCCGGCACGGCGAAAGACACCATGCGTAACCGCGCCATCACCGACGTCTTCGAACCCGGTTCGACGGTGAAGCCGATGGTGGTGATGACGGCGCTGCAGCGCGGTATCGTCAACGAAAATACCGTGCTCAATACCGTGCCTTATCGAATTAACGGCCACGAAATTAAAGACGTGGCGCGCTACAGCGAATTGACCCTGACCGGGGTGCTACAGAAGTCGAGTAACGTCGGTGTTTCTAAGCTGGCGTTAGCGATGCCGTCCTCAGCGTTAGTAGATACTTACTCACGTTTTGGGCTTGGAAAGGCGACCAATTTGGGGTTGGTCGGAGAACGCAGTGGCTTATATCCTCAAAAACAACGGTGGTCTGACATAGAGAGGGCCACCTTTTCTTTCGGCTACGGGCTAATGGTAACCCCGTTACAGTTAGCGCGAGTCTACGCAACGATTGGCAGCTACGGCATCTATCGCCCGCTGTCGATTACCAAAGTTGATCCACCGGTTCCGGGCGAGCGTGTCTTCCCGGAATCACTCGTTCGTACCGTCGTTCATATGATGGAAAGCGTGGCGCTGCCCGGCGGCGGCGGCGTGAAAGCGGCGATCAAAGGCTATCGCATCGCGATTAAAACCGGTACGGCGAAAAAAGTGGGGCCGGATGGCCGCTATATCAACAAATATATTGCTTACACCGCAGGCGTTGCGCCCGCCAGCCATCCGCGCTTTGCGCTGGTGGTGGTGATCAACGACCCGCAGGCAGGTAAATACTACGGTGGCGCCGTTTCCGCGCCGGTGTTCGGTGCCATCATGGGCGGCGTATTGCGCACCATGAACATCGAACCGGATGCGCTGGCAACGGGCGAAAAAAGTGAATTTGTAATTAATCAAGGCGAGGGAACAGGTGGCAGATCGTAATTTGCGCGACCTTCTCGCTCCATGGGTGCCAAACGCACCGGAGCGCATTCTGCGAGAGATGACGCTGGACAGCCGGGTGGCGGCTTCCGGCGATCTCTTTATCGCGGTACAGGGTCATCAGGCGGACGGGCGTCGTTATATCCCGCAGGCGATAGCGCAAGGTGTGGCTGCCATTATTGCTGAAGCGCAGGGCGAAGCGAAAGACGGTGAGATCCGTGAAATGCACGGCGTGCCGGTTATCTACCTGAGCCAGCTTAACGAACGTTTATCGGCGCTGGCCGGGCGTTTTTATCATCAGCCGTCGCAGCAGCTGCGTCTGGTGGGCGTGACCGGTACCAACGGCAAAACCACCACCACCCAGCTTCTGGCGCAATGGGCGAAACTGCTTGGCGAAACCAGCGCGGTGATGGGGACCGTCGGCAACGGGCTGCTGGATAAAGTAGTGCCGAGCGAAAACACCACCGGCTCTGCGGTCGATGTTCAGCACGTGCTTTCCGGCCTGGTCGAGCAGGGGGCAACCTTCGGCGCGATGGAAGTCTCTTCCCACGGGCTGGTGCAGCACCGCGTGGCGGCCGTGCAGTTTGCCGCCTCGGTATTTACCAACCTGAGCCGCGACCACCTCGACTACCATGGCGATATGGCGCACTACGAAGCGGCGAAATGGCTGCTGTACTCCACCCACCATTGCGGCCAGGCCATCGTCAACGCTGACGATGAAGTCGGTCGTCGCTGGCTGGCGAAGCTACCGGACGCGGTGGCGGTGTCGATGGAAGATCATATCAATCCGAACTGCCACGGCCGCTGGCTGAAGGCCACCGCGGTCAACTATCACGACAGCGGCGCCACCATCCAGTTTGACTCCAGCTGGGGCAACGGTGAAATCGAAAGTCGCCTGATGGGCGCCTTTAACGTCAGCAACCTGCTGCTGGCGCTGGCCACGCTGCTGGCTCTGGGCTATCCGCTGGCCGATCTGCTGAAAACGGCGGCTCGTTTACAGCCGGTATGCGGCCGTATGGAAGTGTTCAGCGCGCCCGGTAAACCGGCCGTGGTGGTGGATTATGCCCATACGCCTGACGCGCTGGAAAAAGCGCTGCAGGCCGCGCGCCTGCACTGCAGCGGCAAGCTGTGGTGCGTCTTCGGCTGCGGCGGAGACCGCGACAAAGGCAAGCGTCCGCTGATGGGGGCGATTGCTGAAGAGTTCGCCGATATCGTGGTCGTCACTGACGACAACCCGCGTACCGAAGAGCCGCGGGCGATTATCAACGATATTCTGGCCGGCATGCTCGATGCAGGTCATGCAAAAGTGATGGAAGGCCGTGCGGAAGCGGTCACCAACGCCGTGATGCAGGCGCAGGAGAACGACGTGGTGCTGGTGGCGGGTAAAGGCCATGAAGATTACCAGATCGTCGGCAACCGTCGTCTGGATTATTCCGACCGCGTCACCGTCGCGCGTCTGCTGGGAGCGGTAGCATGATTCGCTTTACGTTAAGCCAGCTCGCCGCGATCGCTCATGGCGAACGGCAGGGTAGCGATATCGCTATCGACGAGGTGACCACCGACACCCGTAAAATCACGGCGGGCTGCCTGTTTGTGGCGCTGAAAGGCGAGCGTTTCGACGCCCATGATTTTGCCGAACAGGCGAAAGCGGCAGGCGCCGGCGCGCTGCTGGTGAGCCGTCCGCTACCCTGCGATCTCCCGCAGGTGATCGTGAAAGATACCCGGCAGGCTTTCGGCGAGTTGGCCGCCTGGGTACGTCAGCAGGTGCCGACCCGCGTCGTCGCCCTGACCGGCTCGTCCGGTAAAACCTCGGTCAAAGAGATGACCGCGGCGATCCTCAGCCAGTGCGGCAACACGCTGTATACCGCCGGCAACCTGAACAACGATATCGGCGTGCCGATGACCCTGCTGCGTCTGACCAAAGAACATCAGTACGCGGTGATTGAGCTTGGCGCCAACCACCAGGGCGAAATCGCGTGGACCGTCAGCCTGACGCGTCCGGAAGCGGCGCTGGTCAACAACCTTGCCGCCGCGCACCTTGAAGGTTTTGGCTCGCTGGCGGGCGTGGCGAAGGCGAAGGGCGAAATCTATACCGGTCTGCCGGAAAACGGCATCGCCATTCTCAATGCCGACAACAACGACTGGCTGAACTGGCAGGCGGTGATTGGCGATCGCAAAGTGTGGCGCTTCTCGCCGAACGCGGCCAACAGCGATTTCACCGCGACTAACGTGCAGATCACCAGCCACGGCACCGAATTTACGCTGCAGACCCCAACCGGCAACGTTGACATACTGCTGCCGCTGCCGGGACGCCACAACATCGCTAACGCGCTGGCGGCGACCTCGCTGGCGATGGCGGTAGGCGCCGATCTGGCGGCGGTGAAAGCCGGTCTGGCGCAGCTGAAGGCCGTTCCGGGACGTCTGTTCCCGATCCGCCTGACCGAGAGCCAGCTGCTGCTGGATGACTCCTATAACGCTAACGTCGGTTCGATGACCGCGGCGGTGCAGGTGCTGTCAGAGATGCCCGGCTTCCGGACGATGGTGGTCGGCGATATGGCGGAGCTTGGCGCGGAAAGCGCGGCTTGCCATCGTGAAGTCGGCGAAGCGGCGAAAGCGGCAGGGCTGGATTGCGTTCTCAGCGTCGGCGCCTTGAGCGCGGATATCAGCCGCGCCAGCGGCGTGGGCGAACATTTTAACGATAAAGCCGCCGTGGTGGCTCGCCTGCGCGAGCTGCTGGCGGAGCATAAGATAATGACCATTTTAGTGAAGGGTTCACGTAGTGCCGCCATGGAAGAGGTAGTACGCGCATTACAGGAGACTGGGACATGTTAGTATGGCTGGCCGAACATTTGGTCAAATATTATTCCGGCTTTAACGTCTTTTCGTATTTGACGTTTCGCGCCATCGTCAGCCTGCTGACCGCGCTGTTCATCTCTCTGTGGATGGGCCCGCGCATGATCGCCCGTCTGCAAAAACTCTCCTTCGGCCAGGTGGTTCGTAACGACGGTCCGGAGTCCCACTTCAGCAAACGCGGCACGCCGACCATGGGGGGGATCATGATCCTCACTGCGATCACCGTCTCCGTTCTGCTGTGGGCTTACCCCTCCAACCCGTACGTCTGGTGCGTGCTGACGGTATTAATCGGCTACGGGATCATCGGCTTCGTTGATGACTACCGTAAAGTGGTGCGCAAAGACACCAAAGGCCTGATCGCCCGCTGGAAGTATTTCTGGATGTCGGTGATCGCGCTGGGCGTGGCGTTCGCGCTCTATCTGGCCGGGAAAGACACCCCGGCGACCGAGCTGGTGGTGCCGTTCTTTAAAGACGTCATGCCGCAGCTGGGGCTGTTCTATATCCTGCTGGCCTACTTCGTGATTGTCGGCACCGGTAATGCGGTTAACCTGACCGACGGTCTCGACGGCCTGGCGATCATGCCCACCGTCTTCGTCGCGGCGGGTTTTGCGCTGGTGGCGTGGGCGACCGGTAACATGAATTTCGCCAACTACCTGCACATCCCCTATCTGCGCCACGCCGGCGAACTGGTGATCGTCTGTACGGCGATCGTCGGCGCGGGGCTGGGCTTTCTGTGGTTTAACACCTATCCGGCGCAGGTCTTTATGGGCGACGTCGGTTCGCTGGCGCTCGGCGGCGCGCTGGGCATTATCGCCGTGCTGCTGCGTCAGGAATTCCTGCTGGTGATTATGGGCGGCGTTTTCGTGGTGGAGACCCTGTCGGTGATCCTGCAGGTCGGCTCCTTTAAGCTGCGCGGTCAGCGTATCTTCCGCATGGCGCCGATCCACCACCACTATGAACTGAAAGGCTGGCCGGAGCCGCGCGTTATCGTGCGCTTCTGGATTATTTCGCTGATGCTGGTGCTGATTGGCCTGGCGACGCTGAAGGTACGTTAATCATGGCAGATTATCAGGGTAAAAAAGTCGTCATTATTGGGCTGGGCATGACCGGCCTGTCATGCGTGGACTTTTTCATGGCGCGCGGCGTAACCCCGCGCGTGATGGACACCCGCGTCGCGCCTCCCGGGCTGGATAAATTGCCTGAATCGGTCGAATGTCATGTCGGCGGCCTCAATGATACCTGGCTGCTGGCGGCGGATCTGATTGTCGCCAGTCCCGGCATCGCGCTGGCTCATCCTTCGTTGAGCGCGGCGGCGGACGCTGGCGTAGAGATCGTTGGCGATATCGAACTGTTCTGCCGCGAAGCGCAGGCGCCGATCATCGCCATTACCGGCTCGAACGGCAAAAGCACCGTCACCACCCTGGTGGGCGAGATGGCGAAAGCGGCCGGGGTTAACGTCGGCGTGGGCGGCAATATCGGCCTGCCGGCGCTGATGCTGCTGGATACCGATCGTGAGCTGTATGTCCTGGAGCTCTCCAGCTTCCAGCTGGAAACCACCTCCAGCCTGCAGGCGGTGGCGGCAACCATCCTCAACGTGACTGAGGACCATATGGACCGCTACCCGCTGGGGCTGCAGCAGTATCGCGCGGCGAAGCTGCGGATTTACGAGAATGCGAAGACCTGCGTGGTCAACGCGGACGATGCGCTCACCATGCCGGTACGCGGCGCGGACGATCGCTGCATCAGCTTTGGCGTCGATGTCGGTGACTACCACCTTAACCGTCAGCAGGGCGAGACCTGGCTGCGCGTTAAAGGTGAGAAAGTCCTCAATGTAAAAGAGATGTCTATCACGGGTCAGCATAACTACAGCAACGCCCTGGCGGCGCTGGCGCTGGCCGATGCCGCGGGCCTGCCGCGTGCCAGCAGCCTGAAGGCGCTGACCACCTTTACCGGCCTGGCGCATCGCTTCCAGCTGGTGCTGGATCACAACGGCGTGCGCTGGATTAACGACTCGAAGGCAACCAACGTCGGCAGTACCGAGGCGGCGCTGAACGGCCTGCAGCTTGATGGCACGCTGTATCTGCTGCTGGGCGGCGACGGCAAGTCCGCTGATTTCACCCCGCTGAAGCGCTACCTTGGCGGCGATCGTATCCGCCTGTACTGCTTTGGTCGCGACGGCGCCGAGCTCGCCGAGCTGCGTCCTGAGGTGGCGGTACAAACTGAAACCATGGAACAGGCGATGCGTCAGATTGCGCCCCTGGTGAAAGCGGGCGACATGGTTCTCCTGTCGCCGGCCTGCGCCAGCCTGGATCAGTTTAAGAACTTTGAACAACGGGGCGAGATGTTTGCCCGCCTGGCGAAGGAGTTAGGTTGATGCGTTTCTCTCTCCCACGCCTGAGAATGCCGCAACTGAGCTTGCCTCGGTTGAGACTGCCGCGACTGCCGGGGATGTTTATCTTCGCCTGGCTGTTCGCCGCGCTGAAAGGCTGGGTGATGGGCTCGCGCCCAAAAGATAACGACAGTCTGGTGATGTATGACCGGATGCTGCTGTGGCTGACCTTCGGCCTGGCGGCGATCGGCTTTATTATGGTGACCTCGGCGTCAATGCCGGTGGGGCAGCGTCTGGCGAACGATCCTTTCCTCTTCGCCAAGCGTGACGGCCTGTACATTGTGCTGGCCTTTGTCCTCGCGCTGGTGACGCTGCGACTGCCGATGGATTTCTGGCAGCGCCACAGTACCGCGATGCTGATCGCCTCGATCGTCATGCTGCTGATCGTGCTGGTGGTGGGTAGCTCGGTAAACGGTGCATCGCGCTGGATCGCCCTCGGTCCGCTGCGCATTCAGCCGGCGGAGTTCACCAAGCTGTCGCTGTTCTGCTACATCGCCAACTATCTGGTGCGTAAAGCTGATGAAGTGCGCAACAACCTGCGCGGCTTCTTAAAACCGATGGGCGTGATTTTCGTGCTGGCGATCCTGCTGCTGGCGCAGCCTGACCTCGGTACGGTGGTGGTGCTGTTCGTCACCACGCTGGCGATGCTGTTCCTCGCCGGCGCCAAGCTGTGGCAGTTCATCGCCATTATCGGCATGGGCATCTCGGCGGTGGTCCTGTTGATCCTCGCCGAACCGTACCGTATTCGCCGCGTGACCTCCTTCTGGAACCCGTGGGAAGACCCGTTCGGCAGCGGCTACCAGCTGACCCAGTCGCTGATGGCCTTTGGCCGCGGCGAGATGTGGGGGCAGGGACTCGGTAACTCGGTGCAAAAACTGGAGTATTTGCCGGAAGCGCACACTGACTTTATCTTCGCCATCATCGGCGAAGAACTCGGTTATATCGGTGTGGTACTGGCGCTTTTAATGGTATTCTTCGTCGCTTTCCGCGCCATGTCGATTGGCCGAAAAGCGCTGGAGATCGATCATCGCTTCTCCGGCTTCCTCGCCTGTGCGATTGGTATCTGGTTTAGCTTCCAGGCGTTAGTTAACGTCGGGGCGGCGGCGGGGATGCTGCCGACGAAAGGTCTGACGCTGCCGCTGATCAGTTATGGTGGTTCCAGTCTGCTGATTATGTCGACGGCCATCATGTTGTTGTTGCGAATTGATTATGAAACGCGTCTGGAAAAAGCCCAGGCGTTTACACGGGGTGTTCGATGAGCGGTCAGGAAAAGCGGTTGATGGTGATGGCGGGCGGTACCGGCGGGCATGTGTTCCCGGGACTGGCGGTCGCGCACCATCTAATGGACCAGGGCTGGCAGGTTCGCTGGCTGGGTACCGCCGATCGTATGGAAGCGGATTTAGTGCCGAAAAACGGCATCGAGATTGATTTTATCCGTATCTCCGGCCTGCGTGGCAAAGGGATTAAAGCACAGCTGCTGGCGCCGGTGCGGATCTTCAACGCCTGGCGTCAGGCGCGGGCGATCATGAAGCGTTTCCAGCCGGACGTGGTGCTGGGCATGGGCGGCTATGTGTCCGGGCCTGGCGGTCTGGCGGCGTGGTCGCTGGGGATCCCGGTGGTCCTCCACGAGCAAAACGGCATTGCCGGCCTGACCAACAAGTGGCTGGCGAAGATTGCGAAGAAAGTGATGCAGGCATTTCCCGGCGCCTTTCCGCATGCGGACGTGGTCGGGAATCCGGTGCGCACCGATGTGCTGGCGCTGCCGCTGCCGGGGCAGCGTCTGGTGGGCCGTCAGGGGCCGATTCGCGTGCTGGTGGTCGGTGGCTCTCAGGGCGCGCGCGTCCTGAACCAGACCATGCCGCAGGTGGCGGCGAAGCTCGGCGATACGGTGACCATCTGGCATCAGAGCGGTAAAGGCGGCCAGCAAACCGTGCAGCAGGCCTATGCCGCCGCGGGGCAGCCGCAGCATAAAGTGACGGAATTTATTGATGATATGGCCGCGGCGTATGCCTGGGCAGATGTCGTGGTTTGCCGTTCCGGCGCGCTGACGGTTAGCGAAATCGCGGCCGCGGGCTTACCGGCGCTGTTTGTACCGTTCCAGCACAAAGATCGTCAGCAGTACTGGAATGCGCTGCCGCTGGAGAAAGCCGGCGCGGCGAAAATTCTCGAACAGCCGGCGTTCACGGTAGAGGCGGTAGCCTCTACTCTGGCGAGCTGGGATCGGGAAACCTTGCTGGATATGGCGGAACGAGCGCGTGGCGCTTCGATTCCGGACGCTACCGAGCGGGTAGCAGAAGAGGTCAGCGCCGTAGCTTTGGCGCGCTAATTGCGGTGATTTTCACCGCCCGAATACAGAAGTTGATGGCGTAAAGAATGAATACACAAGATTTGGCAAAACTGCGTTCCATAGTGCCCGAGATGCGTCGCGTCCGGCACATTCACTTTGTCGGCATCGGCGGTGCCGGTATGGGCGGTATTGCCGAAGTGTTGGCTAATGAAGGTTACCAGATCAGCGGCTCCGACCTGGCGCCGAATCCGGTGACCCAGCAGCTGTCGCAGCTTGGCGCCACCATTTATTTCAACCATCGCCCGGAAAACGTGCGCGATGCCAGCGTTGTGGTCGTTTCCAGCGCGATTTCTGCGGATAACCCGGAAATCGTCGCCGCGCACGAAGCGCGCATCCCGGTGATCCGCCGTGCGGAAATGCTGGCGGAGCTGATGCGCTTCCGTCACGGGATCGCGATTGCCGGAACTCACGGCAAAACCACCACCACCGCGATGGTGTCCAGTATTTACGCCGAAGCCGGGCTGGACCCGACCTTCGTCAACGGCGGGTTGGTGAAAGCGGCGGGCGTGCATGCCCGTCTCGGCCATAGCCGTTACCTGATTGCGGAAGCGGATGAGAGCGATGCGTCGTTCCTGCATCTGCAGCCGATGGTCGCGATTGTGACCAACATCGAAGCCGACCATATGGATACCTACCATGGCGACTTCGAAAATCTGAAGCAGACCTTTATTAATTTCCTGCACAACCTGCCGTTCTACGGACGCGCGGTAATGTGCGTGGACGATCCGGTTATTCGTGAACTGCTGCCGCGCGTTGGCCGGCAGATCACCACCTACGGTTTCAGCGACGACGCCGACGTTCGCGTAGAAGACTACCGTCAGGTTGGGGCGCAGGGGCATTTCCGCCTGGTGCGTCAGGATAAAGAACTGCTGCAGGTGACACTCAATGCCCCGGGACGCCATAACGCGCTGAACGCGGCGGCGGCTGTCGCCGTGGCGACGGAAGAGGGGATTGACGATCAGGCGATCCTGCGCGCGCTGGAAAGCTTCCAGGGTACCGGTCGTCGCTTCGACTTTCTTGGCGAATATCCGCTGACGGAAGTCAACGGCAAAGCGGGCAGTGCGATGCTGATCGATGACTACGGTCACCACCCGACGGAAGTCGACGCCACTATCAAAGCGGCGCGTGCCGGCTGGCCGGATAAAAATCTGGTGATGGTATTCCAGCCGCACCGTTATACCCGTACTCGCGATCTGTACGATGATTTCGCCAACGTGCTGACCCAGGTCGATGCGCTGCTGATGCTCGATGTCTACCCGGCAGGCGAAGCGCCGATCCCGGGCGCCGACAGCCGCTCGCTGTGCCGTACGATCCGTGGTCGCGGTAAAGTCGACCCGATTCTGGTATCCGACCCGGCGCAGGCCGCGGCAATGCTGGCGTCGGTGCTGACCGGCAACGATTTAGTGCTGGTGCAAGGTGCCGGAAACATTGGAAAAATCGCCCGTCACCTGGCTGAAATCAAACTGATCCCGCAAAAAACGGAGGAGGAGCGCCATGGCTGATAAAATCGCGGTGCTTTTCGGTGGAACCTCCGCTGAACGTGAAGTGTCGCTGAATTCAGGCGCCGCGGTGCTGGCCGGGCTGCGTGAAGCCGGGGTGGATGCCCATCCGGTTGACCCGCGCGATGTCGATATTACCCAGTTGAAAAAGCTGGGCTTTAAGAAAGCGTTTATTGCACTCCACGGCCGCGGCGGGGAAGATGGCACGCTGCAGGGGCTGTTGGATCTGATCCAGCTGCCTTATACCGGCAGCGGCGTGATGGCTTCGGCGATTTCAATGGATAAACTGCGCAGCAAATGGCTGTGGCAGGGGGCCGGATTACCGGTCGCGCCGTGGGTGGCGCTGACCCGCGCCCAGTTTAGCGCCGGATTATCTGCTGATGTCGAACAGCAGATTGCGGCGCTGGGTCTGCCGCTCATCATCAAGCCCAGCCGCGAAGGCTCCAGCGTTGGGATGTCGAAAGTCAGCGAAAGCTGTGATTTAGCGAGTGCACTCGCGCTGGCTTTTCAGCATGATGATGAAGTTTTGGTCGAAAAATGGCTCAGTGGGCCGGAATTTACCGTCGCCATCGTCGGTGAAGAAATTTTACCATCAATACGTATCCAGGCGGCTGGAACCTTCTATGATTATGAGGCGAAGTATCTCTCTGATGAGACGCAATATTTCTGCCCAGGATTGGAAGATCCAGCGCGTGAGTCAGTCATTCAGAGCCTGGTGCTTAAAGCCTGGAATGTTCTGGGTTGCAAAGGCTGGGGCCGTATTGACGTGATGCTGGACAGCGATGGCCAGTTTTATCTGCTGGAAGCGAATACTTCCCCGGGCATGACCAGCCATAGCCTTGTACCGATGGCGGCGCGTCAGGCAGGAATGAGCTTCTCCCAGCTTGTTGTACGAATTCTGGACCTGGCGGGGTGATATGTCGCAGGCTGCGCTGAATACGCGGAACCATGAAGAGGACGTTTCTTCTTCGCGTCGGAGTAATGGAACGCGGCTGGCAGGGATCGTTTTCCTGCTGGCGGTGCTGTTTACCGTGCTGGTCAGCGGGTGGATGGTTCTTGGCTGGATGGAAGACGCGCAGCGTTTACCGCTGTCGAAGATGGTGGTGACCGGCGAGCGTCACTATACGCGCAATGATGACATCCGCCAGGCGATCCTGGCGCTGGGTTCGCCGGGCACCTTTATGACTCAGGATGTGAACATCATTCAGAGTCAGATTGAACGTCTGCCATGGATTAAGCAGGCGAGCGTCCGAAAGCAGTGGCCCGATGAATTGAAGATTCATCTGGTTGAATATGTGCCGATTGCACGCTGGAATGATCAACATATGGTGGATGCAGAAGGAAATGCCTTCAGCGTGCCGGCGGATCGCACCAGCAAACAGAATTTACCGATGTTATATGGCCCGGAAGGCAGCGAGAACGAAGTGCTGCAAGGGTACCGTGACATGGGGCAGGTGCTGGCAAAGGATAAATTCACGTTGAAAGTGGCGGCAATGACCGCCCGTCGTTCCTGGCAGTTGACGCTTAATAATGACATTAAGCTCAACCTTGGCCGTGGCGACACCATGAAACGGCTTCAGCGCTTTATGGAACTCTACCCGGTTCTTCAGCAGCAGGCGCAGACCGACGGCAAACGGATTAGCTACGTTGATTTGCGTTATGACTCGGGTGCGGCAGTGGGCTGGGTACCTGCTCCCGCAGAGGAAACTAATCAACAACAGAATCAGGCACAGGCAGAACAACAATGATCAAGGCGACGGACAGAAAACTGGTAGTTGGACTGGAGATTGGCACCGCCAAGGTGGCCGCTTTAGTAGGGGAAGTTCTGCCCGACGGCATGATTAATATCATCGGCGTGGGCAGTTGCCCATCGCGTGGTATGGATAAAGGCGGTGTGAACGACCTCGAGTCGGTGGTGAAATGCGTACAGCGCGCCATCGACCAGGCCGAACTGATGGCGGATTGCCAGATTTCATCAGTTTATTTGGCTCTTTCGGGTAAACATATAAGCTGTCAGAATGAAATCGGGATGGTACCGATTTCTGAAGAAGAAGTGACGCTGGACGACGTCGAGAACGTGGTCCATACCGCGAAGTCGGTTCGCGTACGCGATGAGCATCGCGTCCTGCACGTGATTCCGCAGGAATATGCCATTGACTACCAGGAAGGGATAAAAAACCCGGTAGGGCTGTCCGGCGTGCGTATGCAGGCGAAGGTACATCTGATTACCTGCCATAACGATATGGCGAAAAACATTGTTAAAGCGGTGGAACGTTGTGGTCTGAAAGTTGACCAACTTATTTTCGCCGGTTTAGCGGCCAGTTATTCCGTATTAACAGAAGACGAACGTGAGCTGGGCGTCTGCGTGGTGGATATTGGCGGTGGTACAATGGATATCGCCGTCTATACCGGCGGCGCGCTGCGTCACACCAAAGTGATCCCGTACGCGGGCAACGTGGTGACCAGCGATATCGCCTATGCATTCGGTACGCCGCCGAGCGACGCCGAAGCCATTAAGGTTCGTCACGGTTGCGCGTTGGGTTCCATCGTCGGTAAAGACGAAAACGTCGAAGTACCGAGCGTAGGCGGACGGCCGCCGCGTAGCCTGCAGCGTCAGACGCTGGCTGAGGTGATTGAACCGCGCTATACCGAACTGCTTAATCTGGTCAATGAAGAGATCCTGCAGCTGCAGGAACAGCTCCGCCAGCAGGGGGTTAAACACCATCTGGCGGCGGGGATTGTGTTAACCGGCGGCGCGGCGCAAATTGAAGGTCTGGCGGCCTGTGCGCAGCGCGTGTTCCATACTCAGGTGCGCATTGGCGCGCCGCTGAACATCACCGGTTTAACGGACTATGCCCAGGAGCCGTATTATTCGACGGCGGTGGGGCTGCTGCACTACGGAAAAGAGTCACATCTGAGTGGTGAAGCGGAAGTCGAAAAACGCGTGACGGCGTCGGTGGGCTCGTGGATTAAGCGACTCAACAGCTGGCTGCGAAAAGAGTTTTAATTTTTTAAGAGAACGCAGACAATTAGCGTTCTCAGGCGACAGGCACAAAACGGAGAGAAACTATGTTTGAACCTATGGAACTGACCAACGACGCGGTGATTAAAGTCATCGGCGTCGGTGGCGGCGGCGGTAATGCCGTTGAACACATGGTGCGCGAGCGCATTGAAGGTGTTGAATTCTTCGCGGTGAACACCGATGCGCAGGCGCTGCGTAAAACGGCTGTTGGCCAGACTATCCAGATCGGTAGCGGTATTACTAAAGGTCTGGGCGCTGGCGCGAACCCGGAAGTCGGCCGTAATGCGGCGGACGAAGACCGTGAAGCGCTGCGCGCGGCCCTTGATGGCGCAGACATGGTGTTCATCGCGGCAGGCATGGGCGGCGGTACCGGTACCGGCGCGGCGCCTGTTGTTGCCGAAGTGGCTAAGGATCTGGGGATCCTCACCGTTGCGGTGGTCACTAAGCCGTTTAATTTTGAAGGCAAGAAGCGCATGGCGTTTGCTGAGCAGGGGATCACCGAGCTGTCCAAGCACGTTGACTCACTGATCACCATCCCGAACGACAAGCTGCTGAAAGTACTTGGCCGCGGCATTTCTCTGCTTGACGCGTTCGGCGCGGCAAACGACGTCCTCAAAGGCGCGGTGCAGGGTATCGCCGAACTGATCACCCGTCCGGGCCTGATGAACGTCGACTTCGCGGACGTCCGTACCGTGATGTCAGAAATGGGCTACGCGATGATGGGCTCCGGCGTGGCGAGCGGTGAAGACCGTGCGGAAGAAGCGGCTGAAATGGCTATCTCTTCTCCGCTGCTGGAAGATATCGACCTGTCCGGCGCGCGCGGCGTGCTGGTTAACATCACCGCGGGCTTCGACCTGCGTCTGGATGAGTTCGAAACCGTGGGTAACACCATCCGCGCATTTGCTTCGGATAACGCCACCGTGGTTATCGGTACCTCTCTGGACCCGGATATGAACGACGAACTGCGCGTCACCGTAGTGGCGACCGGTATCGGCATGGACAAGCGTCCGGAAATTACCCTGGTGACCAACAAACAGGTTCAGCAGCCGGTGATGGATCGCTACCAGCAGCACGGTATGTCCCCGCTGACGCAAGAGCAGAAGCCGGCGGCAAAAGTGGTGAACGACAATACGCCGCAAACCGCGAAAGAGCCGGATTATCTGGATATCCCAGCCTTCCTGCGTAAGCAAGCCGATTAAGAATCGACTGGAAGTTGGGCATCTGCGCTCTTTGTGCTAAACTGGCCTCCCGATAGTGGTGTACACTTCGGTTGGATAGGTAAATTGGCGAGATTATACGATGATCAAACAAAGGACTCTTAAACGTATCGTTCAGGCGACTGGTGTCGGTTTGCATACCGGCAAGAAAGTCACACTGACGTTACGCCCTGCGCCGGCAAATACCGGGGTCATCTATCGTCGCACCGACTTGAATCCACCGGTAGATTTTCCGGCTGATGCCAAATCTGTGCGTGATACCATGCTCTGTACTTGCCTGGTTAATGAGCATGACGTGCGGATTTCTACGGTTGAACACCTGAACGCCGCATTGGCTGGCCTGGGTATCGACAACATTATTGTTGAAGTCGATGCACCGGAAATCCCGATTATGGACGGCAGTGCGGCTCCGTTCGTTTATTTGTTGCTGGACGCCGGCATCGATGAACTGAACTGCGCCAAGAAATTTGTACGTATCAAAGAGACGGTTCGCGTCGAAGATGGCGACAAATGGGCTGAATTCAAACCGTACAATGGTTTTTCGCTGGATTTCACCATCGATTTTAACCATCCGGCGATTGATGCCAGCACCCAGCGCTATACGCTGAACTTCTCGGCCGATGCGTTCATGCGTCAGATTAGTCGTGCGCGTACCTTCGGTTTCATGCGCGATATCGAATATCTGCAGTCCCGCGGCCTGTGCCTGGGCGGCAGCTTCGATTGTGCCATCGTTGTTGACGATTATCGCGTACTGAACGAAGACGGTCTGCGCTTTGAAGACGAATTTGTTCGCCACAAAATGCTGGATGCGATCGGTGACCTGTTTATGTGTGGTCACAACATTATCGGCGCATTCACGGCGTACAAATCGGGTCACGCGTTGAATAACAAACTGCTGCAGGCTGTTCTGGCAAAACAGGAAGCCTGGGAGTATGTGACCTTCGAAGACGACGCAAAACTGCCAATGGCGTTCCGCGCACCGTCGATGGTTTTGGCGTAAGCCTGACCATTCAGTAAATTCGACTGGTAACCTGGTACTCTCTCCGACCAGGGAACCAGTCGTTTTTCTTTTATAGCCTCTTCCCGTTATTTTTCGCTGCGATTTCTGGGTAATAATTAGCGCGCGTTCGCTGCTTTATTAAGCGTTTTCCCCGGGCAACAGCCTTCATTCATGCTGCCTCAGCGCGCTATTAATGTTAGTATTTGAGCGCAAAATTATTTCTCCGGGTTGCTTTACCCCGTGGACATCAGGTTGTCCTGCGAAAAACGTTAATAAAGAGACAGCCTGAACGACAACGGGTATACCAAAGAAAGGTAATGAACGTGAGTGGATTGCTGACGCGCTGGCGACAGTTTGGCAGACGGTATTTTTGGCCGCATCTCCTGTTGGGGATGGTCGCGGCCAGCCTCGGCCTGCCTGCGCTAAGCAACGGCCATGAGACCGCGACGCCAGCGAAGGCGACCGCCAGCAACCATAATCCGAGCAAAGTTAATTTCTCCCAGCTGGCGCTGCTGGAGACGAATCGCCGGCCAAACTTTACCGTCGACTACTGGCATCAGCACGCCATTCGCACCGTTATTCGTCATCTCTCTTTCGCCATGGCGCCGCAGGCCTTGCCGGTGGCGGAAGAAGCGTCCCCGCTGCAGGCGCAGCATCTGGCGCTGCTCGACACGCTCAGCGCGCTGCTGACGCAGGACAGCACGCCGCCGGTGGTGTTCCGCCAGGCGGCGTATATCCCTTCCTCATATTCTGCCTTCCGCGTCAGCGCCTGGATAAGCCAGGTGGCGGGGATCCGCGCAGGGCCTCAACGTCTCAGCTGAAAATAACCACGGACTTTCCTATTTTTTGTGACTCCGCACCGCGGGGCGTTTGAGATTTTATTATGCTTATTAAAATGTTAACCAAGGTTTTCGGCAGCCGTAACGACCGTACGCTGCGTCGTATGCGCAAAGTCGTCAATATCATCAACGGTATGGAACCGGCGATGGAAAAACTCTCTGATGACGAGCTGAAAGCGAAAACCGCTGAATTCCGCGCGCGCCTGGAAAAAGGCGAAGTGCTGGAAAACCTGATCCCTGAAGCTTTCGCCGTCGTTCGCGAAGCGAGTAAGCGCGTGTTCGGCATGCGTCACTTCGACGTCCAGCTGCTGGGCGGTATGGTGCTTAACGATCGCTGCATCGCCGAGATGCGTACCGGTGAAGGTAAAACCCTGACCGCGACCCTGCCGGCCTACCTCAACGCGCTGACCGGCAAAGGCGTTCACGTGGTGACCGTCAACGACTATCTGGCCCAGCGTGACGCCGAAAATAACCGCCCGCTGTTCGAATTCCTCGGCATGACCGTTGGCATCAACATGTCCGGCCTGCCGGCGCCGGCGAAGCGTGAAGCCTACGCTGCCGATATCACCTATGGCACCAACAACGAATACGGCTTCGATTACCTGCGCGACAACATGGCCTTCAGCCCGGAAGAGCGCGTTCAGCGTAAACTGCACTATGCGCTGGTGGATGAGGTGGACTCCATCCTGATCGATGAGGCGCGTACCCCGCTGATCATTTCCGGCCCGGCGGAAGACAGCTCTGAAATGTACCGCAAGGTCAACAAGATCATTCCACACCTGATCCGTCAGGAAAAAGAGGATTCGGACACCTTCACCGGCGAAGGCCACTTCTCGGTGGATGAAAAAGCGCGTCAGGTTAACCTGACCGAACGCGGTCTGGTGCTGATTGAAGAGCTGCTGGTACAGGAAGGCATTATGGATGAAGGTGAGTCCCTGTACTCCCCGACCAACATTATGCTGATGCACCACGTCACCGCCGCGCTGCGCGCCCATGCGCTGTTCACCCGCGACGTTGACTACATCGTTAAAGATGGTGAAGTTATCATCGTTGATGAGCACACTGGCCGTACGATGCAGGGCCGCCGCTGGTCCGATGGCCTGCACCAGGCCGTTGAGGCCAAAGAGGGCGTGGAGATCCAGAACGAGAACCAGACCCTGGCCTCTATCACCTTCCAGAACTATTTCCGTCTGTATGAGAAACTGGCGGGGATGACCGGTACCGCCGATACTGAAGCCTTTGAATTCAGCTCCATCTATAAGCTGGATACCGTGGTTGTCCCGACCAACCGTCCGATGATCCGTAAAGACATGGCGGATCTGGTCTATATGACCGAAGCGGAAAAAATTCAGGCGATTATCGAAGATATTAAAACCCGTACCGCAGCCGGTCAGCCGGTGTTGGTGGGGACAATCTCGATCGAGAAATCGGAAGTGGTTTCCCGTGAGCTGACCAAAGCCGGCATTAAGCACAACGTTCTGAACGCCAAGTTCCACGCCAGCGAAGCGGACATCGTCGCCCAGGCAGGCTATCCTTCCGCGGTGACCATCGCTACCAACATGGCGGGCCGTGGTACCGATATTATGCTCGGCGGTAGCTGGCAGGCGGAAGTCGCGGCGCTGGAAAACCCAACGCCTGAGCTGATTGAACAAATCAAAGCCGACTGGCAGGTGCGCCACGATGCGGTACTGGCCGCAGGCGGCCTGCACATCATCGGTACCGAGCGTCATGAATCACGCCGTATCGATAACCAGCTGCGCGGCCGTGCCGGTCGTCAGGGGGATGCCGGTTCTTCCCGCTTCTACCTGTCGATGGAAGATGCCCTGATGCGTATCTTCGCCTCCGATCGCGTATCCGGCATGATGCGTAAACTGGGGATGAAACCCGGCGAAGCCATTGAGCACCCCTGGGTCACCAAGGCTATCGCTAACGCACAGCGTAAAGTCGAGAGCCGTAACTTCGATATTCGTAAGCAGCTGCTGGAATATGATGATGTGGCCAACGACCAGCGCCGGGCAATTTACACCCAGCGTAACGAACTGCTGGACGTGTCTGACGTCAGCGAAACCATCAACAGCATCCGCGAAGACGTGTTTAAGGCGACTATCGATGCCCATATTCCGCCGCAGTCGCTGGAGGAAATGTGGGATATCGAAGGCCTGCAGGAGCGTCTGAAAAACGACTTCGACCTCGACCTGCCAATCAAAGAGTGGCTGGATAAAGAGCCGGAGCTGCATGAAGAGACCCTGCGCGAACGTATTCTGCAGAGCGCGGTAGAAACCTACCAGCGTAAAGAAGAAGTGGTCGGCGCCGAAATGATGCGCCACTTCGAGAAAGGCGTGATGCTGCAGACCCTGGATTCGCTGTGGAAAGAACACCTGGCGGCGATGGACTACCTGCGCCAGGGTATCCACCTGCGCGGCTATGCGCAGAAAGATCCGAAGCAGGAGTACAAGCGCGAATCGTTCTCTATGTTTGCCGCGATGCTGGAGTCACTGAAGTATGAAGTGATCAGCACCCTGAGCAAAGTGCAGGTGCGGATGCCGGAAGAAGTCGAGGCGATGGAGCAGCAGCGTCGTGAAGAGGCCGAGCGCCTGGCGCAGATGCAGCAGCTCAGCCATCAGAGCGATGATGAAGCCGCTGCACAGGATCTGGCGGCGCAAACCGGCGAACGTAAAGTGGGGCGTAACGATCCCTGCCCGTGCGGTTCCGGTAAAAAATACAAACAGTGCCATGGCCGTCTGAGCTAAGGGCTGATAAAAAAAACAAAGGCGCAGAGTTCTGCGCCTTTTTTATGGAGCTGATTCAATGAAAAAACTGCAAATCGCCGTAGGGATAATTCGCAATCCAGAAGGCGACATCTTTATTACCCAGCGCGCCGCCGATGCCCATATGGCGAATAAACTGGAGTTCCCGGGCGGGAAGATTGAATCTGCTGAAACGCCAGAGCAGGCGTTGATCCGCGAGCTACAGGAAGAGGTGGGGATTACGGTCACCACGTTTTCACTATTTGATAAGCTGGAGTATCAGTTCCCCGATCGCCACATTACGCTGTGGTTTTTCCTCGTGGAAAGCTGGGAAGGCGAGCCCTGGGGCAAAGAGGGGCAGCCGGGACAGTGGATGGCGCGGCAGGCGCTGGATCCGGCGGCGTTTCCCCCGGCTAATGAACCGGTTATCCGCAAACTTATCGCCCAGGGCTGAGCCCCGGGCCGGGAGGCTAACCCAACAGGCGTGGGTTAGCGTGCCGTCAAATCAGGGCTGCTGCTCGCTCCAGTCATCGCTATCGGAGAGATCGCCCGCGCTGGGGATGCGCTTCTCCTCTGCTGCCCATTCTCCCAAATCGATCAGCTGGCAGCGCTTGCTGCAGAACGGACGATAGGGGCTTTGTTCGCCCCATACCACATTTTTGCCGCAGGTCGGACAATTGACGATAGTCTCTTCTGACATGTTATCTCCTTAACAGCAGGCCAGTTCAAAATCAAAGCGCTCCGGCACGATCCCATACTCACTGTCCAGCGGCAGGAAGCGGATGGCGAAACGGCTCTTATGGCCGGAGATCTGCGGATAAAGCTGGTGGGCCAGATCGAGACGCAGGCGCAGCAGATCGGCATCTTCGCCATTATCCTGATAAAAGCCATTGAGGCTGGTCTGTTTGCGAAACTGCCCGGAGTTACGGATCAGATCGAGGATCAGGCTCAGGGACTGGACCAAAGGATCGAGGCTGGCAAGCCAGCTGGCCACCTGCTCGTCACGATGCGCCTGCGGCATATGGAGCCAGATATGCAGGGTCGGTAAATCGAAGCTGCAGCAGCCTCCAGGGATACTCAGACGCTGACGCACTAGCGCAATCAGGCGATCTTCACGCAGAAACTGACCAATGCGCGGCGCGGCCATCAGGGTGCTGGAAGACTGCTTGAGCTGCTGGCGCAGCGCGTTAATGCGCTCCTGATCGACTCCCGGCACTTCTGCCCAGGACTGGAGCTTACGCTGCTGGCGCTCCAGCTCTTTGACCAGATCGGTACGCACCTCGCCGCGCTCCAGGACATCCAGCAGATCGCCGGCGTTACGGAAAAAATGGAGCGCATCGGCATGGCTGGCAATCATCGGATGGAAAGCCATCTGCTGGATCAGAAATTCGATGCGCAGCCAGGTGCGCATTTTCTCATTAAGAGGATGTTCAAACAGAACGGGGGTATGCATTACGAGTTTTCCTGTGAGGCGGCCTGCGATGCCAGCGTTAAGTACTTTTCGTGCAGGCGGGCAACATCCGATGCCACTGCATCCGGCGTGCCAGTGTTTTCAATAACATCGTCCGCGACGGCCAGGCGCTGCTCGCGCGTGGCCTGGGCGGCAAGAATATGTTCAGCATGTTCGCGGCTGACCTTATCGCGCAGCATGGTGCGTTCGATTTGCGTCTCTTTTGGCACATCGACGACCAGGACGCGATCGGCCTGGCTGGACAGGCGGTTTTCGACCAGCAAAGGTACGACCCAGAGGAGATAAGGGGAGGTGGCGGCCTGCATCTGGCGGCGCGTTTCCTGCTGAATTAGCGGATGCAACAGCGCGTTGAGCCAGGCTTTTTCCTCCACCTGAGCAAAAATTTTTTCCCGCAGCAGACGGCGGTTTAGCGTGCCGTCGGGCGCGATCATCTGTGGCCCGAAGTGGCCGGCAATGGTCTGGAGCGCCGGGGTGCCGGGTTCGACCACCTGGCGGGCGATAACATCGGCATCGATAACGTTAATCCCGAGCTGCGCGAAGGCGTCGGCAACCGTACTTTTACCGCTGCCAATCCCGCCTGTTAACGCGACTGTGTACCCCATATCTTCTGACCCTGAAACGGATTGCTCGTATTTTTTGGTATTCAGACAGCGAGGACGGGCAGTATGCCGGAGAGGCGACAGCGATCTTGTCGTGATGGCCCCGTGCCAACCGGGAGCGCCGTCCGCTATTCTGTTTATTTTAATCAAGCAAATCAAATGGTTAAAAATAATACACTGGCGGGTGGAGACATAAGCGTTTTTTTCTCCATTCACCAGGTAAATTTATACGATTGTAGCGTAAAAAAAGTGAAAATCGCAGTCTTGCGCGGGCCTGATTCGTGCGTATGATAACGTCACTGGAGTTGTGCTCTTACATTAATGCCATTAACCCCAGGAATTCGCACATGCGTATTGAAGAAGATCTGAAGCTTGGTTTCAAAGACGTTCTTATCCGCCCGAAACGCTCTACCCTCAAAAGCCGTTCTGATGTTGAGCTGGAACGTGAATTCACCTTTAAACATTCAGGCCTGACCTGGTCCGGCGTGCCGATTATTGCGGCAAACATGGATACCGTCGGCACCTTCAGCATGGCGAAAGCGCTGGCCACTTTTGGCATTCTGACCGCAGTACACAAGCACTACACCGCAGAAGAATGGCAGGCGTTTGTCCAGAGCGTATCCGCAGACGTTCTCAAGCATGTGATGGTTTCCACCGGTACTTCCGACGCGGATTTCGATAAAACGCAACAGATCCTCTCTGAGAACCCACAGTTGAATTTTGTGTGCATTGACGTCGCCAATGGCTACTCTGAACACTTCGTACAGTTTGTGGCGAAGGCGCGCGAAGCCTGGCCGCAAAAAACCATTATCGCCGGGAACGTGGTCACCGGTGAAATGTGCGAAGAGCTGATCCTCTCCGGCGCCGATATCGTCAAAGTTGGCATTGGCCCGGGGTCCGTTTGCACCACCCGTGTCAAAACCGGGGTCGGCTACCCGCAGCTCTCCGCCGTGATCGAGTGTGCTGATGCTGCACACGGCCTTGGCGGCCAGATCATCAGCGATGGCGGTTGCACCATGCCGGGCGATGTGGCGAAAGCCTTCGGCGGCGGCGCTGATTTCGTGATGCTCGGCGGTATGCTGGCGGGCCACGAAGAGAGCGGCGGTACTGTGGTTGAAGAGAACGGTGAAAAATTCATGCTGTTTTACGGTATGAGCTCCGAGTCGGCGATGACCCGCCATGTGGGCGGTGTCGCGAAATACCGCGCGGCGGAAGGGAAAACCGTGAAGCTGCCGCTGCGTGGCCCGGTGGACAATACCGCGCGCGACATTCTCGGCGGCCTGCGTTCAGCCTGCACCTACGTTGGCGCCTCGCGACTGAAAGAGCTGACCAAACGCACCACCTTTATCCGCGTTCAGGAACAAGAGAACCGGGTATTCAACAGCCTGTAACCGGCTGCGCTGGCGCCTGCGCGGTGCCAGCGTTTCTCATCCTCCCGCCCCGCCAATGGCATCGCCCAGGTGAAAAACGGGCAAATACATCGCCACCACCAGGATCCCAACCAGCGAGCCGGTTATTACCAGCATCAGGGGTTCCAGATGCGCAGCCAGACTGTCGGCTCGCTGATGGGTCTGATCACGATGATGATGCGCCAGGTTTTCCAGCATCTGATCCAGCGCCCCCGCGCTTTCCCCCGTGCGGATGAGCTGCAGACACAGCGGTGTAAAACCGCCGCAGCGGCTTAACGCCTGCCAGATCGGATCCCCCTGAACGATCAGCGCGCGGGCCTGCGCCAGGCGCTGGCGCCACAGCGGGCACGACAGGGTCTCTTCAACGCTTTGCAGCCCCTGCAGAAAGCTGATACCGGCGCTTTGGGTTAACGCCAGAACGGTGAATATCAGGCTCAGCTGTTGGCCGCCGATCAGGGGGCCGACGAGAGGGAGCGCGTTAAGCAACTGCTGGCGACGCAGCAGCCAGTCGGCGCGCTGCCGGACCAGCTGGTTGAGCAGCAGCGGGCTCAGCAGAAAGGCCAACAGCAACGGCCAGCCGCGGCTCAGCATGTCGCCTGCCGCAATAACCATTCGCGTCAACAACGGCAGCGGCGTATTGAACGTCTGGTAGATGGCGGTGAATTCGGGAAGGACAAAATAGAGCATCCCAAGCACCACCAGCAGCGCCAGAGTGAGCACGATTAGCGGGTAGCGCAGCGCCTTTTTGACCTTGCCGGCAAGCCGCTGCTGCTCCTGCTGCTGGTTGGCCAGCTGCTGGCAGCAAATATCGAGCTTGCCCGTTAGTTCGCCGGTGCTAATCATCGCCAGATACAGTGGCGGAAAAGCCTGCGGCCACTGCGCCAGTGCGGCAGAGAAGGCTACGCCCTGGGCCAGTTCGCGGCCCAGCGCCTCAAGCAGCGCCTGCCACTGCGCATGCGGTTGCTGCTGCGCCAACAGCGATAACCCTTCCGCCAGCGGTAGCCCGGCCTGCAGCAGGGTTGCCAACTGGCGGATGGTTTCGCTGCTGTAGCGCGGGTGCCACAGGCTTTGCTTCACCGAACAGCGGCGTATAGCCAGCGGCATGATGCGCTGCTGCTGGAGGTGATGCAGCACCTCCGGACGACTGGCTTGCCATAGCATCCCCTGACAAGGAGCGCCTTGTGCATCGACGCCTCGCCAGCGCCAGAGACGCTTAGTCGCCATGGGGGATCCCCAGCACCCGCACCACCTCTTCGAGGCTCGTCAACCCCTGTTCGATAGCCTGACATCCGCTTTCAAAAAGCGTCATCATGCCCGCGGCTCGCGCCAGAGATTCGATCTCAAGGGCGTTGAGTCCCTGGACTATCCCCTGACGTAGCCCCGGGGTGACAGGCAAGACCTCGAACAGCGCCAGACGGCCATGATACCCGTGATAACAGTTTTCGCAGCCTGCTGCCTGCCAGCGCGGCAGCGGGCGGGGCCACAGGCTGTGCGGCAGGTCGGCGGCGCTGCCGGCATTGCGCCGGCAGTGGGGGCACAGTTTGCGGACCAGACGCTGGGCGATAACCAGCGAGAGCGCAGAAGAGATCATCCAGCGGGCGATGCCCATTTGCTGCAGGCGAGTGAGGGTTTCGCTGGTGGAATTGGTGTGCAGGGTAGAGAGCACCAGATGGCCCGTTTGAGCGGCTTTCAGCGCGATTTCAGCGGTTTCGGCATCGCGGATTTCACCCACCATCACAATATCCGGGTCCTGGCGTAACAGGGCGCGCAGCACGCTGTGAAAGGTCAGCCCGGCGCGCGGATTGATTTGCGTCTGGTTCATCCCGGCGATAGGGATCTCCAGAGGATCCTCGACGCTACAGATGTTCACTTGCTCCCGGTTTCGGGCCTGCAGGGCGCTGTAGAGGGTCACCGTTTTCCCGCTTCCGGTTGGGCCAGTGACCAGCAGCAGCCCCTGCGGCTGATTCAGGGCCTGGCGAAAGGCCGCCAGCTGAGAGGATGAGAGGCCGAGAGCCTCCAGATCCAGCGCCTGGTCAACCTGATGCAGAAGGCGCAGGACAATTTTCTCGCCATAGCGGCAGGGCAGGGTGGCGATGCGAAAGGAGAGCGGCCGTCCGGCGAGGTTCAGCGCGAACTGACCATCCTGCGGCAAACGATGCTCGGCGATATCGAGATTGGCCATCACCTTGAGTCGTGCGATAACCGGCGCGGCCAGCTCGGGCGCCAGCAGCGGCAGCGCGTGTAGCACGCCATCGACACGCAGGCGGATCCTTAAGTGCGCTTCCGTGGGCTCGATATGAATATCGGACGCCCGCTGACGCAGGGCCTGCTCGAGGATCTGGTTGACCCGCTCGGCGATGTTTTCCGGCCCTGCATTTTGCGCCAGCAGCGCCTGCTTTTCCTGGACTTGCAGGCGCTTATCCATCTGCTCCTGGCTCCAGCATTCAATATCGATCCGTTTTTGCGTCGCGAAACGCAGCGCCTCCATTAGCTCCGTCGGTGGGGTATCGACCACCGCAATGGATATCGTCTGCTCATCGCTGTGCAGCAGCAGGGCGTGATGGCGACGACAGAGAGGGATCAGCTGTTCTGTTTTCATGTTGTCGCCCTCACTTCACCCGGAAGACGTCTTCGCAGGCCTGCTGAAGTGCGCTGTTGTCGGTGATAGTGCAGACCCGCTGCCAACCGGTGACGCCTTCGGCGTTATCCCAGGTCGGGGTCAGGGTGACGCCCAGTCCGTTGAGACTTTCCTGGCCGGTGAGGGTAACGACGCCTTTGGCCACGCTCATGGCGGAGAGGTAGCGCGTGGTTGTTGGCGAGGGGATGCCATTGCTGCCGCCGTCGCATGTCGTCAGGCCGCCATGATCGAGCGCGCAAAGTTCGATTGCCGTCCGGTAGGGGACAAAGGTCTGCAGCAGGTCGGTGAGGGCGGCTTTACGCAGGTAGTTCTGGTAGGCCGGGATGCCGATGGCGCTGAGAATGGCGATGATGCCGATGACCACCATCAGTTCAATCAGGGTAAAACCTCGTTGTTTATCCATAAGTCGCTCCTTATTGTGACAGGAGCACTGTGACGGGATTCTGGGGGGCAGGCGAGGAGATGAAAACGATCCGGGAAACCGGGTTCCAGGGTTTTTACCGGGATTGCATGGCGAGCAAGAGCGACTGCGAGTCGGGTCGCAAATTCAGGCCTTCACGCCCGGAAGCGTGAAGGCCAAATCCTCAGCGGAAACGCATCGACAGGTCGAGCGCCTGCACATGTTTGGTCAGGGCCCCGACGGAAATATAGTCGACCCCGGTCTCGGCAAATTCGCGGATGGTGTCAAAGGTGACGTTGCCGGAGACCTCCAGCGCCGCCTGGCCAGCGGTGATTTTCACCGCCTCGCGCATCAGGTCGGTGGTGAAGTTATCGAGCATAATGATATCGGCCCCGGCTTTTAACGCCTGCTCCAGCTCATCCAGCGTTTCCACTTCCACTTCCACCGGCACATCAGGATGCAGCCAGAACGCCTTCTCCACCGCCTGACGGATCGAGCCGGAGGCGATGATGTGGTTTTCTTTAATCAGGAAAGCGTCGAACAGCCCCAGACGGTGGTTGGCGCCGCCGCCGCAGAGAACCGCGTATTTCAGCGCGGTACGCAGCCCTGGCAGCGTTTTACGCGTATCCAGGAGTTGGGTTTTGGTGCCGGCCAGCAGGTCGACATAGCGGCGGACGACGCTGGCGACGCCGGAGAGGGTTTGCACAAAGTTCAGCGCCGTACGTTCGCCAGTGAGCAGAATGCGCGATGGGCCTTCCAGCTCGAACAGAGGTTGATCGGCTTTGACCGCGTCGCCATCGGCGACGTGCCAGGTGATCGTCACGTCGTCACCGGCGAGCTGAATGAAGACCTCTTCCACCCAGCGTTTACCACAGAAGACGCCATCTTCGCGGGTAATGACCACCGCATGGGAGCGTGCATCCTGCGGCAATAATTGTGCGCTAATATCGTTGCTGGCGTCGACTTCGCCGCCCAAATCTTCCCGCAGGGAGTGTGCGACAGCATCGGTAATATCGAGATTAATTCGTTCCAGCAGCACGTCACGGCGGCGGTCGGGGTTGTAACGACGAGGCGACATGATAAAGCTCCAGATAGATAAGATTCAGAAGTGGGAAACATGCTAACCTGAACGACGTTTCAGTACCATACACACTTCATCCTTTGGGCCGGCGTGTGGCCCGGAAGCATGAGTTCGCGAAAGGAGATCCCGCATGCAGTTGAACGAGGGATGGCTGGTCGGCGCGCGTCGGGTTCCCTCGCCGCACCATGACTGCCGTCCGGATGAAGAAGCCCCTTCCTTACTGGTGGTGCATAACATTAGCCTGCCACCAGGTGAATTTGGTGGTCCATGGATTGACGCGCTGTTCACCGGCACCCTGGATCCGCACGCGCATCCTTTCTTTGCCGAGATCGCTCATCTGCGCGTTTCGGCGCATTGTCTGATTCGGCGTGATGGTGAAATCGTGCAGTATGTGCCTTTCGATAAGCGTGCGTGGCATGCGGGGGTCTCCTGCTATCAGGGGCGCGAACGCTGCAATGACTTTTCCATCGGCATAGAGCTGGAAGGCACGGATACCCTGGCGTATACCGATGCGCAGTACCAGCAGCTGGCGGCGGTGACGGATCTGCTTATCACGATTTATCCTGCCATCGCCACAAATATCACGGGCCATAGCGATATCGCGCCCGTGCGCAAGACAGACCCGGGACCGGCCTTTGACTGGAAAAAATTTCGTGCGCTGCTCAGCGCGCCGTCAGAAAAGGAGACCTCATGACGCTGTTTACTACGCTGCTGGTGCTTATCGCTGAACGCCTGTTTAAACTGGGCGAACACTGGCAGCTTGATCATCGGCTGGAGGTGGTGTTCCGCCGGATAAAACATTTCTCGTTGCCGGGAACGCTGCTGATGACCCTGGTCGCCGTCGCGGTGGTCTACCTCATTCAGCGCTTGCTGCAGGGGCAGCTGTTCAACGTACCGCTGCTGGTGTTCTGGATCTTGCTGGGTCTGCTGTGCATCGGCGCCGGCAAGGTTCGGCTGCACTATCATGCCTATCTGAAAGCGGCGTCGCGCAATGACAGCCGCGCCTGCGATGCGATGGCCAGCGAGCTGACGTTGATTCATGGCGTCCCGCCGGGCTGTGATGAGCGCGAGTACCTTAGCGAACTGCAAAATGCGCTGTTATGGATTAACTATCGTTACTACCTGGCGCCACTCTTTTGGTTTGTGGTGGGTGGGGCGTGGGGGCCGCTGACGCTTATCGCTTATTGCGTTCTGCGTGCCTGGCAGACGTGGCTGGCGCGCTACCAGACGCCGCATCACCGTTTGCAGTCTGGAATCGATGGTATCCTGCATATTGTCGACTGGCTGCCGGTGCGTCTGGTGGGGGTTGTCTATGCCCTGGTGGGGCATGGAGAGAAAGCGCTTCCGGCGTGGTTTGCATCGTTAGGCGACCGCCATTCGTCGCAGTATCAGGTATTGACTCGCCTGGCGCAGTATTCCCTGGCCCGTGAACCGCACGTGGATAAAGTGGCGACCCCAAAGGCCGCGGTGTCGATGGCCAAGAAAACCTCGCTGGTGGTGGTGGTGATCATGGCGCTGCTGACGATTTACGGCACCCTGGTGTAACGGCCTGCGCCCGTACTCTATCTGTCAGGATACCCCACCTGCGGGGCTTTGATTGCCGGATGGCGCTGCGCTTATCCGGCCTGGGGCTCACACCACGCAGGCCGGCAAGCAACAGCGCCGCCGGGCGCTATATCTGACGCCGCGCTTGTCATGTTGCCGGGGGGCGGCTTCGCCTGACCCGGCCAGGAAAACCCGCGCCCGCGGGCAGCATACCGAACCGCTACAGCGTATCCGCCGGCGGGATGCCGAAGTCGGGCATGCCGTCCTCTCTCCAGGCGACGAGTTTTAGCCGCGTATGACGATTGGGATCATACAGCGGGTCGCCTTCAATCTCGGTGTAATTCCGCGCGTGATATACCAGCACATCTTCCCCCGCCGGCGTTTGGGTAAAACTGTTATGGCCCGGGCCATACTGGCGGTTTTCATAGCTGGTCCGGAACACTGGCTGCGGGGCTTTATGCCAGTTTTCCGGCTGCAGCGGATCGGCCTCCCGGTCGATCCAGAGCAATCCCATGCAGTAGTTTTCATCGGTGGCGCTGGCGGAATAGCTGATGAAAAGCTTATCGCCATGCACCAGCACCGCGGGTCCTTCATTGACCTTAAATCCCCGGCACTCCCAGTCGAACTCCGGCTTGCTCAGCATGACCGGCTCGCCTTTTAGCGTCCACGGCTTGGCCATTTCAGCGAGATACAGGTTTGAGTTGCCCTCGATATGCGGAGATTTTTGCGCCCACAGATACCAGCGTTTGCCCTGATGGATAAAGGTGGTGGCATCGAGGGCGAAGGTATCGAAAGGCGTCACCACCTGGCCTTTTTCCTGCCAGCGGCCGGTCAGCGGATCGCTGTCGGCGCACTCGATAACGAACATGCGATGCTGGAACATGCCCAGCGCATCCAGATCGTGGGTATGGGTGGCGGCAAAATAGATATACCACTTACCGTCTATCTCATGTAGCTCCGGCGCCCAAATCAGCTGGCTCATCGGCCCGCTTTGCGGTGCGCGCCACACCACTACCGGCTCAGCATCGCGCAACCCCTCCAGGGTTGCCGCGCGCCGGATCTCCAGCCGGTCGTATTCCGGCACTGAGGCAATAAAGTAGTAATGATTCAGGTGGCGCAGAATAAAGGGATCTGCGCGTTGCTCAATAAAGGGGTTTGGCCAGTTGTTCATCAGGCTTTCCTTACGTGTTCACTGGTTTTCAGTTCCTGGTATTCATTCAGCTCGCTGTAGTTGCTGCGGCGCTTCTCTAAATCGCTCTGAATCTGGCGCATCAGGGTGCGGTCAACTTTAAGCAGGCGCACCACGCCGGCGGTGATCAGGTAGCCGACGCCGGGGATGACCGAGAACAGCAGCACGATGCCGTTGAGGGCCGAGGCGCTTTGCGCTTTGGCGCCGGCGTCGTAGCCGTACCATGACAGCAGGAATCCGACCATCGCCCCGGCGACCGCCAGGCCGACTTTAAGGAAAAACAGATTGCCGGAGAAGCTAATACCGGTGATGCGCTTGCCGGTTTTCCACTCGCCGTAGTCGTCAACATCGGACATCAGCGACCAGTGCAGCGGGGAGGGGATCTGATGCAGGATATTGAGCAGGAAGTAGAGCACCATAATCAGCGTGGTGGCGTGCGGATTAAAGAAATAGAAGGCGCAGGAGAAGATCGCCAGCACGATGTTGGTCCAGAAGAAGACCTGCAGTTTGCACCAGCGGTCGGTGAGGACTTTTGCCAGCATACTGCCAATCATCATCCCGACCACGCCGAGGCTGATAAACAGCGTGGCAAAATGGGTGCTTTGCCCCATCACCCAGGTAACGTAGTACATGGTGGCGGCCATGCGGATAAAGCCCGGACAGACGTTGCATAGCGTGAGCAGCAGGATGCGTACCCACTGGTCATTTTTCCACACGTCTTTGAGATCTTTTTTCAGTTCATCATTGGTCTGCACCGCCGGGTGGATGCGTTCGCGCACGGTGGCGAAGCAGAACAGGAACATACACATGCCGATAAAGGCCAGCACGGTCATCGCCATCTGATAGCCTTTTGCTTTATCGGCGCCGCCGAACCAGTCGGCCATGGGCAGCAGCGTCAATGACAGCAGCAGCGTGGCGATACCCACCATCACGAAACGATAGGACTGGCAGGCAACACGCTCTTTCGGGTCGGCGGTCATCACCGTTCCCAGCGAGCAGTAGGGTATATTAATCGCGGTATAGGTAATCGACAGCAGAAAGTAGGTGACAAACGCATAGATGACTTTGCTGTTATAGGTCCACTCAGGAGTGGTGAACATCAGCACGCTGAACAGGGCGTAGGGGAAGGCAATCCACAGCAGCCATGGACGAAAGCGGCCATATTTACTGCGGGTGCGGTCGGCGAGGGCGCCCATGATCGGGTCGGTCACCGCATCGATGACGCGCACCGACAGCAGCAGTACGCCCACCAGCGCCGGCGCCAGGCCGAAGATATCGGTATAAAAATAGTTAACAAACAGCATGATGGCGCCAAAGATGATATTGCATCCGGCATCCCCCATCCCATAACCAATCTTTTCTTTTATTGAAAGTCTATTGTCTGCCATGTGCGGTCTCTCCGTTGCAGTATGGAGAGAATTATTGGCTGCTATCGAGAGAATTACGTTGCAGGAACGCGTTGACGATATGGATAAATAAGCTATGGAAGGGAAAGTGTGAAGCAGATAACAATGCTCTGCGCCCGTTATTAAGGGAGGGCGCAGAGCAAAGAGAATTATTGATGAGATGTATTATTGTGCCTTTACGGTGGCGGCGGCTTTCTGTTTAAACAGATAACCCACGCCCAGCACTGCGATCCATACCGGGATCAGCCAAACGGAAATCGCCATCCCCGGGGTCATCAGCATAATGATCAGCACCGCGGCCATAAACAGCAGGCACACCCAGTTACCCAGCGGGTAGAAGAGGGCGGGGAAGCGGGTGGTGACGCCCTGCTGCTGTTTGGCGCGACGGAATTTGATATGCGCGAGGCTGATCATCGCCCAGTTGATCACCAGGGCGGAGACCACCAGCGCCATCAGCAGGCCAAATGCGGATTCCGGCGCCAGGTAGTTGATCAGCACACACAGGGCGGTGACCACGGCGGAGACGAGAATGGTATTGACCGGCACGCCGCGTTTGTCGACGCTGAGCAGCGCTTTCGGCGCGTTCCCCTGCTGGGCAAGGCCGAACAGCATACGGCTGTTGCAGTAGACGCAGCTGTTATACACCGACAGGGCCGCCGTCAGCACCACCACGTTGAGGGCGTTTGCCACCAGCGTATCGCCAAGCTCATGGAAAATCAGGACGAACGGACTGGTGTCCGCGGTCACGCGCGTCCACGGCAGCAGCGAGAGCAGGACCGCCAGCGAACCAACATAGAAGATCAGGATACGGTAGATAACCTGGTTGGTGGCTTTCGGAATGCTTTGCTCCGGGTTATCCGCTTCCGCCGCGGTGATACCCACCAGCTCGAGACCGCCGAAGGAGAACATAATGATCGCCATCATCATCACCAGCCCGGTAAAGCCGTGCGGCAGGAACCCGCCTTGATCCCATAGGTTACGTACCGTCGCCTGCGGGCCGCCGTTGCCGCTGAACAGCAGCCAGCCGCCGAACAAAATCATCGCCACGACGGCGACCACTTTGATAATGGCAAACCAGAACTCCATTTCACCGAACACTTTCACGTTGGTCAGGTTAATGGCGTTGATGGCGATGAAGAAAACCGCCGCTGAGGCCCAGGTCGGGATTTCCGGCCACCAGAACTGGATATATTTGCCGACGGCGGTCAGTTCCGCCATGGCTACCAGGACATACAGCACCCAGTAGTTCCAGCCGGAGGCGAAGCCGGCAAAGCCGCCCCAGTATTTATAAGCAAAGTGGCTAAACGAACCGGCTACCGGCTCTTCCACCACCATTTCGCCCAGCTGACGCATGATCAGAAAGGCGATAAAACCGGCAATCGCATAACCAAGAATGATACCCGGGCCGGCGGACTGAATGACGGACGCGCTCCCCAGAAACAGGCCGGTGCCGATAGCCCCGCCCAGCGCGATGAGCTGGATATGGCGGTTTTTGAGGCCGCGCTTCAGCCGATCGCCGTGCTGTTGACCTTCCATATGAAACCTCGTGTGTGGTTATTTTTTGTGTACGTCATCCGTCAGGTTGCTGCTTCACTGCTGTCCCTGCCAGAAAGCATAGCCAGCGAAAATTTGGGCGAAGTGGCCCACTTTTTACCTGAGTGATGGCGCGCACATATTGTTGTGTTTGTGTATTTTTGGACTTCCGTTTCTGTATTGTTTTGTTTACGGAAGGCGGTGCAGTAATTCAGAAAAAGGCCTTTCGTCTCAGGGAGAATAGTGGTAAGCGCGCTTGAATGCACCTGCTTTATGAAGGGATGATGACCATGTGTTTAAAAAGACATCAATAGACACATTCAGTATTATTCCGACGCATTGTTCTCATTTGGTTATTTATTCGTATTTACTGCCTTGATATTCACTTATCAGGTCGTTGAATCGGTTCAGATAGCGTAATTTTTCGTTTCCATTAAGTTAATGCTACCTCTTTATGAGTAAACGTAACATTTGTGCAAGGTTACATTTCTGAAATGTTATTTCTGTAAGGTTGTTAAAATGTCCGTGGTTTACTGATTTCAATCAAAACCTGTATGGACAGAAGGTGAATACTTTGTTACTTTAGCGCTACGAACTTTAAATTGGTAAGACCAATTGACTCCGGGCTAATGGCAGAGACAGGGAATATGGCCTACAGCAAAATCCGCCAACCAAAATTATCCGATGTGATAGAGCAGCAGCTGGAGTTTCTGATCCTTGAGGGGACTTTGCGCCCCGGTGAAAAACTCCCGCCTGAACGCGAACTGGCCAAACAGTTCGACGTTTCCCGCCCCTCGCTGCGTGAGGCGATTCAACGCCTCGAAGCCAAGGGCCTGTTGCTTCGTCGTCAGGGAGGTGGAACGTTTGTACAGAGCCGCCTGTGGCAGAGCTTCAGCGATCCGCTGGTCGAGCTGCTGTCCGATCACCCTGAATCCCAATTCGATCTGCTTGAGACCCGTCACGCGCTGGAAGGCATTGCGGCTTATTACGCGGCGCTGCGCAGCAATGATGAAGATCGCGACCGTATCCGCGAGCTGCATCAGGCTATTGAGCGGGCTCAGCAGTCGGGCGATCTGGACGCCGAGTCCGGCGCCGTCGTCCAGTACCAAATCGCCGTCACCGAGGCGGCACACAATGTGGTTTTGCTCCATCTGCTAAGGTGTATGGAGCCGATGCTGGCGCAAAACGTGCGTCAGAACTTTGAATTGCTGTATGCCCGCCGGGAAATGCTCCCGTTGGTCAGCAACCATCGCACTCGCATTTTCGAGGCGATAATGGCCGGGGAGCCGGAGCAGGCGCGTGAGGCGTCGCACCGTCACCTGGCGTTCATTGAGGAAATTTTGCTGGACCGTAGCCGTGAGCAGAGTCGTAGAGAACGCTCGCTGCGTCGTTTACAGCAACGAAAGGACGAGAACTCCGGTTCTTAAGCGCCATTTTTAGAGCGCGGCAACTAAACGCAGAACCTGTCTTATTGAATTTTTGGTTGTTCAAAGGTGAAGAACGAAGAGTTCAATGGGACAGGTTCCAGATTAATCAACGATTAGATAGATAAGGAATACCCCCCATGTCAGAACGTTTACCAAATGACGTGGATCCGATCGAAACTCGCGACTGGCTACAGGCGATCGAATCGGTCATCCGTGAAGAAGGTGTTGAGCGCGCTCAGTATCTTATTGACCAACTCCTTTCTGAAGCCCGCAAAGGCGGGGTGAAAGTGGCTGCTGGCGCATCGACCGGCGGTTACGTAAACACTATTGCCGTTGAAGATGAACCGGAATATCCGGGTAATCTGGATCTGGAACGTCGTATCCGTTCTGCGATCCGCTGGAACGCCATCATGACCGTTCTGCGCGCATCGAAAAAAGATCTCGAACTGGGCGGCCACATGGCTTCTTTCCAGTCTTCCGCAACCTTCTACGAAGTGTGCTTCAACCACTTCTTCCGCGCACGCAATGAGCAGGATGGCGGCGACCTGGTGTACTTCCAGGGTCACATCTCTCCGGGCGTTTATGCGCGTGCTTTCCTGGAAGGTCGTCTGACTGAAGAGCAGATGAACAACTTCCGTCAGGAAGTTCACGGTAAAGGTCTGTCCTCTTATCCGCACCCGAAACTGATGCCGGAATTCTGGCAGTTCCCGACCGTTTCTATGGGCCTGGGCCCAATCGGGGCGATTTATCAGGCTAAATTCCTGAAATATCTGGAACACCGTGGTCTGAAAGACACCTCCAAACAAACCGTTTACGCGTTCCTGGGCGACGGTGAGATGGACGAGCCGGAATCTAAAGGCGCGATCACCATCGCGACCCGTGAGAAGCTGGACAACCTGGTCTTCGTTATCAACTGTAACCTGCAGCGTCTTGATGGTCCGGTCACCGGTAACGGCAAAATCATTAACGAACTGGAAGGCATCTTCGCGGGCGCTGGCTGGAACGTTATCAAGGTTATCTGGGGCGGTCGTTGGGATGAGCTGCTGCGTAAAGACACCAGCGGTAAGCTGATTCAGCTGATGGAAGAAACCGTTGACGGTGACTACCAGACCTTCAAATCCAAAGACGGCGCTTATGTGCGCGAGCACTTCTTCGGTAAATATCCGGAGACCGCCGCGCTGGTTGCCGACTGGACTGACGAGCAGATTTGGGCTCTGAACCGCGGCGGCCACGATCCGAAGAAAGTTTACGCTGCACTGAAGAAAGCGCAGGAAACCAAAGGCAAAGCGACCGTCATCCTCGCCCATACCATCAAAGGTTACGGCATGGGTGATACTGCTGAAGGTAAGAACATCGCTCACCAGGTTAAGAAAATGAACATGGACGGCGTTCGCTACGTCCGCGATCGTTTCAACGTGCCGGTTGCCGATGCCGATCTGGAAAAACTGCCGTACGTAACCTTCCCGGAAGGTTCCGAAGAGCACACCTATCTGCACGCTCAGCGTCAGAAACTGCACGGCTATCTGCCGAGCCGTCAGCCGAACTTCACTGAGAAGCTGGAGCTGCCGACGCTGGAAGATTTCCGCCCGCTGCTGGAAGAGCAGAATAAAGAGATCTCTACCACTATCGCGTTCGTTCGTGCCCTGAACGTGATGCTGAAGAACAAATCCATCAAAGACCGCCTCGTGCCGATCATCGCCGACGAAGCGCGTACTTTCGGTATGGAAGGTCTGTTCCGTCAGATCGGTATCTACAGCCCGAACGGTCAGCAGTACACCCCGCAGGACCGTGAGCAGGTTGCTTACTACAAAGAAGACGAAAAAGGCCAGATCCTGCAGGAAGGGATCAACGAGCTGGGCGCAGGCGCATCCTGGCTGGCTGCGGCGACCTCTTACAGCACCAACAACCTGCCGATGATCCCGTTCTACATCTACTACTCGATGTTCGGGTTCCAGCGTATCGGCGACCTGTGCTGGCAGGCAGGCGACCAGCAGGCTCGCGGCTTCCTGATCGGTGGTACTTCCGGTCGTACGACGCTGAACGGCGAAGGTCTGCAGCACGAAGATGGCCACAGCCATATTCAGTCTCTGACTATCCCGAACTGTATCTCTTACGATCCGTCCTACGCCTACGAAGTGGCGGTCATCATGCATGACGGCCTGGAGCGTATGTACGGTGAGAAACAAGAGAACGTTTACTACTACATCACGACCCTGAACGAAAACTACCACATGCCGGCGATGCCGGAAGGCGCCGAGGAAGGTATCCGTAAAGGTATCTACAAACTCGAAACCATCGAAGGTAGCAAAGGTAAAGTTCAGCTGCTGGGCTCCGGTTCTATCCTGCGTCACGTCCGTGAAGCAGCGCAGATCCTGGCGAAAGACTACGGCGTGGGCTCTGACGTGTACAGCGTCACCTCCTTCACCGAGCTGGCGCGTGATGGCCAGGATTGCGAACGCTGGAACATGCTGCACCCGCTGGAAACCCCGCGCGTGCCGTACATCGCTCAGGTGATGAACGACGCTCCGGCTGTGGCATCCACTGACTATATGAAACTGTTCGCCGAGCAGGTTCGTACCTACGTACCGGCTGACGATTACCGCGTACTGGGTACCGATGGCTTCGGTCGTTCCGACAGCCGTGAAAACCTGCGTCACCACTTCGAAGTTGATGCTTCCTATGTGGTCGTTGCAGCGCTGGGCGAACTGGCTAAACGTGGTGAAATCGATAAGAAAGTGGTCGCTGACGCGATCGCGAAATTCGACATCGATGCAGAAAAAGTTAACCCGCGTCTGGCGTAAGAGGTAAAAGAATAATGGCTATCGAAATCAAAGTACCGGACATCGGGGCTGATGAAGTTGAAATCACCGAGATCTTGGTCAAAGTTGGCGACAAAGTAGAAGCTGAACAGTCGCTGATCACCGTAGAAGGCGATAAAGCCTCTATGGAAGTCCCGTCTCCGCAGGCTGGCGTCGTGAAAGAGATTAAAGTCTCCGTCGGCGACAAAACCGAGACTGGCAAACTGATTATGATTTTCGATTCCGCCGAGGGTGCAGCAGCCGCTGCACCTGCGCAGGAAGAGAAGAAAGAAGCCGCTCCGGCCGCTGCTGCGCCAGCCGCCGCCGCGGCAGCGAAAGAAGTTCACGTCCCGGATATCGGCGGCGATGAAGTTGAAGTCACCGAGATCATGGTTAAAGTGGGCGACACCATCGCCGCTGAGCAATCCCTGATCACCGTAGAAGGCGATAAGGCTTCTATGGAAGTGCCGGCGCCGTTCGCGGGTACCGTGAAAGAGATCAAAATCAACACCGGCGATAAAGTGTCCACCGGCTCCCTGATCATGATCTTCGAAGTCGCGGGCGCTGCGCCTGCGGCCGCTCCGGCACAGGCTGCCGCTCCGGTTGCCGCGGCACCGGCTGCTGCTGCCGGCGCGAAAGACGTTAACGTCCCGGACATCGGCGGCGACGAAGTTGAAGTCACCGAAGTGATGGTGAAAGTCGGCGATAAAGTGGCTGCTGAGCAGTCCCTGATCACCGTCGAAGGCGACAAAGCGTCTATGGAAGTGCCGGCGCCGTTCGCGGGCACCGTCAAAGAGATCAAAATCAGCACCGGCGATAAAGTCAAAACCGGCTCCCTGATCATGGTCTTCGAAGTGGAAGGCGCTGCGCCTGCCGCCGCTCCGGCTCAGGCTGCTGCACCGGCACCGGCTGCTGCACCGGCTCAGGCTGCTAAGCCTGCCGCGGCGCCGGCTGCGAAAGCAGAAGGCAAAACCGAATTCGCTGAAAACGATGCTTACGTTCACGCGACTCCGCTGATTCGCCGCCTGGCGCGCGAGTTCGGCGTTAACCTGGCGAAAGTGAAAGGCACCGGCCGTAAAGGTCGTATCCTGCGCGAAGACGTTCAGGCCTACGTGAAAGAAGCCGTTAAACGCGCTGAATCCGCACCGGCGGCTGCCGCTGGCGGCGGTATCCCGGGCATGCTGCCATGGCCGAAGGTTGACTTCAGCAAGTTCGGCGAAATCGAAGAAGTGGAACTGGGCCGTATCCAGAAAATCTCTGGTGCTAACCTGAGCCGTAACTGGGTCATGATCCCCCACGTTACCCACTTCGATAAAACCGATATCACCGATCTGGAAGCGTTCCGTAAGCAGCAGAACGCCGAAGCTGAGAAGCGTAAACTGGACGTGAAATTCACCCCGGTTGTCTTCATCATGAAAGCCGTGGCCGCTGCGCTTGAGCAGATGCCGCGCTTCAACAGCTCGCTCTCCGAAGATGGTCAGCGCCTGACGCTGAAGAAATACATCAACATCGGTGTGGCGGTTGATACCCCGAACGGTCTGGTGGTTCCGGTCTTTAAAGACGTGAACAAGAAGAGCATCACCGAGCTGTCTCGCGAACTGACCACCATCTCGAAGAAAGCGCGCGATGGCAAACTGACGGCGGGCGAAATGCAGGGCGGTTGCTTCACCATCTCCAGCATCGGCGGCCTGGGTACGACCCACTTCGCGCCGATTGTTAACGCGCCGGAAGTGGCCATCCTCGGCGTGTCTAAGTCCGCGATGGAGCCGGTATGGAATGGTAAAGAGTTCGTGCCGCGTCTGATGCTGCCGATCTCTCTGTCCTTCGACCACCGCGTGATCGACGGTGCTGATGGTGCCCGCTTCATTACCATCATCAACAACACCCTGAGCGACATTCGCCGCCTGGTGATGTAATCGAAAAAGCCGGCCTGACGGCCGGCTTTTTTCTGATAACCTCAGGCTGTTTGGGATTATCAGCAACAAAGGACAAAATCGTTTGCCGTTTGTTGTTTAAAAATTGTTAACAATTTTGTAAAATACACGCGGATAGAACGTCCCGGTGGACTTGGGCGTAAGAATAATAGCGTCAGACCCGCCGGATATAAATTACAGAGGTCATGATGAGTACTGAAATCAAAACTCAGGTCGTGGTACTTGGGGCAGGTCCTGCAGGCTACTCTGCAGCTTTCCGTTGCGCTGATTTAGGTCTGGAAACCGTCATCGTAGAACGTTACAGCACCCTCGGTGGGGTGTGCCTGAACGTGGGTTGTATCCCTTCTAAAGCGCTGCTGCACGTGGCAAAAGTTATCGAAGAAGCGAAAGCGCTGGCCGAACACGGCATCGTTTTCGGCGAACCGAAAACTGATATTGACAAGATCCGCACCTGGAAAGAAAAAGTCATCACTCAGCTGACCGGTGGTCTGGCTGGCATGGCCAAAGGGCGTAAAGTGAAGGTGGTTAACGGTCTGGGTAAATTCACCGGCGCTAACACCCTGGAAGTGGAAGGCGAAAACGGCAAAACCGTGATCAACTTCGACAACGCCATCATCGCGGCGGGTTCCCGTCCGATTCAACTGCCATTTATCCCGCATGAAGATCCGCGCGTATGGGACTCCACCGACGCCCTGGAGCTGAAATCCGTACCGAAACGCATGCTGGTCATGGGCGGCGGTATCATCGGTCTGGAAATGGGTACCGTATACCATGCGCTGGGTTCAGAGATTGACGTGGTTGAAATGTTCGACCAGGTTATCCCGGCGGCCGATAAAGACGTGGTGAAAGTCTTCACTAAACGCATCAGCAAGAAATTCAACCTGATGCTGGAAACCAAAGTGACTGCCGTTGAAGCGAAAGAAGACGGTATTTACGTTTCCATGGAAGGCAAAAAAGCGCCAGCGGAAGCACAGCGTTACGACGCCGTACTGGTGGCTATCGGTCGCGTACCGAACGGCAAAAACCTCGACGCAGGCAAAGCGGGCGTGGAAGTGGACGATCGTGGCTTCATCCGCGTTGACAAACAAATGCGCACCAACGTGCCGCACATCTTTGCTATCGGCGATATCGTCGGTCAGCCGATGCTGGCGCACAAAGGCGTCCACGAAGGTCACGTTGCCGCTGAAGTTATCTCCGGCCTGAAACACTACTTCGATCCGAAAGTGATCCCGTCCATCGCCTACACCGAGCCAGAAGTGGCATGGGTCGGCCTGACGGAGAAAGAAGCGAAAGAGAAAGGCATCAGCTACGAAACCGCCACCTTCCCGTGGGCGGCTTCCGGCCGCGCTATCGCTTCCGACTGCGCAGACGGTATGACCAAACTGATCTTCGACAAAGAGACCCACCGGGTTATCGGCGGCGCGATTGTCGGCACCAACGGCGGCGAGCTGCTGGGTGAGATCGGCCTGGCTATCGAGATGGGCTGTGACGCTGAAGACATCGCGCTGACTATCCACGCTCACCCGACTCTGCACGAGTCTGTTGGCCTGGCGGCAGAAGTCTTCGAAGGCAGCATCACCGACCTGCCGAACGCCAAAGCGAAGAAAAAGTAACTTTTTCTTTCAGGCAAAAAGCATAAGCGGCTCCCGGAGCCGCTTTTTTTATGCCTGATGTTTAGAACTATGTCGCTATTCATAAACCGCTACACCTCATACATACTTTGTAAATAGTCACTCAGTAAACTTATAGTCAGTTAACGATATCGATGAGGTGTGTGATGAAACGCTTTTTAACCACTGCGCTGGTCGCAGCAACGTGCTTATCCGGTGTAGCCTGCGCGGCTGACGCCACGATTCCGTGGGCGGATAACAGCGGCGGCACGGAAACGACCCATATCGCGGCGATGGGCCAGGATCTGAATGCCCAGCATCAGCAGGTGACGAAGACCAGTGAAGGGGTATGGGCGGCGAATTCCGGCAGCATCAGCGCTGACGAAGCGGCATTGTCCAGTACGAAACCAGCCTTTGCCGGCGATCCGTCACTGATGCCCCACCAGGGCTAAGTGAATGAAAACGCCCGGTTGCGTATTCGTAACCGGGCGTTTTTTTATGGATTGACCACCTGCCAGCCGGCGTCAGCGTCGGGGGCAAAGCGCGTTATCGCCTGGGCCTTTGCCGCGCTCTCTTCACCGAGATTGGCCTGATAAACCGTATCGTGCTGATCGATCATAAAGCTCATCACGCCGGTTTCCCCCCACGCCACCGGCCACGCCAGCAAGGCGACGCTCTGCTCATCTCTACCGGTGATAATGCGGAAGCGGTAGCCATGGTAGCCGCTGCCGGGTACCGTCGGGCTAAAGGCGGGCCCAAGCGGGCTTGGCGCTTCGCCCGGCGAGGTGGGCCAGTACAGACCATCTTTTTTGCCTTCGCTACTGATGATTTTCTGCGCCCAGTGGTGGTTCAGTTGATAGTAATCCTGCTGGGCGTCAACGTAGGCGTGCATGGCGGCTATTGCCGACAGTTCATTACGGCCAATAGCGCGGGTAAGGATCTCCTCTTCGCCAGCGGCCATATCAAAGCGCCAGCCCTGGGATGATTTGACGATGGGGACGGGCAGGCGCCATGCTTCGCTACCAACGTCGAGCCAGGCGTTATCACCCTGCTGCACAATCACATGTTTCACCTGCCAGTCGCGCTGGAAGCGGTCGACGGCAGTGGGGTCGATCCCGTCGGGGGGTAAAAAATGCTGCCAGTTATCGCCAAGCACCTCGCTCAGCGCCGCGTCATTTTGCTGGCCGATCGCCTCGGCCAGCGCGCTCGCGGCCTGCTCGGGGGTGGCATATTGCTGCTGGGCGAAGGCGGCAAGCGGTGACAGCATTAACGTGAACAGGGCAATAGGTAATGGGTTTCTCATTCTGCTCATCCTCAGCGGCGGCGTAGTTCATGGTGTTCAGAAAGACGCTCTCTGGCGCCGTCGCGCTGCTCGCGGTTTACGCTGGAAAACTGACGACTCTGTCGTCCCCGTTCCTGCTGAGCTTGCCAGGAGGGGGAGCGGCTTTCGTTGCCGCTAAGGGCGCTGGCGCGCAGATGATTGACCGTCTGCTGGCGCTGGGCGGGCGTGGCGGAATGGAGCTGCTGCCGGCGCTGTTGCTGCTGCGGTGTAGCATTCTGCTCGTGGTTCTTAATGGTTTCCCTACGCTGCTGTTGCTGCGGCGTCGGGTTTTTCAACTGCGCTTTCGCCGCGTCTCGACGCTGCTGGGTTGATGTCGGCGCGCTGTCGTAACCGCGGTAGTTGCTGCGCTGGGTGGCTTGTTTCAACTGCGCCGAGGCCGCCTGACGCTGGGCATCGCGCGAGGGGGTGTTTGCCGCCAGGTTGCCTGCCGTGGCGGTCGACGCGCTGCGCTGCTGAAGCTGGGTCATTGCCGCCTGGCGCTGCGCCTCACGATCGACCGGCGCATGCTGGGTCGCGCTCAGTCCGCCGGATACGTTGGTCTGATGAAAGCGCTGGGCGACGGTATTATCGGGGTATGGCACGTGACCGCGATAGGCGGGATTGTGCTGCCAGTTTACGTGGTCGCCCGGCAGGTTTTGTCCGGTAATGCGGTTAAAATTATTCACATTGATATTGATGTTATCGCCATTATGCGAGTAATCCCCGCGGTGGTAGTCGTCATCGTGATGGTGGTAGTCATCATCATCATCCCAGTCGATGCTGCTGAACAGCGCCCAGGTGGTCGCCACGCCCAGGCTGTAACCGAAGCCTTTGACGAAGCTATCGGTAAACTGCTCCCCGGGAGGGGGCGGCAGATAGACCGGAGGATAGGCGCTGTTCGGCCAGGTACCATAGACGGTGGAGGGGTTGTAGTTGGGAACATAGACCACCTGCGGGTCGGTCGGTTCTATTTTTATGACCTGCGTCGGCGCAGGCGCCGCCGCGGTAGTGCTTGACGTTGATACGGTGCTGCTTTTCGAAGTGGTGGCCGGCACAGGCGCCGCTGCGGCGACAATCACTTTTTGCTGCGGCGTGGATTTCAGCGTCCCTGTCTCCTGGGCGATGGCACGCAGGCGCTGCACCGAGTCCATCACATCATGCGGCTGGGCCAAAAACGCATTACCCAGATTTTCCACCCAGGGCGGATTCTCGCCCATCATCGCCAGCAGGGCAGGGAAAGCGACAAGCGATTTGACGCTGGGATCCCACGGCTGGTTGGCAACAGCCTGAACGGCGGGATCCCCTTTCATGGTGGGGTTATCCTGGGACCACTGCACCGCCTGCATGACGTTGTCCGGGTAGGTGGAAGCCATCAGCACCTGCGACAGCAGACTGTCCGGGTAGAGCGCGATGGGGGCAACCCACTGGTCAATCTGCGCCTGGGTGTAGGTGGCGGCCACCGGCTGCGCGGCGGCGGGTGCGGCTGGCGTTGGCGCTGGCGCAGGCTGCGCCGTCGGCTGAGTGACCGTCTCTGGAGTACGGCTTTGCACATAGAGTGTTCCCGCCGCCGCGAGTAAGCCAGCGCTACAGAGCAGGGTGATAATATGGGGTTTGAACGGCAGTGACATAGAAGCTCCTGACCCAAAAAGTAACCCATCTCGCTAAAGTATCGGCGAAAACGGCGCGTTTGCTGAGTATAAGTAAGCGGTATGGCTTTTTATTGATGATTGTTGGGATCGGCCCATGGCGTTGTACGCGGAAAGGAATTTTTGTCGCGGGATTTGAACAGAAAGCCTGCAATATCCTGCCCTTAACGATTCAGCTAAATTTTAATGTTGCTTTTTTGTAAACAGATTAACACCTTTCAAAAATCCTGCTATGCTGCCGACGCGGTATCGGGCATTTACCCTACAAACTGCTGTCTCACAGGAGCGTGAAGAAAATCGCCCAGCCACTAAATCCTTCAAGATGCGTCAAGGCGGCAAACTGCCAATACCGAAGCAGATTGATTGAAGAGGTGTAGGCCGCATTATGACAATGAGAAGCGAGGAGAACCGTCGTGCTAGAAGAATACCGTAAGCACGTAGCTGAGCGTGCCGCCATGGGGATTGTTGCCAAACCCTTAGATGCAACCCAAATGGCCGCGCTGGTAGAACTGCTGAAAAACCCGCCTGCGGGCGAAGAAGAATTCCTGTTAGACCTGCTGATTAACCGTGTACCGCCGGGCGTCGACGAAGCCGCCTATGTTAAAGCTGGATTCCTTGCCGCGATCGCCAAAGGCGAAACGACCTCCCCCCTGGTTACCCCTGAAAAAGCCGTTGAACTGCTGGGCACCATGCAGGGCGGTTATAATATCCACCCGCTGATCGATGCCCTGGACGACGCGAAACTGGCGCCGATTGCCGCGAAAGCGCTGTCCCATACTCTGCTGATGTTCGATAACTTCTACGACGTGGAAGAGAAAGCGAAAGCGGGTAACGAGCACGCTAAACAGGTTATGCAATCCTGGGCCGACGCTGAGTGGTTCCTGAACCGCCCGCAGCTGGCAGAGAAAATCACCGTTACCGTTTTCAAGGTCACTGGCGAAACGAACACCGATGACCTGTCTCCGGCGCCGGATGCCTGGTCGCGTCCGGATATCCCGCTGCACGCCCTGGCGATGCTGAAAAACGCCCGCGAAGGCATTGAACCGGATCAGCCGGGCGTGGTTGGCCCGATCAAACAGATCGAAGCCCTGCAGCAGAAAGGCTACCCGCTGGCCTACGTCGGCGATGTGGTCGGGACCGGCTCTTCACGTAAATCGGCCACCAACTCGGTGCTGTGGTTTATGGGCGACGATATCCCGAACGTGCCGAACAAGCGCGGCGGCGGCCTGTGCCTGGGCGGCAAAATCGCGCCAATCTTCTTCAACACCATGGAAGATGCGGGCGCGCTGCCTATCGAAGTGGATGTGTCAAACCTGAACATGGGCGACGTCATCGACGTTTACCCGTTCAAAGGCGAAGTGCGTAATCACGAGACCAACGAACTGCTGGCCAGCTTCGAGCTGAAAACCGATGTGCTGATCGACGAAGTCCGTGCCGGCGGCCGTATCCCGCTGATCATCGGTCGCGGCCTGACCACCAAAGCCCGTGAAGCGCTGGGTCTGCCGCACAGCGATGTCTTCCGTCAGGCGAAAGACGTGGCGGAAAGCACCCGCGGCTTCTCTCTGGCGCAGAAAATGGTTGGCCGCGCCTGCGGCGTTGCCGGTATCCGCCCGGGCGCCTACTGCGAGCCGAAAATGACCTCCGTCGGTTCTCAGGACACCACCGGTCCAATGACCCGTGATGAACTGAAAGACCTGGCGTGCCTGGGCTTCTCCGCTGACCTGGTGATGCAGTCCTTCTGCCACACTGCGGCCTATCCGAAGCCGGTTGACGTCACCACGCATCATACTCTGCCGGACTTCATTATGAACCGCGGCGGCGTCTCGCTGCGTCCGGGCGATGGCGTGATCCACTCCTGGCTGAACCGCATGCTGCTGCCGGATACCGTGGGCACCGGCGGCGACTCCCACACCCGTTTCCCCATCGGTATCTCCTTCCCGGCGGGCTCTGGTCTGGTGGCCTTCGCCGCCGCGACCGGCGTGATGCCGCTGGATATGCCGGAATCGGTGCTGGTGCGTTTCAAAGGTAAAATGCAGCCGGGCATTACGCTGCGCGACCTGGTCCACGCGATCCCGCTGTACGCCATCAAGCAGGGCCTGCTGACCGTTGAGAAGAAAGGTAAGAAAAACATCTTCTCTGGCCGCATCCTTGAGATTGAAGGTCTGCCGGATCTGAAAGTGGAGCAGGCGTTCGAGCTGACCGATGCCTCCGCTGAACGTTCTGCTGCAGGTTGCACCATCAAGCTGAACAAAGAGCCGATCGTTGAGTATCTGAACTCCAACATCGTCCTGCTGAAGTGGATGATCGCCGAAGGCTACGGCGACCGCCGTACCCTGGAGCGTCGTATCCAGGGCATGGAGAAATGGCTGGCGGATCCGCAGCTGCTGGAAGCCGATGCTGACGCGGAATACGCGGCAGTGATCGACATCGATCTGGCGGATATCAAAGAGCCGATTCTGTGCGCGCCGAACGATCCGGACGATGCCCGCCTGCTGTCTGACGTACAGGGCGAGAAAATCGACGAAGTGTTCATCGGCTCCTGCATGACCAACATCGGCCACTTCCGTGCCGCCGGTAAGCTGCTGGACAGCCACAAAGGCCAGTTGCCGACTCGCCTGTGGGTGGCGCCGCCAACCCGTATGGACGCCGCGCAGCTGACCGAAGAAGGTTACTACAGCGTATTTGGTAAGAGCGGGGCGCGTATCGAAATCCCTGGCTGTTCCCTGTGTATGGGTAACCAGGCGCGCGTCGCCGACGGTGCGACGGTGGTTTCCACCTCTACCCGTAACTTCCCGAACCGTTTAGGTACCGGCGCTAACGTCTATCTGGCCTCTGCCGAGCTGGCAGCGGTGGCTTCTCTGCTCGGTAAACTGCCGACGCCGGAAGAGTACCAGACCTTCGTGGCGCAGGTGGATAAGACAGCGGAAGATACCTATCGCTATCTGAACTTCAACCAGCTGGATCAGTACACTGAAAAAGCTGACGGCGTGATCTTCCAGACCGCGGTGTAAAACTATCCGGTCAGCCCGGCTGACCATTTGGCTACAAACTCCCCAATGCCCGGTGAACATTGCATCACCGGGCATTTTTATTTCCAAACCTCCTGCCTGTTACGCTTTTTTTCTTTCGGTCTGCTGCGATAATTACTCCATGGGTACAGTGCAGCGGTGACGCATTGCCCTTGCAGAGGAAAAGACGATGGACTACGAATTTCTGCGCGATATTACCGGAGTGGTAAAGGTGCGAATGTCGATGGATCACGAGGCGATTGGCCACTGGTTCAACGAGGAGGTGAAAGACAATCTTGCTCTGCTTGACGAAGTGGAGCAGGCTGCGCGCACCGTGAAAGGCAGTGAACGTTCCTGGCAGCGTGCCGGACATGAATATACGCTGTGGCTGGATGGCGAAGAGGTGATGATCCGCGCCAATCAGCTGGAATTTTCCGGCGACGAAATCGAGGAGGGGATGAGCTACTACGACGAAGAAAGCCTCTCTCTGTGCGGTGTTGAGGATTTCCTGCAGGTGGTTGCCGCCTATCGTGAGTTTATGCAGCAGCGTTGATGACTCGTTGTGCGCCGGGCTGCGGAAAACCGTAGCCCGGCTAAGCGTCGCGTGCGCAGGGCACATCTCCGGGTCGCGACGAGTACCTTTCCCCGCTTCCCGCCGGCGCAGAACCCTGGCCCGGCAAGCAAAAGCGCCGCCGGGCATTTGAGGCATTACACGGCAGGAATATTGCGGCCGTAGTAAATCTCGCGCATCTCTTTCCACAGCAGGTCGGTAATGACCTTGCGCTCTTCAGCGGTCAACTCTTCCGGTCGGGTATGGAACATGTAATGCTTAAGGTCGAACTCCTTAAGCAACATTTTGGTATGGAAGATATTTTCCTGATAAACGTTGACGTCGACCATATCATACAGCGACTTCATATCGTCAGACATAAAGTTCTGAATTGAGTTGATTTCATGATCGATAAAATGCTTCATCCCATTGATGTCGCGGGTAAAGCCGCGCACGCGGTAGTCAATGGTCACAATATCCGATTCCAGCTGGTGGATCAGATAGTTCAGCGCTTTGAGCGGTGAAATAACCCCGCAGGTAGAGACTTCGATATCGGCGCGGAAGGTGCACAGGCCGCCTTCCGGGTGGCTCTCCGGATAGGTATGCACGCAGATATGGCTTTTATCGAGATGGGCGACCACGGTTTCAGGCAGCGGGCCGGGGTGTTCGGTCTGGTCGATAAGCCGCGGGTCGACGGGCTCTTCGCTTACCAGAATGGTCACGCTGGCGCCCTGGGGTTCATAATCCTGGCGGGCGATATTCAGGATATTAGCGCCAATAATAGAGCAGGTTTCGCTCAGGATCTCTGTCAGGCGATTGGCATTATAAAGTTCGTCGATATAGGCGATGTAGCCGTCGCGCTCTTCTGCCGTTTTGGCGTAACAGATATCGTAGATACAAAAACTCAGGCTTTTGGTCAGGTTGTTAAAGCCGTGCAGCTTCAATTTTTTCAATTTAGTTCACCCCCTTATTTCGCTTCACGGTGCGGACAGAGCATCATGCAGATATTGTGGTAAGGCGAAGGCCGCCGTATGGATTGCCGGATTGTAGTAGCGGCAGGTCAGGTTGGCTTTGTGAAAGCGCGCCTGAATGATTTCGCTGGAAAGATGGCGCAGCGCCTCGTTGTCGCTCGCCCAGGCAAAGGTCATTATCCCGCCGTAATAGGTCGGAATCGCCGCCTGGTAGAAGCTGACGTCGCGAAAATAGTGGCTCAGTTTGCGATGGCTACCGACCGCTTCATCCTGCTGCAGGAAGCAGACGCCGTTCTGCGCAACGAAAATCCCTCCCGGATTCAGGCAGCGTTTGCAGCCTTCATAAAAAGCCGAGGTGAAGAGGCTTTCCCCCGGGCCAATAGGGTCGGTACAGTCCGAAATGATCACATCAAACGTTTGCGTCGTCTGGTTAACAAAATTGACGCCATCATCAATCACCAGCGTAAAGCGCGGATCGTCATAGGCGCCGGCGCTATGGTTGGGCAGGTACTGGCGGCAGAATGAGACCACCCCGGCGTCGATTTCCACCATGGTGATGCTTTCGATGCTGCGATGACGAGAGACTTCGCGCAGCATCGCGCCATCGCCGCCGCCGATGATCAGGACATGCTTGGCATTGCCGTGAGCCAGCAGCGGCACGTGGGTCATCATTTCGTGATAGATAAACTCATCGCGTTCGGTGGTTTGCACGACGCCATCCAGCGCCATCACCCGGCCAAAGGCGCGGTTGTCAAAGATGATCAGATCCTGATGATCGGTTTTTTCGTGGTACAGCACGTTATCAACGCTAAAGTACTGACCAAAATGGTCATGCAGCGTTTCATGCCACAGTGGATTATCGGCCACGGTGAGGCTCCTCCTTCGTTAACATCTGTTACACCCGTAAAACGAGTGCAACATCATAGACAACTATAGATGAGGATGCACGGCGGTTATTGCAGCAATGCGGCAGGAATAACAGCACCGCCCGGAGAGGGCGGTGGGGAGACAGGGCTATTTTGCCGGCGCGGGTTGGCTATCCACTATCCGCACGGAATAGACCATGGTGGCGCCTGGGGGGATCTTCGGTGGCAACCCTTTACTGCCATAGGCTTTGTCGGGCGGGACGACTAGCGTCACGGAGCCGTGGTTCTGCAGGCGCTTCAGCGGCCCGCGAAATACCGGGGGATAGGCATCCAGTTTCTGGGTAAGCGCCTGATCTTTCGTCTCCATATCATTGATCACCGTTCCGTCCGTCAGCATCTCTTTGATCACCACGGTCACCAGATCGTTGCCGCTAATTTTTCCTTTACCCGGGTAATCGATACGGCTGTAGACGCCCTCTTTGAAGACCACACCTTTTTTGCGCGCAAACGCCTGCTGGTATTTCTGACCGGCGCTGATGTTTTTCTGCTCGATTTTATTCAGGTTCTGGAAAACCTGCTGTGAAATGTCAAACAGCGCTTTATTACGCGCCTGTTCGCCGAGGCGAAGCTGGCCGCTGAAAGCATCTTCGATGCCCTGCAGCACCAGGCCAGCGTCGACGTTAACTCCCTGAGTGCGACGAGTCGTGAGGACATTAAGCGCCTCTGTACCCATCGAGGCGCCGATGGCGTAAGCCTGCTGTTCACCTGGCGCGCTGAGTTTGGCGGCGGTTTTGCCGGTGGTATTTCTCGGCGGGACCGTCAGCTGCGTCCGCAGCAGCTGGATTTCATCCTCTTTCATCCGCAGCTGGGCGTTATCTTTGTCCGCCTGCAGGCGATAGGCCGCCACTATGGCTGCCATCTCGGGGGGCTCATCTTTTGCCGCCACGGCGGCATCGGCGCGGCTCGATGGCGCTTTCTCCGCCGCGGCGAGCCGGTTAGCCAGCGACTGCTTATCGGCGTTAAGGGCTTTGATCTGGTCGAGGGCGGTCTGCTTCTCTTTTTCCGCCGCCGCCAGCCGGTTGACCAACGGCTGTTTGTCGGCGTTAAGGGCTTTGATCTGGTCGAGGGCGGCCTGTTTCTCTTTTTCCGCCGCTGCCAGCCGGTTAACCAGCGGCTGTTTATCAGCGTTAAGGGTTTTGACCTGGTCGAGAGCAGCCTGCTTCTCTTTTTCCGCCGCCGCCAGCCGGTTAGCCAGAGACTGCTTATCGGCGTTAAGGTTTTTGACCTGGTCGAGGGCGGTCTGCTTCTCTTTTTCCGCCGCCGCCAGCCGGTTGACCAACGGCTGTTTGTCGGCGTTAAGGGTTTTGACCTGGTCGAGGGTGGTCTGCTGCGCCTTCTCTGCCGCGGCGAGCCGGTTAGCCAGCGTCTGCTTATCTGTATTCAGAGCAGTGAGGCTGGCGCTGAGCCGTTTATTTTCAGCTGCGGCTTGCTGAAGCTGTGACGTTAATTGTTGAATCTGCTTCAGCGCGGCGGCCTGACTTTGCTGCAGAGTCGTATTCTGGACTGCGCCTTCTTTTTTAATTAACGCCTCATTTTTCGCGGTGGCGGCGGTTAAGGCGATCTGTAATTCTTTTATTTTGTTATTTAAGGCCGCATGCTCATTCGCGATGGAGGTTTCTGTGGCCGGAGTGTTAGCAAGCTGTTTTTTTAATTGCTGAATAGTTTTATTTTTTTGCTCAATCGTCGCCTGCTGGCTGACGATTCTTTTTTGCAATTGTGCGGTATTGGGCGTCTTTTTTTTATTATCCGCAGGTTGACGATCGCCTGACGTTTGCTTTGCGGTTGCAGCATCGCTTTTTTCATGCGCCTGGGTTTGCTGCTGGGCGTAGTCAAGAAACGCCGGCGCGGCGCCGGCGAAGAAAGGTGTTGAAAGCGCCAGCGCCGCGACGAGCATCAGCAGGGGCGCGTTGAGGGTCAGCGTGGCGGCTCTGTTCATGGCTGCTTGCTTTCACCCCGCTGTACCAGGCTATCGATTAGCGTTTTCTGAATATCGGCGCACAATTTGATGGATTTAAACTGATACATGGAGTCAATGCCAAGCCGGGTGGGATCCGCCACTTTCTCGCGCACGCTGTTGTATTGTGACGCCGCACGCACTAAGGCATTGAAGTCATTGCTGAGTTTGGTTGCCTGCTGTGGGTTAACCTCTTTTAGCGAGTCCAGCGCCTGTCGGCAGGATTCAATGCGCGCTTGTTCGCTGGCCGCTCGCTCCTGCTCTGCCTGCTGCTGCGACGTTAGCGGGGTGGTGAGCGGTTTTACCTGCTGGCGAGGGGCGGTATTGCTACAGCCGGCTAATAACATAGCGGCAAGTGGAATAATACGAAGAGTCAGCGAGATATTCACAATTTCAGTCCATGAAGTAGATATATTTTCAACGGATTCTAAAAGGCTGCTTTTTATTTTGCAATATATCGTTAGGGATATTTTATTGTTTTTATCTGCCAGGGCTGTTAGTACGGGTTTAATTTATTTATTGGCTTGATGTATTGCGAGGTAGATAAAATTTATTTTGTATAAAATAATAATGGTAAATATTAAAGGCGGGTGAGTCGGGGAAAAGCGCGGCGCGTTGCCGCCCGCGCGTGTAATTATTTGACGTAAGCCAGCAGGCTAAGTGAATCGCGGGCCAGCGCTTTACATTTTTTCGCCGTCGGAAGGTTAATGCCGCTGAGATCGCGATAGCTGTCTTCGCCAAGCGCTTTCATGTTGTAGCTGTCGTAGTTGCTCAGGTCCCATTGGTTCTGCTGAGCAAAGAACACCAGGGCGCGACGGATCTGCGTGTTGGGCAGGTTCTGGTAGCCACAGTCGTTTTTCAGAAACACAAAAACCGCGGTTAAATCAGCCATGTCTTCCGCTTCTGATTCGCTGAGCGCGTAGCTGTTGGCGGAGAGAGTAAGCAGGCTGCCGAGTACCATTGTTCTGAAAAGCGTCTTCATTTTTTCTACCGTTAGATCACCGACGCTTCAAATTAGCATACTTCTTTACACAGCGCCGATCTTTATTCTTACTCTTCTGCTTGACCTTCCCGTTACGGTAGGGTTTAAGCTCAAATATTCGCCCGCAGAATAAAAGGATGTGAATATGCAACGTCGAGACTTCCTCAAACTGACCGCCGCGGTCAGCATGGCCAGCGCGTTACCGCTTTGGAGCCGTGCGGTCTTTGCGGCCAGTCGCCCGGCCCTGCCGGTACCGCCGCTGTTGACGGCTGATGCGCGCAACCGTATCGCGCTGACCATCCAGGCGGGCAAAACGCAGTTTGGCGCTTTGAACGCCACCACCTGGGGGTATAACGGCTCGCTACTGGGTCCCGCGCTGCAGCTGACGCAGGGGAAGGCTATCACGGTGGACATTACCAACCAGCTGGCAGAGGAGACGACGCTGCACTGGCATGGTCTGGAGGTACCCGGCGAGGTCGACGGAGGACCGCAGGGGGTCATCGCCCCGGGCGCCACTCGGACGGTGAGCTTCACCCCAACGCAGCGGGCGGCCACCTGCTGGTTTCACCCGCATCAGCACGGGACCACCGGTCGGCAGGTGGCGATGGGGCTGGCGGGGCTGGTGCTGATCGAGGATGAAGAGAGCGGACGCCTGCTGTTGCCGAAGCAGTGGGGAATCGATGATGTACCGGTGATTGTGCAGGACAAGAAGTTTACCGCCGCTGGCGAAATTGATTATCAGCTGGATGTGATGAGCGCTGCCGTCGGCTGGTTTGGCGATACGCTGCTGACCAATGGCGCTCTCTATCCTGAACATGCCGCCCCGCGCGGCTGGCTACGTCTGCGCTTGCTGAACGGCTGTAATGCCCGTTCCCTCAATTTTGCGACCAGCGATAAGCGCCCGCTGTACGTGGTGGCCAGCGACGGCGGTCTGCTGGCAGAGCCGGTGAAGGTCAATGAGTTGCCGGTCTTGATGGGGGAGCGTTTTGAGGTGCTGGTGGACACCAGCGACGGCAAACCTTTTGATCTGGTGACCCTGCCGGTGAGCCAGATGGGCATGGCCATTGCGCCTTTTGATAAACCACAGCCGGTACTGCGCGTCCAGCCGCTGGTCATTCCTGCCTCCGGCAAGCTGCTGGATACCCTGGCCGCTATGCCGGCGCTACCTTCTCTGACGGGGCTGACGCAGCGTCAGCTCCAGCTGTCGATGGATCCGATGCTCGACAGGATGGGCATGCAGGCGCTGATGGAGAAATATGGCGATCAGGCGATGGCCGGAATGGATCACAGCATGATGGGGCACGGCGGGATGGGCGACATGGGGAATATGCACCAAGGCGACATGAGCAACATGAACCACGGGTCCGGCATGGATCATGGCATGTCGTCGGGCAAGGGATTTGATTTCCATAACGCCAACCGCATCAACGGCAAAGCCTTCGACATGAATGTGCCGATGTTTGCCGCCGCCAGAGGCCAGTATGAGCGCTGGGTGATTTCGGGTAAGGGCGACATGATGCTGCATCCGTTCCATATCCACGGCACCCAGTTCCGCATCCTGAGCGAAAACGGCAAGCCGCCAGCGGCGCATCGTCGCGGCTGGAAAGACACCGTGCGTGTGGAAGGGGACGTGAGTGAAGTATTAGTGAAGTTTGATCATCCGGCGCCGAAGGAGTTTGCCTATATGGCCCACTGCCACCTGCTGGAACATGAAGACACCGGGATGATGTTGGGGTTCACGGTTTAGGGCGGTATAGCCATGGCGCGTGGGAGAGGGGATAAAGACAAAAAAAAACGGCAACTTTCGTTGCCGTTTTGCGTTTTATTTCGCCTCATCCGGGAGCGCATAGGCGACGATATAATCGCCCATTTTGGTCCCGAACGAGCCGTGACCGCCGGCAGAGATGACAACATACTGTTTGCCATTCACTTCGTAGGTCATCGGGGTGGCCTGACCGCCGGCTGGCAGACGGGCTTCCCACAGCTTCTCACCGTTGCTCATATTGTACGCGCGCAGGTAGTTATCCGCGGTCGCGCCGATGAACAGGACGTTGCCCGCCGTGGAGATCGGACCGCCCAGCATCGGCATACCCATGGTGAATGGGAGTTTAACTGGCATCGGGAACGGCAGGCTGTCCTGCGGGGTACCGATACGTTTTTTCCATACCACTTCGTTAGTTTTCAGATCCAGCGCGGAGATATAGCCCCAGGCCGGCTGTTTGCACGGCAGACCGAACGGCGACAGGAACGGGTTCAGGGTGACGCCGTACGGGACGCCGTACTGCGGCTGCACGCCGGACTCGGTGCCTGAGCCTTTCGCATCTTTCGGCGGCTCCATTGGGTTGCCCGGGCCGCGTGGGATCAGTTTAGAGACGAACGGCAGCGCCATCGGGTTGGCGATAGCCACCTGACGGTTCGGATCGACGGAGATACCGCCCCATTCAAACATCCCCAGGTTACCCGGGAAGACGAGGGTGCCCTGCTCAGATGGCGGGGTGAAGATACCCTCATAGCGCATCTGATGGAAAATCACGCGGCACACCAGCTGGTCGAACATGGTGGCGCCCCACATGTCCGCCCCGGTCAGATCTTTCTTCGGACGGAAGCTCAGATCGGAGAACGGCTGGGTTTTGGCGACGTAATCGCCTTTGGCGGCGCCCTGCGGAACCGGTTTTTCCGGGGCCGGGACCACCAGCTCGCCATTACGGCGATCCAGCACGAAGATGTTGCCGGTTTTCGCCGGAGCATAGACGACCGGCACGGTTTTGCCGTTGACTTCAATGTCAGCCAGCGTCGGCTGGGAAGGCATGTCCATATCCCACAGATCGTGATGGACGGTCTGGTAGCTCCAGGCCAGCTTACCGGTGGTGGCGTTCAGCGCGACAATCGAGCTGGCATAGCGCTCTTGCTCCGGCGTGCGGTTACCGCCCCAGATATCCGGAGTGGTCACGCCCATCGGCAGATAGACCAGATCCAGTTTGGCGTCGTAGGCGGCAGGCGCCCAGGAGTTGGGTGAGTTGAGCGTGAAGTGATGCTCATCGCTTGGGATGGCGTTCGGATCTTTCGCGCCTGGATCGAAGGCCCACAGCAGTTTCCCGGTATTCACATCAAAGCCGCGGATTACGCCTGACGGCTCGCGGGTAGAGAAGTTATCGGTAACTGCGCCGGCAATCACGATGGTCTTATCGGTGATAATCGGCGGGGAAGTGGGTTCATACATGCCCGGCGTGGTCACCGGCATGTTGGTCTGCAGGTTGAGAATACCTTTGTTGGCAAAGGTTTCGCACAGCTTACCGTTGTCGGCGTTCACTGCGAACAGGCGACCATCGTTCACCGGCAGGATAATGCGGCGCGGACAGTCGGCGACGACGTCGGCAGGGGCGTTATCCGCTTTCGCTTCGTGATACGAGACACCGCGGCAGGTGACGTGCTGGAACGACGGGTCGGCGTTCAGCTGCGGGTCAAAATGCCACTTCTCTTTACCGGAGGCGGCGTCAAGCGCGAACAGACGCTGGTGGGCGGTACACAGGAAGAGCGTGTCGCCGACTTTAATCGGCGTCACTTCGTTAGTGATTTCACCCGGATCGTTCGGCTGTTTCAGGTCGCCGGTGCGGAACACCCAGGCTTCCTTCAGGTTCTTCACGTTGTCGGCGTTAATCTGCTTCAGCGGGGAGAAGCGCTGGCCTTCCTGGTTGCGGCCATAGGCCGGCCAGTCGCCGTCAGCAACGTTGGAGATCGGCGCCGCCGGGGTGGCGTCGGCGCTCAGAGTGCCGTTGATCTCCTGCGGGTCGTTAAAACCGGCCCAGGTCAGCATGCCGCCGCTGATCAGCAAGGCGACGACCAGCGCGCCTACGGCGCCAGCGGAAGGCACCGGCAGACGACGCCAGACAAAGGGCAGGATCAGCCAGATACCAAAGAAGACGAGGATATCGCTACGCGGCGTCAGCGCCCAGAAGTCGAAGCCGACTTCCCAGACGCCCCAGATCATGGTCGCCAGCAGCAGCGCGGCGTACAGCCACAGCGCAGCGCGCTTGCCGCGGAACAGCATCACGGTCACGCCCAGCATCACCAGACCGGCGACGGGGTAGTACCAGGAGCCGCCAAGCACGACCAGCCATGCTCCGCCGATTAAAAGATAGAGGCCGCAGAACGCTGCAAATAGCGCAGTCAGCGTCACCAGGAGCCTTGATTGTTGAGACTTTGTTTCAGCCATAGAAAGTTACTCATGTGTTTGTTAATTTTTTAACTGCAATTAATTATAGGATTTAACAAGTGTGATCGGAATCACAAATATGGCTTTATTAATCCCTGCACCGCAGATTTCTTTTTGCTGGTATACTGGATGGCTTGCCGGTCATCGTCGGGGCGAAAGCAGCGGCTTTGATGATTTATATTTAGAATCAAATGGTTAGTCTTATGAAACATACTGTAGAAGTGATGATCCCGGAATCCGAGATCAAAGCGCGCATCGCGGAACTGGGTCGTCAAATCAACGAACATTATCAGGACAGCGGCAGCGAAATGGTGCTGGTGGGGCTGCTGCGCGGCTCGTTTATGTTCATGGCCGACCTGTGCCGTGAAGTGCAGGTGCCGCATGAAGTCGATTTTATGACCGCCTCGAGCTACGGCAGCGGCATGTCCACTACCCGTGATGTGAAAATCCTCAAAGATCTGGACGAAGACATCCGTGGTAAAGACGTTCTGATCGTGGAAGATATCATCGACTCCGGCAATACCCTGTCTAAAGTGCGTGAGATCCTCAGCTTGCGCGAGCCGAAGTCGCTGGCCATTTGTACGCTGCTGGATAAACCAAGCCGCCGTGAAGTGAATGTTCCGGTTGAGTTCGTCGGTTTCGCCATTCCGGACGAGTTCGTGGTGGGCTACGGTATCGACTACGCTCAGCGCTACCGCCATCTGCCGTATATCGGCAAAGTCACCCTGCTGGACGAGTAAGGGGATATCCCACTCTGGCGCGCGCGCCAGAGTGGCTAAGTCTGAAGGCTATTTGTGGTTGATGTGCTTGATCTTGAGGTTGGAGATCCCGTGGCGATAGCGCTGTTCAAGGGTTTCCCGGCTCACGGCGGTCACATCCAGATCGCGCAGCAGTCCGTCGTGAATGCCATATGCCCAGCCGTGGATGGTCACCTTCTGTCCGCGCTTCCACGCCGATTGCATAATCGTCGAATGTCCCAGGTTGTACACCTGCTCCATTACGTTCAGTTCACAAAGGGTATCCAGACGGCGCTCCTCCGGCATTTCCCCCAGCAGCGAGCTGTGTTTAAACCAGATATCGCGGATATGCAGCAGCCAGTTGTCGATGAGCCCCAGCTCCGGGTTCTCCACCGCCGCCTGTACGCCGCCGCAGCCGTAGTGGCCGCAGATAATAATGTGCTCGACTTCGAGAACATCGACGGCATACTGCACCACCGACAGGCAGTTGAGGTCGGTGTGGATCACCAGATTCGCCACGTTACGATGCACAAACAGTTCGCCTGGCTCCAGGCCGGTGAGTCGCTCAGCGGGTACGCGGCTGTCAGAACAGCCAATCCACAGGAAGCGCGGTTTCTGCGTTTGCGACAGTTTCTCAAAAAAGCCGGGGTCCTCTTCCACCAGCATTTTTGACCATAGTGCATTGTTGCTGATGAGTGTATCTATATCATTCATGGACGTTATCGGCCTGTAACCAAGTAAGTGCGTTGCGCTAATATAGGGTAAGCTCACCTTTTTTAAAACCATCTTAACCCGTGATACTTCCGGCTGCAGATGCGCTGGCCGCGCGAGTACAGCGCAAACGTCAGTCAGGCGGGTTAATGACGTGTCATGACACGAGAAGAGATATTTAATGACCATTGCTCTGGAATTAAAACAGCTCAAAAAAACCTACCCCGGCGGGGTTCAGGCGCTGCGGGGAATTGACCTGCAGGTTGAAGCGGGGGATTTCTATGCTCTGCTGGGCCCGAACGGGGCGGGAAAATCCACGACGATCGGCATCATCAGCTCGCTGGTGAACAAAACCTCCGGTCAGGTCAATGTCTTTGGCTACGATCTGGAGAAAGACGTCGTCAACGCCAAGCGCCAGCTTGGCCTGGTGCCGCAGGAGTTTAACTTTAACCCGTTCGAGACCGTGCAGCAGATCGTCGTTAACCAGGCGGGCTACTACGGCGTTGAGCGTAAAGAAGCCATCGCCCGCAGCGAAAAGTACTTAAAACAGCTCGATCTGTGGGAAAAACGCAGCGAACGCGCGCGGATGCTTTCCGGCGGGATGAAGCGCCGCCTGATGATCGCTCGCGCGTTGATGCATGAGCCGAAGCTGCTGATCCTCGACGAGCCGACCGCCGGCGTCGATATCGAACTACGCCGCTCGATGTGGGGCTTCCTCAAGGATCTCAACGATCGCGGAACCACCATTATTCTGACCACCCACTATCTGGAAGAGGCCGAAATGCTGTGCCGCAACATCGGCATCATCCAGCACGGTACGCTGGTGGAAAACACCTCGATGAAAGCGCTGCTGTCGAAGCTGAAATCAGAGACCTTTATTCTCGACCTCGCGCCAAAAAGCCCGGTGCCGAAGCTCGAGGGCTACCAGTATCAGCTGGTCGATACCTCGACGCTGGAAGTGGAGGTCCTGCGCGAGCAGGGGATTAACAGCGTCTTTGCGCAGCTGAGCGCCCAGGGGGTGCAGGTATTGAGTATGCGTAACAAAGCCAACCGTCTGGAAGAGCTGTTTGTCACCCTGGTGCATGAGCGAAAAGGAGAGTCAGCATGATGCAGCTTTATTGGGTCGCGCTGAAAAGCATCTGGACCAAAGAGATCCACCGTTTTATGCGCATCTGGGTGCAGACGCTAGTGCCGCCGGTGATCACCATGACCCTGTACTTCGTGATTTTCGGCAATCTGATCGGGTCGCGCATCGGCGAGATGCATGGCTTTACCTACATGCAGTTTATCGTGCCGGGCCTGATCATGATGGCGGTGATCACCAACGCTTACGCCAACGTCGCCTCGTCGTTCTTCAGCGCCAAGTTTCAGCGCAACATTGAGGAGCTGCTGGTGGCGCCGGTGCCGACGCACGTGATTATCGCCGGCTACGTGGGCGGCGGGGTGGCGCGCGGGCTGTGCGTGGGTATCCTGGTGACCGCGGTGTCGCTGTTCTTTGTGCCGTTCCAGGTTCACTCCTGGCTGTTTGTCGCCCTGACGCTGCTCCTCACCGCAGTGCTGTTCTCGCTGGCCGGACTGCTGAACGCGGTGTTTGCCAAGACCTTCGATGACATCAGCCTGATCCCGACCTTTGTGTTGACGCCGCTGACCTATCTCGGCGGGGTGTTCTACTCGCTGACCCTGCTGCCGCCGTTCTGGCAGGGGCTGTCGCATCTGAACCCCATCGTCTACATGATCAGCGGCTTCCGCTTCGGCTTCCTCGGTATCAACGATGTGCCGCTGGTGACCACCTTTGCGGTGCTGGTGGTCTTCATCGTCGCCTTCTATCTCCTCTGCTGGTCGTTAATCCAGCGCGGTCGCGGCCTGCGTAGCTGATACTCATCACGGTTAGCGCTTCCGGACGCCAATACGCGAAGCGCTAACCGCTTATCTTTGACCCCCATCACCGATACGCCATCTTTCCCTTGCTACATTGTTGGCTGGCTAAGGAGGGAAGCATGCTTGGTTGGGTCATTACCTGCCACGATGAGCTGGCGCAGGAGATGCTGGATCGTCTTGAACAAAAATTTGGTCCGCTGGCCCAGTGCCGGGCGGTCAATTACTGGCGCAATCTCAGCAGCAATATGTTGAGCCGGATGATGTGCGATGCGCTGCATGCCACCGACTCCGGGGACGGGGTCATTTTCCTAACCGACAGAACCGGCGCGGCGCCTTATCGGGCCGCGGCGTTGATGAGCCACAAACATACCCACTGCGAAGTGATCTCCGGCGTCAGCTATTCATTACTTGAGCGAATGTATCTGCTGCGGGACACGTTAAGCAGCGAGGCGTTTCGCCAGGCTATCGTCAGCGCGGGGGGGCCGATGGTGAGCAGCCTGTGGCATCAGCAGCAGAAGAACCCCCCGTTCCGGTTGCGTCATGATACCTTTGGAAATTAAGCAGCGGGACAGATGCCGCTTTTGTTACAATAACCGCCGTTGATGGTTTACCGGTTCGATGCGCATGCTTGCCCGATTTTTTACTCTGCTTCTTTTACTGACCTCACTCAGCGCCTCCGCCAGTCTGCTTAGCCAGCAGGGCAAGCCTGTGCGCTATATGCAAACCACCGAAGACGCGGTGATCTGGGCGCAGGTGGGGAACCATGTGGTCAGCGTGGGCAATGTGCGTGCCGGGCAGATCCTCGCGGTTGTCCCGACGGCGGCTGATTACTATGAGTTTCGCTTCGGCTTCGGCACCGGGTTTATTGACAAGGGCCATCTGGAGCCAGTGCAGGGTAAGCAGCGGGTGGAGGACCGTCTGGGGGATCTCAATAAGCCGCTGAGTAACCAGAATTTACTCACCTGGAAAGATACACCGCTCTATGACGCTCCCTCAGTGAGCAGCGCGCCGTTCGGCACGCTGGCCAATAATCTGCGCTATCCGATCCTCAGCAAGCTGAAAGACCGCCTCAATCAGACCTGGTTTCAGATCCGCATTGGCGATCGGCTGGCGTGGGTCAGCAGTCTGGATGCGCAGGAGGATAACGGGATCCCCGTGCTGACCTATCACCATATTCTGCGTGACGAAGAGAACACCCGTTTCCGCCATACCTCGACCACCACCTCGGTACGCGCCTTCAATAACCAGATGACCTGGCTGCGGGATCAGGGGTATACCACGCTGACCCTGTATCAGCTGGAAGGCTACGTGCGCAATAAAATTAACCTTCCGGCGCGGGCAGTCGCCATTACCTTCGATGACGGTTTGAAATCGGTAAACCGCTACGCCTATCCGGTGTTGAAACAGTATGGCTTCCACGCCACCGCCTTTATTATCTCTTCGCGCATCAAGCGTCATCCGCAGCAATGGGATCCGAAATCGCTGCAGTTCATGAGCATTTCTGAGCTCCGGCAGATCCAGGACGTCTTTGACATTCAGTCGCATACCCACTTCCTGCACCGGGTAGACGCCGGCCGGCGGCCGATCTTATTCAGCCGCAATTACCATAATATTCTGTTTGATTTTGCCCGTTCGCGCCGGGCGCTGAGCCAGTTTAATCCACATGTGCTCTACCTTTCCTATCCCTTCGGCGGCTATAACGCCACGGCGGTGCAGGCGGCGAATGACGCCGGGTTTCATATGGCGGTGACGACAGTGCGTGGGAAGGTGAAGCCGGGGGACAATCCGTTTCTGCTAAAGCGGTTATATATCTTACGCACGGATTCGCTGGAGACGATGTCGCGGCTGATCAGTAACCAGCCGCAGGGGTAAACTTCGGCGCTGCGCCTGAGCGCAGCGCCGTGGTCATCAGGCGACCTGCACCGGAATCGCTTTCGCCTGGCGCTTCATTTCGTTGTCGCCTTCGAAGTAGGCGATGTTGGGCTGCCAGCGGCGCGCCTCTTCGTCAGACATGGTGACGAAGCTGGCGATGATCAGGATATCGCCGACGCTGGCGCAGTGCGCGGCGGCGCCGTTAACGGAGATGATTCTGGAACCCCGCTCGGCGGCAATGGCGTAGGTGGAGAAACGGTTACCGTTGGTGACGTTCCAGAGGTGAATGGTCTCATTCTCCAGAATACCGGCCGCATCCAGGAAATCCTGGTCAATGGCGCAGGAACCTTCATAGTGCAGGTCAGCCTGCGTCACTTTTACGCGGTGGAGCTTGCCCTGCAGCATATTACGCATCATAACTTCTACCCTTCAACCTTAATGTAGCAGAGCGGACACGACGTCCGCCCTGAGAAAAGCCCGGGCAAGTATTGCCCGATTTTTACCCGCTGTCTACTGACCGAGCGTGACGATCTGGTTGTCGATCAGGCGGGCCTGACCGAGCCAGGCGGCCATCAGGATCACCGCGCGCTGGCTGGCGTCGGTCAGCTCAAGCAGGGTGTCGGCATCGCGGATCTGAATGTCGTCGGCACGGAAACCTTTCTCGTTCAGTTCCTGCTCGGCGATAGCGATGATCTCGTCGAGCTGACGGTCGCCGGCGGCCAGTTTTTCCGCCACCGCGCTCAGCACTTTATACAGACCGGGGGCGATTTTGCGCTGGTCGGCGGTCAGATAGCCGTTACGCGAGCTCAGCGCCAGGCCATCCTTCGCGCGGACGATCGGCACGCCGATAATATCGATATCGTAGCCCATGTCGGCAACCATCTTGCGGATCAGCGCCAGCTGCTGGAAGTCTTTCTCGCCAAAGCAGGCGACGTCTGGCTGAACCAGGTTGAACAGCTTACTGACGATGGTCGACACGCCGCGAAAATGGCCCGGACGGCTGGCGCCTTCCAGCATAGTGGACAGGCCGGGGACGTCGACGTAGGTCTGGCCTTCGGTGCCGTGCGGGTAGACTTCCGCCGGCGTCGGCGCGAAGACAAAGTCGACATGACGCTTGTTCAGCTTTTCGCAATCATCCTGCAGGGTGCGCGGGTAGCGCGCCAGGTCATCGGCGCGGTCAAACTGCATCGGATTGACGAAAATACTGACCACCACCACGTCCGCGCTGGCTTTGGCTTCATCAACCAGCTTCATATGACCATCATGCAGGTTGCCCATCGTCGGGACCAGCGCGATACGCTTGCCTTCCTGACGCAGACGGCGGATATGCTGACGCAGCAGCAGCACGGATTCTATAATCAGCACAACAAGACTCCTTAATGGAAACTGTGTTCTTCGCCCGGATAGACCCCGGATTCGACTTCGGCAATATACTGCCGCACCGCGGCGCGGATGTCGCCCGCCTCGGCAAGGAAATTCTTGGCAAATTTCGGAATGTGGCCGCCGGTAATGCCGAAAGCGTCATGCATCACCAGGATCTGCCCATCGGTGACGTTGCCCGCGCCGATGCCGATCACCGGAATGGTCAGGGCTTCGGTGATGCGTTTCGCCAGGGCGACCGGGACGCACTCCAGCACCAGCAGCTGCGCGCCTGCCGCTTCCAGCGCTAACGCGTCTTCAAACAGGGTTTGCGCCGCATCGCCGCGGCCCTGCACTTTATAGCCACCGAATACGTTCACCGACTGCGGCGTCAGGCCGAGGTGGCCGCAAACCGGCACCGCGCGTTCCGCCAGCATCCTCACGGTCTCGGCCAGCCAGGCGCCGCCTTCGAGTTTGACCATATTGGCGCCGGCGCGCATCACGATGGCGGCATTTTCGAAGGTCTGCTCCGGCGTGGCGTAGGCCATAAACGGCAGGTCGGCGAGCAGCAGGCTGTTCGGCGCGCCGCGGCGGACGGCGCGGGTGTGATAGGCGATATCTTCCACGGTGACCGGCAGGGTGGAGTCGTGACCCTGCACCGTCATTCCCAGCGAGTCGCCCACCAGCAGCACATTAATGCCTTCATCGGCGAACAGCTTCGCGAAGCTATGGTCGTAGGCGGTAATGGTGGCAAAGCGCTTCTTTTCCTGTTTGCATTTCTGCAGCAGGGCAATGGTGGTCGGTTTCATAACATTTCCTGATGATGAAAGTCATATTAACCGGCATTCTAACAGCAGCATTTAGAGGGGCAATGATTTTGGGCAACCGATTACGACGATCGCCGTAAATGCTAAAAAAGGAGAGGGAATTACCAGATAGCGGGTTTTGTCGCGCCGAGATCATCCAGTACGGTACGCAGCGCAGGGCCGTCAGGAAAGCGGAGGTCCGGGGCGATCTCGAACAGCGGCCAGAGCATAAAGCCACGGTTTTTCATATCGTAGTGCGGAACGGTCAGACGCTCGCTGTTAATGACCGCATCGCCAAACAGCATGATATCGAGATCGAGGGTGCGCGGCCCCCAGCGTTCGGCTTTGCGCACCCGACCCTGCTGCAGCTCAATGCGCTGGGTGTGATCGAGCAGCGCCTCGGGGGCCAGCGTGGTTTCCAGCGCGACGGCGGCGTTGAGATAGTCCGGCTGATCCTGCGGGCCCAGCGGCGGCGTACGGTAGAACGAAGAGACGTTCACCACGCGGCTGTAAGGTATTTCGCCCAGGGCGCGGATAGCCGCCTGCACCTGCGCCAGTGGCGAAGCGAGGTTACTGCCGAGGGCGATATAGACCAGGGTCATGCGTTACCCTGGCGCGGCGCGCGCTTGCGCGGACGGCGGTGGCGACGGCGCGGCGCCGGATCGTCCCCGAGGTCGTTGAGCATATCTTTTTGCGCCGGCGGCGCGGCGACCTGGAATTCGCCCCACCATTTGGTCAGACGCTGCAGTTCGCCGTTGTTTTCAGCGCCGGCGCGTAGCTCCAGCAGATCGTAGGCGGCGCGGAATTTCGGATGCTCCATCAGCTTCCAGGCGCGTTTGCCCTGGCGACGGGACATGCGCAGCTGCAGCTGCCAGATATCGCGGATCAGGGTGGTGATGCGCTTAGGGATCGCCAGCGTACGGCAGGCTTCGTCCAGTACGTCGTTCATCGCCAGCGCGAAGGCGTCATAGTACGCCAGGCCGCTCTCCTGAGCGATTTTTTGCGCCGTTTCCAGCAGTGGATACCAGAACATCACCGAGAAGAGGAAGGCCGGATTGACGCGCATGTCGTTATGAATGCGGGTGTCGGTGTTCTTCAGCACCTGGTTGATGATCCGCTCCATCGGGCTATCGCCGCGCTCGGTAAAGTAGCGGGTGATGGTCGGGAACAGCGGCTGGAACAGGTTGTATTCCCGCAGCAGCAGGTAGGTCTGATAGCCATGCCCGGCCTGCAGCAGCTTGAGCACTTCTTCGAACAGGCGCGCCGGCGGCACGTCGTGGAGCAGGGCGGCCAGCCGCGGCAGCGGTTCGGCCGTTTCCGGGCTGATGGTCATATCCAGCTTGGCGGCGAAGCGCACCGCGCGCAGCATGCGTACCGGATCCTCGCGATAGCGGGTTTCCGGATTGCCGATCAGGCGGATCACGCCGTCCTGCAGATCCTTCATGCCGCCGACGTAGTCGCGCACGGTAAAGTCCGCCACGCTGTAATAGAGGCTGTTTATGGTGAAGTCGCGACGCTGGGCGTCCTCTTCGATCGAGCCGAAGATGTTATCGCGCAGCAGCATGCCGTTCTGGCCCCGCTGGGAGGTGACGCGATCGGTAGTGTGTCCTTCGTGATGGCCACGGAAGGTAGCGACCTCAATGATTTCCGGCCCGAACATCACGTGCGCGAGGCGGAAACGGCGCCCGACCAGACGGCAGTTGCGGAACAGCTTACGCACCTGATCCGGCGTGGCGTTGGTCGTGACGTCAAAATCTTTTGGCTTTTTGCCAAGCAGCAGGTCGCGGACGCCGCCGCCAACCAGCCAGGACTCGTAGCCCGCCTTGTTGAGGCGGTACATGACCTTGAGGGCGTTTTCACTGATATCTTTGCGGGAAATAGCATGCTGCTCACGCGGGATCACCGTCATAGGCGTTGGTTCGACGGCGGCTTCTGCCTCGCGCTCCTCACGGCTTAGCACCTTACGGCAAAAATTAGCGACTCGGGTAAAAATGGTGCACCTCGTAGTGTCAGACGGACTTCAGATCAACTGTACAGTGTAAAAATAGCGGCTAATCATAGCTCAGCGGGAGCCATTTGAGAATGCTCGATTTTCGCGGGCTGCCAGTTGGCGACGGCCTGGGCGAGTAAATCATCGACGCTCAGGGCCTGCCACTCCCCGGCGATCTCCTGATTCAGAAAGCGGAGCGCGCGGACGATTTCGGGGCGCGGATCGCCTTCCGGCAGCGCCGGCGCGTGGTTTTGTTTAGAGAGCTTATTGCCGTCGGCATTGAGGGCCAGCGGCAGATGGAGGTAGTCCGGCGCCTGCCAGCCAAAATGCTGATACAGCGAAATCTGCCGCACCGTCGGCTCAATCAGATCGGCGCCGCGGACGATCTCGGTGATCCCCTGAAAGTGATCATCCACCACCACCGCCAGGTTGTAGGCAAACAGCCCGTCGCGACGGTGGATAATAAAATCTTCACGCGCCAGCGGCTCGTTGGCGACCAGCGTGCCGCGCAGGCGGTCGGTGAACTGCAGAACCGGACGGGTCTGGCGCAGACGCAGCGCGGCGTTTTCCGCCCCCAGCCCAAGGTCGCGGCAGTGACCATCGTAGATCCCGCCTACGGCGTGGATCCGCGCGCGGGTGCAGGTGCAGTAATAGCTCAGCCCTTGCTCACCCAGCCAGGCCAGCGCCTCGCGGTAGGCTTCGTGCCGTTGCGACTGCCAGAGCACCTCGCCGTCCCAGTGCAGACCGTAGTGGTCGAGCTGGCGCAGGATGGTGTCGGCGGCCCCGGGGACTTCGCGCGGCGGGTCGATATCTTCAATACGAACGCGCCAGATACCCTGGTTCGCGCGGGCTTGCAGGTAGCTGCCGAGCGCGGCGATCAGAGAGCCGAAGTGGAGTTCGCCGGAGGGGGAGGGAGCAAAGCGCCCTATATAGCGTGAGTCAGTCATGATACGGACAACAGAACCAGGCGGGAGAGACTCCCGCCAGAGAGTGAGGCAGCAGGGGATTAGCCCGCCATCTGTTTTTCGCGAATTTCCGCCAGGGTTTTGCAGTCAATGCACAGATCCGCTGTCGGACGCGCTTCCAGACGGCGAATGCCGATCTCCACGCCGCAGGATTCGCAGTAGCCGAAGTCTTCATCTTCAACTTTTTTCAGCGTTTTCTCGATCTTTTTGATCAGTTTACGTTCGCGGTCGCGGTTACGCAGCTCCAGGCTGAACTCTTCTTCCTGGGCGGCACGGTCTACCGGGTCCGGGAAGTTAGCAGCTTCATCCTGCATGTGCGATACGGTGCGATCCACTTCATCCCTGAGTTGATTACGCCATGCTTCAAGAATACGCTTGAAGTGCGCCAGCTGGGCTTCGTTCATATACTCTTCGCCCGGTTTCTCTTGGTACGGCTCCACCCCAGCGATGGCGAGAATACTCAGGGACGATGTTTTACGGTTTTGCCCTTCTTGCATGTTGCTTCTCCTTAACACGCACTATCGATCCCCATGTGGGGGAAAATCAGGCCGCTATAAATAGCAGATGCTTTTCCGGATAGCAATTATCTAAACGTTACACTTGACAACCCTGTGAAGAAAAGCGTATTCGCGCTTGCGACCCGAACACTATTTAGCCACTTATTTACCGGGGTTTAACACCACGGCGATCGGCTTATTCAGAGTCATCCTCGTCGTAGAAAGTTCCGCTTTCCAGGCGAGAATTTCCACCCCCTTGTCGCGGGCTTCTGTTAACAGCTGTGCGTATCTGGCATCAATATGATGCGCGGGAGAGAAACGGTCAATTGCCGAATGCAGGACGGCAAATAAAATCACCGCGCGGTCGCCATTTGCCGCGACGGCCATCAGCTCCCGCAGGTGCTTCTGACCGCGCGTGGTCACCGCATCGGGAAAATAACCGTATTCTTTCTCCGCCAACGTAACCGATTTCACTTCAATATAGCAGTTTTGGCGATCATCTGCCTGTAACATAATATCGATACGGCTATTCTCTGCGCCATATTTCACTTCGCTTTTCAGCTGGTTATAGCCTGAAAGTTCAGGGATTATTCCGGCGGAAATCGCCTCTTTCGCCAGCGTATTCGCGCGCAGCGTATTGACGCAAATAACGGCGCCCTGCTGCGTTTCAGTTAATTCCCAGGTGTGGGCATATTTGCGCTTCACATTGTCAGAGGTGGAATACCAGACGGTGTCGCCCGGGGCGGCGCAGCCGGTCATCGCCCCGGTATTCGGGCAGTGGAGCGTCAGCTCGCGGCCATCGGGGGTCACCACGTCGGCAAGAAATCGTTTGTAACGTTTAAGCAAAATGGCGGGCTGCAACGGCGGATCAAACTGCATCAACTTTCCTTATCAAACGGATAATGTTCCAGCGCCGTGTAGCGCGTACGCCCCCGGCTAAAGCTGGATTCATAGAGCACGAACTCGTTCACCGGAAACGTCCAGCGAAAGCCGGGCGGCGGGATCGGCACCGCCTGGCGGGCGTCGCGCCACAGGGTAATATGCGGATGAAACGGCTGCGGACTCTGATAGCAGCCGCTGCGCGCCGCCTGAGCGCGCAGCATGCTGGCGAGCTGCAGCAGGCCGCGCGGCGGCTGACGGGTCCCGAGCCAGACCACCCGCGAGCGCAGCCACTGTCCGGCATCGTCCAGCGTCAGGGTAAAGCCCGGCGGCTGGAGGCGGCCGGCGAGGGCGGTCAGCGCCCGCTGTTTTTCCGCGCTCACCTCGCCGAGAAACGCCAGCGTGAGGTGAAGGTTATCCGCTGCGACGGGCCTGCCGGCATCCTCCGGGAAGTGCGTTGCCCGCCACTGGACAATCTGTTTGCGGATGGCAGGCGGCAGTTCAATCGCAAAAAACAGCCTTTTCGGCTCAGACATGATAGAGACTCGGTAATGAATTAGGGGGATGCTACAATGCGAGCCCCTGAATGTTAACCCCCGGAGCCTTTTGTGTCCTCATTGCCGGTTGCCGCCGTCCTCCCAGAACTGTTATCTGCCCTGCAGCATGCGCCGCAGGTTTTGCTCAATGCGCCGACCGGCGCCGGGAAGTCGACCTGGCTGCCGCTGCAGATCCTTGCCGAGGGCAACATCACGGGACGCATTATCCTGCTGGAGCCGAGGCGTCTGGCGGCGCGCAATGTCGCGCAGCGGCTGGCTGAACTGCTCGGCGAAAAGCCGGGGGAGACCGTGGGTTACCGCATGCGCGCCGAAACCTGCGTCGGACCGCAGACCCGCCTGGAGGTGGTCACGGAGGGGATCCTGACGCGCATGATCCAGCGCGATCCCGAGCTGACGGGCGTGGGGCTGGTGATCCTCGATGAGTTTCACGAGCGCAGCCTGCAGGCGGATCTGGCGCTGGCCCTGCTGCTTGATGTCCAGCAGGGGTTACGTGACGATCTCAAACTGCTGATTATGTCGGCGACCCTCGATAACGAGCGCCTGCAGCGTCTGCTGCCGGAGGCGCCGGTGGTGGTCTCGGAGGGGCGCGCTTATCCGGTGGAGCGTCGCTTCAGCCCGCTCTCCGCGCACCAGCGTTTTGATGAGGCGGTGGCGGTAGCGGCGGCGGAGCTCCTGCGGCATGAACAAGGGTCGATGCTGCTGTTTCTGCCCGGCGTCGGCGAGATCCAGCGCGTTCTCGACCAGCTGACGGAGCGCGTGGCGGAGGATGTCATCCTCTGTCCGCTGTATGGCGCGCTGCCCCTGAGCGAGCAGCGCAAAGCGATCCTCCCGGCGCCGGCCGGGAAGCGCAAAGTGGTGCTGGCCACCAACATTGCCGAGACCAGTTTGACCATCGAGGGCATCCGCCTGGTGGTCGACAGCGCCCAGGAGCGGGTTGCCCGCTTTGACCCGCGCACCGGCCTGACCCGGCTGGTGACGCAGCGCATCAGCCAGGCATCGATGACGCAGCGCGCCGGACGCGCCGGTCGTCTCTCCCCAGGGATCTGCCTGCATTTGCTTGGCAAAGAACAGGCCGAACGAGCGGCGGCGCAGAGCGAACCGGAGATCCTGCACAGCGATCTGTCGGCGCTGTTGCTGGAGCTGCTGCAGTGGGGGTGCCACGATCCGGCTGCGCTGGCCTGGCTGGATCAGCCGCCGGCGGTGAACCTGGCCGCCGCGCGCCGCCTGCTGGAGGCGCTCTCGGCGCTGGACGGCGAGCGGCTGTCGGCGTTTGGCCGCAAAATGGCGACTCTCGGCAACGAGCCCCGGCTGGCGGCGATGCTGGCCGCTGCGCAGACCGATGACGAGGTGGCGACGGCGGCCAGGCTGGCGGCGATCCTCGAGGAGCCGCCGCGCGGCGGGCTGGTGGATTTGGCCGCCGTCTTTTCCCGTCAGCAGGCCAACTGGCAGCAGCGGGCGCAGCAGCTGATGAAGCGTCTGGCCTGCCGCAGCGGCCAGCCCGACGCCGGACGAATGGCCGCGCTACTGGCGTCGGCCTTCGCCGACCGCATCGCCCGTCGCCGCGGTCAGGAGGGGCGCTATCAGCTGGCGAACGGCATGGGCGCGATGCTTGACGCCGACGACGCGCTGGGCCGCCATGAGTGGCTGATCGCTCCGCTGCTGCTGCAGGGCAGCGCCTCGCCGGATGCCCGCATGCTGCTGGCTCTGCCGGTGGATATCGGCGAGCTGATCGCCGCCCGTCCCGAGCTGGCGCAGCGTTCCGACACGGTGGAGTGGGATGAAGCGCAGGGGACGCTGAAAGCCTGGCGGCGGACCGTGACGGGCCAATTGGTGATCAAGACCCAGCCGCTGGCGAAGCCATCTGAGGCGGAGCTGCATCAGGCGATGCTCAACGGTATTCGTGAGAAAGGCCTTGCGGTGCTCAACTGGACGCCAGAGGCCGAGCAGCTGCGACTGCGGCTGCAGTGTGCGGCGCAGTGGCTGCCGGAAGAGGCATGGCCCGCGGTGGATGACGCTTCGCTACTGGCCTCGCTGGAGGCATGGCTGCTGCCGCAGATGAACGGCGTTCACTCGCTGCGGGCGCTGAAGGCGTTGGATCTGCGTCAGGGGCTACAGGACTGGCTGCCGTGGCCGCTGCGCCAGAAGCTGGATCGCGAGCTGCCGACGCACTATACCGTGCCGACCGGCAGCCGTCTGGCGATCCGATACCATGCGGAGAACCCGCCGGCGCTGGCGGTGCGTATGCAGGAGATGTTCGGCGAGGCCACGACGCCGGTTATCGCCGAGGGGCGGGTGCCGCTGGTGCTTGAGCTGCTGTCGCCCGCCCAGCGTCCGCTGCAGATCACTCGCGATCTCAGCGCCTTCTGGCAGGGAAGCTACCGCGAGGTGCAAAAAGAGATGAAGGGACGTTATCCGAAACACGTCTGGCCGGACGATCCGGCCAACGCCGCCCCGACCCGGCGCAGCAAAAAATATTCGTAGCCCCAGGCGCCGGGCGGCATTCTGCCCGGCCAGGCGAACCACTCACGCTAGACCATCTGCTGCCAGAGAAAAACGCCCCCTCCCGCCAGCGCCAGCCAGGGGCCGAAGGCCAGCGGCTGCTGCAGTGACTGCCGGGTCCACAGGCGCTGCAGCAGGGTCCACGCCAGCCCGCTGGCCGAGGCGAGCAACAGCACCTGCGGCAGAGCCTGCCAGCCGCACCAGGCGCCCAGCGCCGCCAGCAGCTTAAAATCGCCATAGCCCAGGGCCTCTTTGCCGGTCAGCAGGCGGAACAGCCAGTAGACCGACCACAGCGCCAGATAACCGGCCATCGCCCCGGCGACCGCGTCCGGCAGCGCAATGTACACCTCGTTAAGATTAAACAGCAGTCCGGCCCACAGCAGGGGCAGGGTCAGGCGATCGGGCAGCAGCTGGGTCCGGGCGTCAATCCGCGCCAGTATCAGCAGGAAGGAGAGCAGCACCAGGCCGCCCGCCAGCGCCAGGCCCGGCGCGAGCAGCGCCCCGGCGAGGATAAACAGCAGGCCGGTGGCCAGCTCGGTCAGCGGATAGCTCCACGAGATGCGCGCCTGACAGCAGCGGGCGCGACGGCCTAGCCAGAGGAAGCTGAGCAGCGGGATATTGTCCCGCCAGGCTATCGGCTGGCGACACTGCGGGCAGGATGAGCCCGGCGTGCTGAGGGTTATCGGCTCGTCGTCCGCGGTTTGGGTCAGCATGCGCGGCAGACGGTAGATCACCACGTTGTAAAAGCTGCCCAGCGCCAGGCCGAACAGCAGCAGGAAACCATACCAGACAAGGGGAAAATGCAGCGATAAAGCGGCTAATGTCGTCATTTTTGCTCCTTTAATCACCATTTTCCCTGCAGCTGCCACGGCGTCGGGCCCGGGGCGTTTTTCGCCATCGGGCGGGTGACCAGCAGCGCCAGCAGGGGCGGCATCCCCTGACGGGGCTGTAGCGTACCGCGAAACAGATAGCGGCCATCGGGCGACAGGGTTCCCTGGCCGCTGAGGCTCAACTGATGAGAATCCTGGCGGATGGCCAGCGCCACGGCGCCGTTCGCCGTACAGCTTAAGGCGCCACTGACCTGGGCCAGCTCCAGGCTACCGACCGGAGAGTGCAGCCGGGCCTGACGCCACTGCGCGCGTCCGGCGGTGATTTGCCGGCAGCGCCCCTCGCTGAAGTGCGCTTCGGCCAGGCTGAACGTGACCTCTCCCTCGGCGCTGACGGGCATAGTCGGCGTTAGCCAGCGTCCAAGCAGGCTGGCGGGGGCGGTGAGTCGCCCCTCCTGCAGACGCAGATCGCGGATGCCCCACAGCCGGGCCTGACCCTCCACGCCGCGGGGATCGCTGAGCGCGATCTGCCAGCCAGCCAGGGTGAGCGACCACGTCAGCCGCTCAAGCCGCACGCCGCGCCAGGAGACCGACTGCGCCGCGCCGCGCCAGATGCTGCCGCTGAGGTTGGCCACCTGTACCTCGGGCGGTAGCATCGGGACTAACAGACGCGCCGGGGCGGTGGCGGTCAACCACAGCAGATAGAGCGCCAGCAGTAGCCCACCCGCGAGCCCGTTAGCTTTCATCGTCGCGCTCCAGCAGCAGATGGTTGACCGTGACCCAGCCCGGCCGCGACGGCTGCCCGGTTACGGACAGCGAGATCGCGTTGACGCCGCGCATCGCCGGGGCGTCCAGCCAGTCCATTAGCGCCTGGAAGGCGCAGGGCTGAAGGGTGACCTGCAGACGTTTCCCCTGCGGCTGCAGACGAACGACTTCCAGCCCGTGGCTCGCCGCCTCGCGCATCACCAGCGCGGTGAGCGCCTCTTTTGCCGCCGGCGCGGGCTGCTGGCTGAGCTGCTGCAGGCGCGGACCCTGCTGCGTCATCCAGCGCAGGCTGGCCTGCTCTTTCACCAGGGTTTGCCGCCACTGCGCCTCGCGGGCCCGCCAGGGCTGCCACAGCCCGTACCAGAGGGCGCAGGCTGTCAGCAATCCCGCCAGGCCGAGCAGCAGGCGCTGCTCGGACAGCGTGCGCTGTCGCCACCAGATGAGCAGATTAGCCATCGTTTTCCTCCAGCGTCAGCTGTCCTTCAATGCCATCCGGCCTGGTGGTCATGTCGCCTGGCCGGACGCGAAACCGCGGCTGCGCTCGCTGGGTAAACTGCTCCAGCGCCCGGGAAGAGGCCGCGGCGATATCCAGCTGCAGACGGTTGCCTGTTGCATCCCAGCTCAGCGCCCGCAGGCGGATCCCCGGCGTTTCGCTGATGATGTTTTGCAACGCGCTGAGGCGGTCGACGAGGGGGGCATGCTGCGCCTGACGGGCAAGGGTTTGCAGATGCTGCTGCATCTGCAGTCGCGGGTTAATCACCTTTTTCTCCGTTGGAAACCAGCGATGATAGTAGGCCCGGCTGGCCTGCCGGGCGGCCTCGGTCTGACGCGCCAGATCGCGATGATCCAGCACGCTGTTCACCGCCAGCAGCAGCGCCAGGGCCAGCGCGGCATACCGCGCCGGACGCCAGCTCGTCTGATCAGGCCGCCGACGGCGGACGGCGAACTCCCCCTGCAGCAGACTGAGCTTCTGCGCCGCCGGATGACTTGCGGCGAGGGAGAGCAACGTCTGCGCAGGCTGCGCGCGCCACTCTCCCGGCGCCGCGGGCGGCGGCGAATAGCTGTCGATGACGTGCGCTTCCGCCTCGCCCTGCAGCAGCTCCGCCAGCCAGGGGGGTTCCGCCGCCATGCCGGCCCATGGCTGGTGGCGGATCAGCCACTGGTCGTCCGCCTGCACCGCGCTCCACGCCGGCGGTTGCCAGGGCAGGGCCAGCACATCGGGCGTCAACGCCAGGGGCCGTAGCGAGAGCGACTCGCAGCGCGCCAGCCAGTCGCGCATTTTTTGCCGCTGCACGGCAACGATCTCGCACTGGGCCTGCTGGCGGTGGAGCAGGGCAAAATGGGTGGCTTCCACCTCGTCGGCCAGCTGCTCTTCCAGCAGGAAGGGGGCCACCTGCAGCGGCGGTTTACGCAGGCCCGCCGGCAGGGTGAGGGTGTGAAACGCGCAGTCGCTGGCCGGGATCAGCACCCAGGCCGGGTAATGCGCCGCCAGCGTCGGGAAAGGGCTGGCGTCGTCAGCCGGCCACCGGCCGCTGGCTTCGTGGTGCGGCTCGCCGGGGGCGAAGAGTTGCCAGTGCAGCGGCGCCTGCCCGGGGGCGAAGCGCACGATCAGCATGGCCTGGGGGGAAGCGTTAAACTTATTCATCAACCACCATAGAAAGTCCGTATCGCCGCTGGACGACGGTAAAGGCGCGCCCCTCCTGTTGCAGGACGCTGTGCAGCTGAAAGCGAAGGTTGCCGGTCACCACGGTGAAGGCGGCGATAAAGCGTGTGCTGTGCACCGTCAGCCAGGGACGGGCGAGCGTGGTATCGGTTTTCTGCAGCGTCGGCTGTGCGAGAAAGGCGGCGACGCTGCTCCACCCGGTTCGCGGGCGGTTGTGCAGCAGCTGTTGCGCCTCCTGCAGCGTCAGATCGCCGGGAAAGAGGGCCGCCAGCAGGGCGGCCTGGGAGGGGCGCAGGGTGTTGACATTGACCTGCAGCGCATCATCCGGCTGGACGCAGACGAAGGGGAGCAGGCGCTGATAGAGCGCGGCGTCCATTCCGGCCAGCAGGCGCAGCTCGCTGACATCCTGCATCGGCTGGTTGGCGGCGAGATAGCCCGGGGTTTGCGCCATATAGACCTCGTCTTCCGCGCCGTTCAGCCGCGGCTGGCCGTCGCTGTCCGTCCAGTCGCCGAGGGCGGCGGCGATCTGGCTGGCGCGCAGCGGCGACTCGCCGAGCAGCGCCAGCAGCCGGGCGAAGACGTCGGTCGGGTAGGGCGTACCGCCGCTGGTCTCATCCGCGCGATGGTTGATGGCATTGAGATTAAAGCAGGCGTGCCCGTCGCGGATCGTGGCGAGGATTTCGCCATCGTCGAGGGTAAAGCGGCGTCCCTCCTGCGCCCAGGTTTGCGCCAGGTTTGTTTGACTGGGCGAGTCCAGCGCGTCGCGTTGCAGTAGCGCGGCGGCCATGTTTTCCGCCGCCAGGGCGTACCATCTGGCCTGCAGATTATCGAGGGTCACGGCGGTGTGTTGATACATGACCGAGGTGCGTTCGGTCATGGCGCTGGCGAGGATCATCATCAGGGCGAGGATGAACAGCACCATCAGGAGCGCGACGCCGCGTTGCCGATTTTTCACTGGCCGCCTCCCGGGGTGAGTAAAAACAGGCGGGTTATCTCCCCGCTGTTCGCCAGCGTCAGGGTGATCTCCAGCCCCTGCGGCAGCGACTGCGAGCGGTCCCAGGTCTCCTGCCAGCGCCCGTCGGCATAAAACCGCAGGCGAAACGCCGTCACCTCGCGCAGCAGCACCCGGGCCGTCGGCTGGCTGCCGGTCAGCGGATCCTGTTGATCGAAGCTGAGCCGTTCAAGCTGCTGCTGGCGCAGGCGGTAGCTGACGTTCTGGATCTCCGAGCGCGGGAGGATCCCCAGCGGATTCGGCCAGCCGCTGCGGCTGAAGGCCAGCCCCCAGTCGTCGCTCTGCAACTGGAAACGTCCGGCGAAGAAAAGCGTGTCGCTGTTTCTGGCGCGACGGGGAATGATGTGCGTGACATCATCGGCGATCTGGCGAAAGGCGCGCTGGAGGGCGGCGATCTGCTTGCTCTTCTCGCGGGTCAGGCCATCGGCGCGGATGACATTCTGCAGCACCATCACGGCGGCGGCGCTGAGGACGGCGAGGATAGCCAGCGCCAGCAGCGTTTCAATCAGGGTGAAACCGCGCATTTTCGTTATCATGGCGACGTCACCCAGGTGCGCAGCGTCGCCAGCGGCGCGGGATCGCTTTTTTGCCGCCGGACCTCCACGTCCAGCGCCCGCAGCTGCGGCAGCGCGGTTTCCACCCCCTGCCAACGGACGAACCAGCGCGTCCCGGCGGCCTCCACGGTGGTTTCGGACCAGCTGAGGGCGGGCCAGCGTTTCTCCAGCCGCAGCTGCACCAGCTGATTATCCGCCAGCCAGCTGGCGAGGATTTTCTCTTCCATACGCCCAAGCTGGCGCGTCTGCTGCAGGGTGGACTGCATCACCGCCAGGCCGGCGAGGGCGAAAATCACCAGCGCGACCATCACTTCGATAAGCGTCATTCCGCTCTCGCGTTTCATGGCTGCTCCCGCGCCGCCAGCGGCTGACTGTCGCCCTGGGCGTCGATGTTGATGCCCGTCGCGGCGTCAATCCGCAGCTGAAACGGCGTGACTTCGCCGCCGGGGAAGATGATCACGTCGGGCTGCTCGCCCGGCGTCCACGCCTGGCCGTCGGGAAAGCGCAGCGTCAGCCTGGCCTGCGGGAGGGTTTCCGCCGTGGTGGCGCGCCCGGTCTGCAGCGGCAGCCACTGCGCGTTGCCCCAGCGGTCGTCAGCCGCCGCCGGGGCGCCTTCGTCTGCAGGCTGCAGGCGCATAAACTGCCAGCGGTCAGGGTGGATGACGATCCCGAAGAGCTGGCCGGTTTGCTGCCCGCGCTCGCGGACAAAGTCCAGCTGCGCCTGAAAGCGCGCCAGGATCTGCGTGGCCTCCTGGGTGCGGGCGGAGGGAAACGCCAGCAGCACCATGCTGGCGCTGATGCCGATCAGCAGCAGGACCAGCATCATTTCCAGGAGGGTGAAACCGCGCTGAGACACTATTTCTTCCCGAGGGTCCAGTTGCCGATGTCGTCATTGGTGTCGGGCATTCCGTCCGGGCCGACGCTGAAGACGTCGATGGCGCCATGCTGACCGGGGCTTAACAGCTGATACTCATTTCCCCACGGGTCCTGCGGCAGGCGGCGGATATAGCCCCCTTCCGGGTAGTTGCGGGCATGCGGCTCGGCGGCCGGGGCGGTCACCAGCGCCTGCAGTCCCTGTTCGGTATTCGGGTAGCGGCTGTTGTCCAGCTTATACATGTCCAGCGCCCCCTCGAGCGCCACCAGATCGCTGACCACCTTCTGGCGGTCCGCTTTCTCCTTGTTGCCCATCAGGTTAGGTACCACCAGGCTGGCGAGGATGCCGAGAATGACGATCACCACCATAATTTCCAGTAACGTGAAGCCGCGTTGCCGTTGCATAGTTTTCTCCATTAATACAGTCACATACTCATAAGGGTATTCAGTTGCAGGATCGGCTGCAGGATGGCCAGCACGATAAACAGCACCATGCCGGCCATGGTGACCACCAGCAGGGGTTCAAACAGGCTGAGGGACATCTGGATCTGCGCGCTCAGCTCCCGGTCCTGGTTCTCCGCCGCGCGCTCCAGCATGGCGGTCAGCTCACCGCTTTGCTCGCCGCTGGCGATCATGTAGCGCATCATCGGCGGAAACAGCGCTGTCGCCTCCAGCGCGCGATGCAGGCTGACGCCCTCGCGCACCGATTCGCTGGCGGTCTCCAGCTGGCTGCGCGCCCAGGCATTGCTGAGGACGCCGGCGCTGATGCGCATCGACAGCAGCAGCGGTACCGCGCTGGCGTTAAGAATGCTTAAGGTGCGGGCGTAGCGCGCGCTGTTGACGCTGCGCGTCACGCGGCCGATGACCGGCAGACGCAGCAGCGCCCGGTCCCAGGCGAGCCGCCGGGCGGGCTGGCGCAGCAGATAGCGCAGCCCCAGCAGCGCCAGGAATGACAGCAGCACCAGCCAGGGGCCCGCGCTGCGCACAATGTCGCTCAGGCTCATCAGCAGCCGGGTAGAGAAGGGCAGGGCCTGTTTTAGGTGGACAAACTGCTCGACGACTTTCGGCACCACGGTGGAGAGCAGAATGGCGATCACGCTGATGGCGACCAGCGTCAGCACGATGGGGTAGATCATCGCCTGTAGCAGGCGGGCGCGAAGCTGCTGGCGCTGCTCGGTATAGTCCGCCAGCCGGTTCAGCACGCCGTCGAGATGGCCGGAGGTTTCGCCGGCCGCCACCATGGCGCAGAACAGGCCATCGAAACAGGCGGGATAGGCGCGCATCGCCTCCGCCAGCGAATGGCCTTCAAGCACTTTGCTGCGCACCCCAGCCATTAACGTTCTCAGCGACGCCTTTTCGCACTGCTGGGCGACGGCATCGAGCGCTTTTTCCAGCGGAATGCCGGCGGCGACCAGGGTGGCCAGCTGGCGAGTGAGCAGGGCTAAATCACCGGCGCTGGTGCGCCGGGCGATCAGCCCGCCGCGCCACAGCCGGCTCGCCGGGTCGGCGGCGGCCACTTCCAGCGCCAGCCAACCCTTGTCCCGCAGCAGTTGGCGGGCGTGGCGGGCGGAGTCGGCTTGTTGAACGCCGCGGCGGGTTTTGCCCTGCGCGTCCAGCGCCTGATAGCGAAAGAGGGCCATCTCAGACGCTGTCCGCCGTTTGCTGTTCGGTGACCCGCATCACCTCCTCCCAGCTGGTGATCCCCGCCAGCGCTTTATCGCGCCCGGCATGGCGCAGGGTCTGCCAGGCTGGCCCCAGCTGCTGGATCAGGGTGATCTCATTTTCGCCGCGATGAATGGCGGCGCGGACGCGGTCGTCAATGAGCAGCAGCTCGTGAATGCCGGTGCGTCCGCGATAGCCGGTGAAATTACACCGGGCGCAGCCTTTTGGCTGCCACAGCGGCGTACCGGCCGGGACCGCCATCTGCCGGGCGGCGTCAGCATCCGCCTGCCAGGGCTGACGACAGTGCGGGCACAGCCGACGCACCAGCCGCTGCGACATCACCGCCAGTAGCGAAGTAGAGAGTAAAAAGGGCTCCACTCCCATATCCTGCAGGCGGGAAACGGCCCCCAGCGCGCTGTTGGTGTGCAGCGTCGACAGCACCAGGTGGCCGGTCAGCGAGGCCTGGACGGCGATCTGGGCGGTTTCGCCATCGCGGATTTCGCCCACCAGCACCACGTCCGGATCCTGGCGCAGTATGGCGCGCAGGCCGCGGGCGAAGGTCATCTCGACTTTGGCGTTGACCTGGGTCTGGCCGATGCCTTCCAGCTCATACTCCACCGGATCTTCAATGGTCATGATGTTGCGCTCCCGGGCGTCGAGGCGGCTGAGGGCGGCGTAGAGCGTCGTGCTTTTCCCGGATCCGGTCGGCCCGGTGACCAGAATGATGCCGTGTGGCCGGGCGATCAGCGCGTCGACCTGGTCAAGCAGGGCGGGGGGCATGCCCAGCGTCTGCAGATCCAGGTTGACGCTGTTTTTGTCCAGCAGGCGCAGCACCACGCGTTCGCCGTGGCTGGAGGGCAGGGTGGAGACGCGCACGTCTATCGCCCGCCCGCCGATACGCAGCGCCATGCGGCCATCCTGGGGCACCCGTTTTTCGGCAATGTCCAGGCTCGCCATCACCTTGATGCGCGAAATGAGCAGCGCGGCCAGCCGCCGCTGCGGGCGCAGAATTTCCCGCAGCACGCCGTCGACGCGAAAGCGAATTTGCAAATGGCGCTCATAGGTTTCGATATGGATATCGGAGGCTTTCTCTTTGATGGCCTCGGTGAGCATGGCGTTGATCAGACGGATAATCGGCGCATCGTCTTCGCCGTCGAGCAGATCGTCGGTATCCGGCAGCTCTTCGGCGAGGGTATAGAGGTCAAGCTCATTGCCGATGTCGGCCATCATCCGGTGCGCTTCCGCCGAGTCACGCTGATAGCTGAGCACCAGCACTTTCTCGAACGCTTCCGGCGCCAGACGGCTGACGCTCATCGGCCCGTCCGCCAGGCGGCGCGCTTCCAGCAGCGCCCGGGCGGCGGTATCAGCGCGGCACAGCGCTTCGCAGCGTTCGCCGTCGCTGAGCAGCACCAGATGGTGCGCGCGGGCCCACGCGAAGGGCAACAGCGGACGGCGTTCGGCGGCTGGCGTCATGGGCGGCCTCCGAGGTTAAAGGCGTCAATGGCGGCGCTAACCTGGCGGAAGGCCTGGGTCTCCTGCTGCGGATAGATGTGCAGCAGATCGTTGCTGAGCGATGCTTCGCTGCTCTCTTTGCCCCGCTGTTTGGTTTGCGCATCGTTGAAGGCGGTGTACTGGCCGGAGGAGGCCCGGCGGTACTCATCGCGGTCGCGAATAATGGTCGGGCGGATAAACAGCATGAGGTTGCGTTTCGACACTTTCTTGCTGTCGGAGCGGAACAGCGCGCCGATCACCGGGATGTCGCCGAGCAGCGGCACTTTGTCGGCGCTATCGGTGACGCTTTTATCCAGCAGCCCGCCAACCACCACCGTTTCGCCGCTGCCCACCAGCACGGCGTTATTCACCGTCCGGGTATTAAAGGTCGCCCCGAGATCGCTGCTGGTGCTGGAGGCCGAATCGGCGACGCTTGATACCTCCTGCTCAATCTCCAGCAGCACGGCATCGCCTTCGTTAATCTGCGGCTTCACCTTCAGTTTAATGCCCACGGTTTTGCGCTCGACGGTATTGAAGATGTTGTCGCCGGAGGTGGTTTGCGAGCCGGTTAACACCGGGACTTCCTGGCCGACGTTGAAGGTGGCTTGCATATTGTCGAGGGTGACGATGCTGGGGGTGGCCAGAATATCGTTCTTGGTACTGCTGGAGAGGGCGGTGAGCAGCATCGCCCAGTTCCCCTGGTAGAAGCCGGCGGCGATACCGTTAAACGAGCCGAGGGCGCTGGCCAGCGAGCTGCTGATGGTGCCGTCTTTGTTGTACTGGTTGGCGCCGGCGATCGCGGTGGAGATCGGCAATCCGCTGTTGGTAAACTGGGTCATGCCGGCGTTTTTATTGGCCCACTGGATACCGAGGTTGAGTCCGTCCGCATCCTGCACTTCGGCGATAATCGCCTCCACCAGCACCTGCGGGCGGCGGATATCCAGCTGGGCGATCACCCGCTCCAGATCGTTCATCACGTCCGGCGCCGCGGTGACGATCAGGGCGTTGGTCTGGCCGTGGGCTTTGATAATAATATTTTTATCGATCGCGGCCACCGGCTTGGCGCTTTGCTTATCGTTCTGCAGCGAGCTGCTGATCCCGGTCAGGACCTCCACCAGATCGGCGGCTTTGGCGTACTTCAGGTAGATCACTTTGGTGTTGCCCTGCACCGCCTGCTGGCGGTCGAGCTGTTTGATCATGGCGATAATGCGCTGGCGCGAGTTTGGCTCGCCGCTCACCAGCACCGAGTTGGTGCGCTCATCGGCCACCACGTTCGCCACCATCGATCCCGGCAGCGCCGACTTGCTGGTGTCTTTATTGAGTTCGGTAACCAGTTTGACCACCTCCGCGGCGGAGGCCCAGGAGAGAGGCACGGTCACCACGCTGCGATCCCCGGCGTTGTCGACGCGTTCGACAATGGTCAGCAGGCGTTTGATCACCGCCGCGCGGCCGGTCATCAGCAGGACGTTGGAAGGTTCATAATGGACCACGCTGCCGGCGCCAGCGTTATCGTTCAGCTGGCGGAGCAGCGGTGCGAGATCGCGAGCGGCGACGTTGGTCAGGGGCACCACCCGGGTGACGACCTCATCGCCTTCGCCCGGCGCGGCCTCGCTGGCGACCGGAACGGCCGAGGTCTTGGCATCTTTGGCGCGGACCACCTTCAGCACGCCGTTATTCATATTAATCACGGCGAAGCCATATACATCCAGTACGCTGAGGAAGAATTGATAATATTGCTCTTCATTGAGCATATCGTAACTGCGCACGGTGATAGTGCCGCGTACGCTGGGATCGATAATCACCGTTTTATTCAGGTTTTTGCTGACGGTATTGATAAATTCCTGGATATCGGTGCCTTTAAAACTGGCGGAAAATTCCTCCGCGGCGGCCGGAGAAAATAGCAGCGGGGTTAATATCAGCAGCGCAGGAAGCATTTTTCGCAGGCGTTTCATGGTTGGCAATTATTCATCCCCCAGGGAGAAAGCAATATCGTGTCGTTGGCCTTCCCGCTCAACGGTTAGCGTTATTTCGGTCATATCGGCCAGATTCTGCAGCGCCTGTTGCGCTTGTTCCTGATCGCGTAAATCGATGCCATTTAAGGCGATCGCCAAATCATTTGCCTGCAGGCCGGCCTGGCGAAACAGCGAGGCGTCTTTGCCAGGGTTAAGTCGGTAGCCCTGCAGTTTGTCGCCGCTGAGTACTGGCGAAATCGTTAAATAAGTGAGGATATTTTGCGGCTGCTCGCGGAGTCGCTTCATAAGGGGCGGACGGGGCGCGGCGGCGGGCGATGACGACGACGCGCGGGTATCGTTAAATAATAAAATGGCCTCCTGGCGCCCCTGATAGTTGACGATGATCCGGTCTGGCAGGATGGCAGCGATCTGTGCATCGTATCCCGGGGTGGTATCGCCGACGCTAAGGCTAACCTGCTGATTTCCTTTTTCAATAATCGCGATGGAACGCGCCGGGTTGCTGCTGGCGAGCAGCCCGGCCAGGCGTAGCTTCAGGCTGGAAACCGGCACCTGATCGAGGCTGGTGGCCTCCGCTGGCGCGGGGGGATTTTTCGTCGCCAGGCCAAACAGGGTAAACGCGGGCCGCACGTTTTTTAATTCCGGTTCCGCTGCCGGAGGCGCAGTTAACGGCAGGGCGGAAATATCCTCAGAACTGACAGGGAATACCACTCGCCAGGTTAATTTCGCCAGCTGCGGAATGGCGGTTATTAATATGATGAGCGTCACAATTCGGGGTAATAATTTAATTATCCCTTTATTTATATTTGTTAACCCCATCACAGAAACTGGCATTTTAATCCCTTTGCTAATTTATTTTTCTGCACGCTGGCGTAATACCCTACCGAAACAGGTAGGTGATTATTGGCTTTTGAATGAATTATTGCCGGAGAGTGGCGATAAGCGTGGCGAATCATAATCAGTTTGCGGTTTGCGGTCGTCATTCCCTTTATTCATTTACTCCCCCGGCTTCCTACGCCCCCCTCTCATTTGTGGGGGATGATTGCGCCTGAGAAAGCAAAAATATCTAATTAGCGCGCTGTAAAGATATTCATCCTTTCTTACCTTTTATAATTTAATAAGCATATTAGGGACTATCGAATGCTCAGATATACCTGTCATGCCCTATTTCTTGGATCGTTAGTATTATTGAGTGGCTGTGATAACAGCTCTTCCTCCTCTTCCTCTGGCTCACCTGGCGAACCCGGTAATCCTGGCACGCCCGACCCGCAGGATGTCGTCGTCCGTTTACCGGACGTTGCCGTCCCTGGCGAAGCGGTACAGGCCTCTGCCAACCAGGCTGTCATTCACCTCGTCGATATCGCCGGCATCACCAGCAGCGCGCCGGCCGACTATGCCAGCAAAAACCTCTATCTGTGGAATAACGAAACCTGTGATGCGCTGAGCGCGCCGGTGGCGGACTGGAATGATGTCAGCACCACGCCGACCGGCAGCGACAAATATGGCCCTTACTGGGTGATCCCGCTGACTAAAGAGAGCGGGTGTATCAACGTGATCGTCCGCGATGGCACCAATAAGCTTATCGACAGCGACCTGCGCGTCTCTTTCAGTGATTTCACCGATTGGACGGTATCGGTCATCGCCGGCAACAGCGCGGTCTATGACTCCCGCGCCGACGCCTTCCGCGCCGCCTTTGGCGTGGCGCTGGCCGATGCGCACTGGGTCGATAAGACCACTCTGCTGTGGCCGGGCGGGGAAAATAAACCCATTGTGCGTCTCTATTACAGCCACAGCAGTAAGGTGGCCGCCGACAGTAACGGCGAATTTACCGATAAGTATGTCAAGCTGACCCCGACCACCGTCAGCCAGCAGGTGAGCATGCGCTTCCCGCATCTCGCCAGCTATCCTGCCTTTAAGCTGCCGGATGACGTCAACGTCGAGGAATTGCTGCAGGGCGAGACGGTGGCGATATCCGCCGAAAGCGACGGGATACTGAGCTCCGCCACCCAGGTGCAGACCGCCGGCGTGCTGGATGATACCTATGCCGCCGCCGCCGAGGCGCTGAGCTATGGCGCCCAGCTAACCGATAGCGGCGTGACCTTCCGCGTCTGGGCGCCCACGGCGCAGCAGGTCGAGCTGGTGCTCTACAGTGCGGACAAGAAAGTGGTTGCCAGTCACCCGATGACCCGCGACAGCGCCTCCGGCGCCTGGTCCTGGCAGGGAGGGAGCGACCTGAAAGGCGCGTTCTACCGCTACGCGATGACGGTCTACCACCCGCAGTCGCGCAAAGTCGAGCAGTACGAAGTGACCGATCCCTACGCCCACAGTTTGTCGACCAACTCGGAGTACAGCCAGGTGGTCGATCTGAACGACAGCGCGCTGAAGCCGGAAGGCTGGGACGGGCTGACGATGCCGCACGCGCAGAAAACCAAAGCTGACCTGGCGAAGATGACGATCCACGAATCGCATATTCGCGATCTCTCCGCCTGGGATCAAACCGTTCCTGCGGAGCTGCGCGGTAAGTATCTGGCGCTCACCGCCCAGGAGAGCAATATGGTCCAGCATCTGAAGCAGCTGTCGGCCTCGGGCGTGACCCATATTGAGCTGCTGCCGGTCTTCGATCTGGCGACGGTCAATGAGTTCAGCGACAAAGTCGCCGATATTCAGCAGCCGTTCAGTCGCCTGTGCGAGGTCAACAGCGCGGTGAAGAGCAGCGAGTTCGCGGGCTATTGCGACAGCGGTTCGACGGTTGAAGAGGTGCTGACTCAGCTGAAGCAGAACGACAGTAAGGATAACCCGCAGGTGCAGGCGTTGAATACGCTGGTGGCGCAGACCGACTCCTATAACTGGGGCTACGATCCGTTCCACTACACAGTACCGGAAGGATCCTACGCCACCGACCCGGAAGGCACGGCGCGCATTAAAGAGTTCCGCACCATGATTCAGGCGATCAAGCAGGATCTGGGAATGAACGTCATTATGGACGTGGTGTACAACCACACCAACGCCGCCGGCCCGACCGACCGCACCTCGGTGCTGGATAAGATCGTCCCCTGGTACTATCAGCGTCTGAACGAAACCACCGGCAGCGTGGAATCGGCCACCTGTTGCTCCGACTCGGCGCCAGAGCACCGGATGTTCGCCAAGCTTATCGCCGATTCACTGGCGGTATGGACCACCGATTATAAGATCGATGGCTTCCGCTTCGACCTGATGGGCTACCACCCGAAAGCGCAGATCCTCTCGGCCTGGGAACGCATTAAAGCGCTGAACCCGGATATCTACTTCTTTGGCGAAGGCTGGGATTCCAACCAGAGCGATCGCTTTGAAATTGCCTCGCAAATCAATCTCAAAGGCACCGGGATCGGCACGTTCTCCGATCGTCTGCGCGACGCCGTGCGCGGCGGCGGACCGTTCGACTCCGGCGATGCATTGCGCCAGAACCAGGGCGTGGGCAGCGGGGCCGGCGTTCTGCCGAATGAGCTGACCACCCTGACCGACGATCAGGCGCGCCATCTCGCCGATCTGACCCGTCTCGGCATGGCCGGTAACCTTGCGGACTTCGTGCTGATCGACAAAGACGGCGCGGTGAAGAGAGGCAGCGAGATTGATTATAACGGCGCGCCTGGCGGCTACGCGGCTGATCCGACGGAAGTCGTGAACTATGTGTCAAAACACGACAACCAGACGCTGTGGGACATGATCAGCTACAAAGCCGCTCAGGAGGCGGATCTCGACACCCGCGTCCGGATGCAGGCGGTGTCGCTGGCCACGGTCATGCTCGGCCAGGGGATCGCCTTTGACCAGCAGGGCTCGGAGCTGCTGCGCTCCAAATCCTTTACCCGCGACTCGTATGATTCCGGCGACTGGTTTAACCGCGTGGATTACTCCCTGCAGGACAACAACTACAACGTCGGTATGCCGCGCAGCAGCGATGATGGCAGCAACTATGACATCATCGCCCGCGTGAAGGACTGGGTGGCCACCCCGGGTGAAGCCGAGCTCAAGCAGATGACCGCGTTTTATCAGGAGCTGACCGCGCTGCGTAAGTCATCTCCGCTGTTTACCCTCGGCGACGGCGCGACGGTGATGCAGCGTGTGGACTTCCGCAATACCGGCGCCGATCAGCAGACCGGTCTGCTGGTGATGACCATCGATGACGGGATGCAGGCTGGCGCCAGTCTGGACAGCCGCGTCGACGGCATCGTGGTGGCGATTAACGCCGCTCCGGAAAGCCGGACGCTGCAGGATTTCGCCGGCGCATCGCTCCAGCTGAGCGCCATCCAGCAGGCGGCGGGCGACCGTTCGCTGGCCAGCGGCGTGCAGATTGCCGCTGACGGCTCGGTCACGCTGCCGGCCTGGTCGGTTGCCGTTCTCGAATTGCCGCAGGGCGAATCGCAGGGCGCCGGCCTGCCGGTGAGCAGTAAATAACGTGACGTGGGGCGCCCGTAAGGGCGCCTCTGGCTGATGACAAACCTGGTTTGATATTGTGCCGCCTTTCTGCCGGGTGGCGGCTTTCGCCTTACCCGGCCTGTGAAGGACTGCAATATCAAACCGTTATGCAGTTAGCTGTAGGCCCGCGCAAGCGCAGCGCCGCCGGGCAATCCCTGAAGATTGCGCTTTGTCAGCCGTTTGGGGCGCCCGTAAGGGCGCCTTCTCGTTATCGTGAGGGAACAGGAGATCGTGGTGATTGTTCGTGATGACAGTGAAAGAGGGATCCCCCCGTTGGTGGCGCATCAGCCGCCTTCCGCGCAGGCGGACGCGCCGGTGATCCGCGGCCGGATGGTGCAGATCCCAGGCTGGATTATCCCGCTGTACGCCGGATTATTATTCGCGCTCGGCTGGTTTGGCGGCGAGCAGTGGCGTCATCCGGCACCGCCGCAACCGCTGCCCTTGCCGGTGGCGCATGCGGCGCTTCTGCCGTTAACCGCTGCCGGAGAGGCCGCGCCAAAGACGCCGCCGCCGGCGACAAAACCCAGCGCGCCCGCCGCGCCGGTGGTGGACAGCGATACGCTGCCGCCTCTGCGCTATAGCGCGCATGTCTACGCCTCGTTAGCGGAAAAGCGCAGCATTGTGTTAAATGGCAAAGCGTGGACGGAGGGCGACTCCCCGCTGCCCAATCTGGTGGTGGAGCAGATCCAGCAGGATGTGACGATCTTTAGCTTCAACGGCACGACCTTTACCCTCGCGGCGCTGGAGGACTGGCCCGGGGGGAAAATTGACGAGGAGCCGAAAGGCTAATAAGGGGCACGCGCAATAAAATGCGCGTTGAAGATATTTTGCTTAGTCGCCGCGCAGGCTGGCAATAAAGGGAGCAAGCTGGCGATTAAATTGACTGCACTGCGCGGCTTCCGGGGTGCTGTCCTGTAAAAGCTGTTGGTAAAGCCGGTCGCTATTTTGGCTTAACGTTGCCGGGTCAATATTTCCCCAGCCGCGCGCTTTGCCGACATTCACCGCCGCGCGATAAATAGCTTCATCGGCGGGCAGATCGCTACGATTACATTTATTCTTGAGATAGCGCGTTCCTGCCGCCACGGACGAGAGCTGCTCGAGCTGCGCCTGGCTACTGATGGCCGGACTGAGCGTTGAGGCGGGTTTCTGTTGGCAGCCAGAGAGCACGGCCACCACGCAAAGCGGAAATATAAGCGGAATGCGCATAGTAGAGTAATCAAAATAATGAATCACTGGCCGCTAGTTTAACAAATATTTCCCTGGTGTCATCATAAAATATGATTCTGCATAAATGTTAACAGGCTCTCATTTTTATTGGCAGAAACTCGATTAATCCCCTTTACTTCTTTCAGTAATAAATATTGGCGGCCGGAAAATATATTTTCTGCGGCAGATGATGTCGCCGCATTTGGCGTCAGGGCGAGCGTCATTTTTTATGTTATTAAAAAACATACTCTTTCCCATCTTGTTACGTGAGTACGAGGTAAAATGCTGGTTAAGAATGTCGCATTTTAGTGCTATCCTGTATGCCCTGAACATTACGTGCTATGTTCTGACTCATTCTGCCAGTGATGCGTTTAACACAATGATTTTATGGTGAATTTTTATTGTTAGTATCATGTGAAACGAAGCAAACCAACCCTTTGAAAGGTGGGCGGCGCGTTCTGCCCGCCAGCAGGTTGTCGTCCCGAGGGTAAGCAGCCAGGACGTTAATTTGAGAGATTTCTTCTTCCTCTGAACAGGGGAAGTATTGAGAATCAGGCCTTTGCGCCTGAACGTTGCGGAGAAAAAGCATGGCGGGAGATGACCGCGAGCCTATCGGACGTAAGGGAAGACCCTCACGTCCGACAAAACAGAAAGTCACCCGTCGCCGGGTCCGGGAAGAGGACTACGACGACGAGTATGATGACGATGATTATGAGGATGAGAAACCGGTGCCGAGAAAAGGCAAAGGCAAAGGTGGTAAGCCTCGTCGTAAGCGCAGCTGGCTGTGGCTGCTGGTCAAGCTGGGGATTGTCTTCGCGGTGCTGATTGCCGCCTATGGCGTCTACCTCGACCAGAAAATCCGCAGCCGCATTGACGGTAAAGTCTGGGAGCTGCCGGCCGCGGTCTATGGCCGAATGGTGAACCTTGAGCCGGACATGCAGATCAGCAAAAACGAGATGGTGCGTCTGCTGAACGCCACCCAGTATCGTCAGGTCAGCGCGATGACGCGTCCCGGCGAATATACGGTGCAGGCCAACAGCATCGAGATGATCCGCCGTCCGTTCGATTTCCCGGACAGTAAAGAAGGGCAGGTGCGCGCGCGTCTGACCTTCGACGGCGACCATCTGGAAACCATCGAGAATATGGATAACAACCGCCAGTTCGGTTTCTTCCGCCTCGATCCGCGACTTATCACCATGCTGCAGTCGCCGAACGGCGAGCAGCGTCTGTTCGTGAAGCGCAGCGGCTTCCCCGACCTGCTGGTGGATACGCTGCTGGCGACCGAAGACCGCCACTTCTACGAGCACGATGGTATCAGCCTCTATTCCATCGGCCGTGCGGTGCTGGCGAACCTGACGGCAGGCCGGACGGTGCAGGGGGCAAGTACCCTGACCCAGCAGCTGGTGAAAAACCTGTTCCTCTCCAGCGAACGCTCCTACTGGCGTAAAGCCAACGAAGCGTACATGGCGCTGATCGTCGACGCCCGCTACAGCAAGGATCGCATCCTTGAGCTGTATATGAACGAGGTGTACCTCGGTCAGAGCGGCGATAACGAAATTCGCGGCTTCCCGCTGGCCAGCCTGTACTACTTTGGCCGTCCGGTGGAAGAGCTGAGCCTCGACCAGCAGGCGCTGCTGGTGGGGATGGTGAAAGGGGCCTCGGTCTATAACCCGTGGCGCAACCCGAAACTGGCCCTTGAGCGACGCAATCTGGTGCTGCGTCTGCTGCAGCAGCAGCAGGTCATCGACCAGGAGCTGTACGACATGCTGAGCGCGCGTCCGCTGGGCGTGCAGCCGCGCGGCGGGGTGATTTCACCACAGCCGGCGTTTATGCAGATGGTGCGTCAGGAGCTGCAGGCGAAGCTGGGCGATAAAGTGAAAGATCTCTCCGGCGTGAAGATCTTCACGACCTTCGACTCGGTGGCGCAGGATGCCGCGGAAAAAGCGGCCACCGAAGGGATCCCGGTACTGAAGAAACAGCGCAAGCTGGCAGATCTGGAAACCGCCATGGTGGTGGTGGACCGCTTTACCGGTGAAGTGCGGGCGATGGTCGGCGGCGCGGAGCCGCAGTTCGCCGGCTACAACCGTGCGATGCAGGCCCGCCGTTCGATTGGTTCTCTGGCCAAGCCGGCGACCTATCTGACCGCGCTGAGCCAGCCGAACCAGTATCGCCTGAATACGTGGATCGCCGATGCGCCAGTGACTATTCGCCTGTCCAACGGCCAGACCTGGTCGCCGCAGAACGACGATCGTCGCTTCAGCGGCCAGGTGATGCTGGTGGATGCCCTGACCCGTTCGATGAACGTGCCGACGGTTAACCTCGGGATGGCGCTGGGCTTGCCGGCGGTGGTCGATACCTGGACCAAACTGGGGGCGCCGAAGAATCAGCTCAACGCCGTGCCGGCGATGCTGCTTGGCGCGCTGAACCTGACGCCAATTGAAGTGGCCCAGGCCTTCCAGACCATCGCCAGCGGCGGCAACCGTGCGCCACTCTCCGCCCTGCGGTCAGTGATTGCGGAAGATGGCACGGTGCTGTATCAGAGCTATCCGCAGGCGGAGCGCGCGGTGCCTGCCCAGGCGGCCTACATGACGCTGTGGACCATGCAGCAGGTGGTGCAGCGCGGGACGGGGCGTCAGCTGGGCGCGAAGTATCCGGGCCTCCATCTGGCGGGGAAAACCGGGACCACCAACAATAACGTCGATACCTGGTTTGCCGGGATCGACGGTAGCCAGGTGACCATCACCTGGGTGGGTCGCGATAATAACCAGCCAACCAAACTGTACGGCGCCAGCGGTGCGATGTCGATTTACCAGCGTTATCTGGCGAACCAGACGCCAACGCCGCTGGTGCTGACGGCGCCTGAAGACGTGGTCGACATGGGCGTGGACAGCAACGGCAACTTCGTCTGCAGCGGCGGTATGCGTTCGCTGCCGGTGTGGACGACGCAGCCGGATGCGCTGTGCCGCCAGGGCGAGATGATGCAGCAGCAGCAGTTGCAGCAGCAGGAAGCGAACAACCCGTTCAATCAGTCCGGGCAGCAGCAGCCTCAGCAGCAACAGCAGCAACAGCAGCAGCAGCCGCCGAAGCAGCAGGAGAAGAGCGACGGCGTCGCGGGCTGGATCAAGGATATGTTCGGCAGTAACTGATTTAAGCCCTAAGACCAGACCCCTTAAGACGAAAGTATTAAGGGGTTTTTTTATGCCTGTAAAAAAGTTAACGGCTCTTTAACTCCATAATAACTATCTGGTTATTAATTCAGCCTTCAACCCGCAGCGACAGGCATATCGCTTGCCTTGCCTTCAACGTTTCGCCTATTATATCGCCCGTCATAATAATAATTCTCGTTTACGTTATCATTCACTTTCATCAGAGATATACCCATGGCGCGTCCAAAAACTGCTCAGCCAAACCACTCGCTGCGTAAAGTCGCAGCTGTAGTAGCCACGGCGGTTAGCGGCATGTCTGTCTACGCACAGGCAGCAGAACAACCGAAGCAAGAAGAAACCATTACCGTCGTTGCCGCCCCGGCCGCCCAGGAAAGCGCCTGGGGACCGGCGCCGACCATCGCGGCGAAACGCTCCGCCACGGCGACGAAAACCGATACCCCGATAGAAAAAACGCCGCAGTCTGTGTCGGTGGTGACGCGCCAGGAGATGGAGATGCGTCAGCCGACGACGGTAAAAGAGGCGCTTTCCTATACGCCAAGCGTCTTCTCCACCCGCGGCAGTTCGACCACCTATGACGTGGTCACCATTCGCGGCTTCACCACCTCGACGACCGTCAACACCAACCAGTATCTGGACGGCATGAAGCTGCAGGGGAATAACTACTCTGAAGTCTCCATGGATCCTTACTTCCTGGAGCGCGTGGAAGTGATGCGCGGGCCAACCTCGGTGCTGTACGGCAACAGCAACCCGGGCGGTATCGTCAGCATGGTCAGCAAACGCCCGACCACCGAGCCGCTGAAAGAAGTGCAGTTTAAGATGGGCACCGACAATCTGTGGCAGACCGGGTTTGACTTCAGCGACGCCATTGATGATGCCGGCGTCTGGTCCTACCGCCTGACCGGTCTGGGCCGCAGCCAGGATGCCCAGCAGCAGATGGCGAAATCGACCCGCTACGCGGTGGCGCCCTCCTTTAGCTGGCGTCCGGACGATAAAACCGACTTCACCTTCCTGAGCAACTTCCAGAATGATCCGGATGCGGGCTACTACGGCTGGCTGCCGCGCGAAGGCACCGTGGTGCCGTATTACGACGCCAACGGTAAGGCGCATAAGCTGCCGACCGATTTCAACGAAGGCGAGGCGGATAATAAAATCTCCCGCCGCCAGAAGATGGTGGGCTACAGCTTCTCCCATCAGTTCGATGACACCTTTACCGTGCGGCAGAACCTGCGCTATGCCGATGTGCATACGCTCTATCGTTCGGTGTACGGCAACGGCTATGTCGCGCCGGGCTACATGAATCGCGCCTATGTGCGCTCCGACGAGCACCTGAACACCTTCACCGTTGATACTCAGCTGCAGTCTGATTTCGCCACCGGCGCGGTTAACCATACCCTGCTGACCGGCGTGGACTACTCGCGGATGCGTAACGATGTGGATGCCGACTACGGGACGGCGGATCCCATCAGCATGAACAATCCGCAGTACGGCAATCCGAATATTCAGGTCACCTTCCCGTACGCGGTGCTCAACCGGATGGAGCAGACTGGCCTGTACGCGCAGGATCAGATGGAGTGGGATAAATGGGTGATGACCCTGGGCGGCCGTTACGATTACGCCACGACCTCAACGTTAACCCGCGCCACCAACAGCCTGGCGGAGAACCACGACCAGCAGTTCAGCTGGCGCGGCGGCATCAACTACCTGTTCGATAACGGTATCTCTCCGTACTTCAGCTACAGCGAATCGTTTGAACCGGTATCGGGATCCAGCAGCAGCGGTAAGCCGTTCGATCCGTCGCGCGGTAAGCAGTATGAAGCCGGCGTGAAATATGTGCCGAAAGATATGCCGGTGGTGGTCACCGCGGCGGTCTATCAGCTGACCAAAGACAAGAACCTGACGGCGGATCCGGCTAACCAGGCGTTCAGCATCCAGACCGGCGAAATCCGCTCCCGCGGCCTTGAGCTGGAGGCGAAGGCGGCGGTGAACGCCAATATTAACGTCACCGCAGCCTACAGCTACACCGATGCGGAGTACACTCACGATACGGTGTTCAACGGTAAACGTCCGGCGGAAGTGCCGCGTAACATGGCCTCCCTGTGGGCGGATTATACCTTCCACGAAACCGCGCTGAGCGGTCTGACGATTGGGGCCGGGGCGCGCTATATCGGTTCAACGGTCAGCTACTACAAAAATGACACCAGCACCGGTAAGAAAAATGATGCCTTTAGTGTGGCCGGTTATGCGCTGATGGATGCGACGGTGAAATACGATCTGGCGCGCTTTGGCCTGCCGGGCTCGTCGGTCGGCGTCAACGTCAACAACCTGTTCGACCGCGAATATGTCTCCAGTTGCTACAGCGAATACGCCTGCTACTGGGGGGCCGGACGTCAGGTCGTCGCCACCGCCACCTTCCGTTTCTAACCACCTACGGGCGCGGTTCGCCGCGCCCTTTATCAGGTTATCGCTATGCAGGAACAGACTCCGCACGCAGAAACCACCTTCGCGCTGGATCGCGTCACTTTCCGTGTGCCTGGCCGCACGTTGCTCCATCCGCTCTCGCTCACCTTCCCGGCCGGAAAAGTCACAGGCCTGATCGGCCATAATGGCTCCGGCAAGTCGACGTTACTGAAAATGCTTGGCCGCCATCAGCCGCCTTCCGCAGGCGATGTGCTGCTGGACGGCCAGCCGCTGGAGAGCTGGGGCAGCAAAGCCTTTGCCCGCAAAGTGGCCTATCTGCCGCAGCAGCTGCCGCCGGCCGAAGGTATGACGGTGCGCGAGCTGGTGGCGATCGGCCGCTATCCGTGGCACGGCGCGCTGGGTCGCTTTGGCGCGGCGGACCGCGAGAAAGTGGAAGAGGCGATTGCGCTGGTAGGGCTGAAGCCGCTCGCCCATCGTCTGGTGGACAGCCTCTCCGGCGGCGAACGCCAGCGGGCGTGGATCGCCATGCTGGTGGCGCAGGATAGCCGCTGCCTGCTGCTCGATGAACCCACCTCGGCGCTGGATATCGCCCATCAGGTTGATGTCCTCGCGCTGGTGCATCGTCTCAGCCAGCAGCGCGGGCTGACGGTGATCGCCGTCCTGCACGACATTAATATGGCGGCCCGCTACTGCGACTATCTGGTGGCCCTGCGCGGCGGGGAAATGATCGCCCAGGGGACGCCGGCGGAACTGATGCGCAGCGACACCCTGGAACAAATCTACGGCATCCCGATGGGGATCCTGCCGCACCCGGCCGGCGCGGCGCCGGTAAGCTTTGTCTATTGATGATGGCCCCGACTCAGATAACCCGACGTCGCCTGCTGACCGCGATGGCGCTCTCGCCGCTGCTGTGGCAGATGCGCGGCGCGCAGGCGGCGAACGTTGACCCGCAGCGTGTGGTCGCCCTGGAGTGGCTGCCGGCGGAGCTCCTGCTGGCGCTGGGCGTCACGCCTTACGGCGTGGCCGATATCCCTAACTATCGCCTGTGGGTGAACGAGCCCGCGCTGCCCGACTCGGTGATCGATGTCGGTTTGCGCACTGAACCCAATCTTGAGCTGCTGACGCAGATGAAACCGTCGTTTATCGTCTGGTCAGCAGGCTACGGCCCGTCGCCGGAGAAGCTGGCGCGTATCGCCCCCGGTCGCGGATTCACCTTTAGCGACGGCAAACGCCCGCTGGCGATGGCTCAGCGCTCGCTGCTGGAGATGGCTGACCTGCTGGGCAAACCGCAGCAGGCTCAGCGCCACCTGGCGGAGTTTGAGGCGCTGATGGCGAGCCTGAAGCCGCGCTTTGCCGGACGCGGCGACCGTCCGCTGCTGATGATCTCCCTGCTCGATCCGCGCCACGTTCTGGTGTTTGGCGAAAACTGCCTGTTCCAGGAGGTGCTTGACCGCTTTGGTATTAAAAACGCCTGGCGCGGCGAAGCGGCGTTCTGGGGCAGCGTTAGCGTTGGCATCGACCGGCTGGCGGCGTTTAACGAGGCCGATGTGATCTGTTTTGATCATGGTAACGAGCGGGAGATGACCCAGCTGCTGGCGACCCCGCTGTGGCAGGCGATGCCGTTCGTGCGCGCGGGGCGCTTCCAGCGCGTTCCGGCGGTGTGGTTCTATGGCGCGACGCTGTCGGCGATGCATTTTGCCCGCGTGCTGGCCGAGGCCCAGGGGAGTCCGGCATGAATACGCGTATTTCACCGTTAGCCAGTATCCTGCTGGCCGCGCTGCTGGTTGCCGCCTTCGCGTTGAGTATCGTCAATCTCAATGTCGCCTTGCCCTATGCGCAATGGCGGCAGGCGCTGCGGCAGCCGGATAGCGATCAGATTGCCCAGATGCTGTTTCATTACAGCCTGCTGCCGCGGGTGGCCGTTTCACTGCTGGTGGGGGCCGGGCTGGGACTGGTCGGCGTACTGTTCCAGCAGGTGCTGCGCAATCCGCTGGCGGAGCCGACCACCCTTGGCGTCGCCACCGGCGCGCAGCTGGGGATAACGGTCACCACGCTGTGGGCCATCCCCGGCGTGCTGGCGTCGCAGTTTGCCGCGCTGGCCGGGGCCTGTCTGGTGGGGGCGCTGGTGTTTGGCGTCTCCTGGGGCAAGCGTCTGTCGCCGGTAACGCTGATCCTGGCGGGCCTGGTGGTCAGCCTCTACTGCGGGGCGCTTAACCAGCTGATGGTGATTTTCCATCACGACCAGCTGCAGAGCATGTTCCTGTGGAGCACCGGGACGCTGACGCAAACCGACTGGAGCGTGGCGCAGCGCCTGTGGCCGCAGCTGCTGGGCGGGGCGATACTCACCCTGCTGCTGCTGCGTCCGCTGACTCTGATGGGGCTCGATGACGGGGTGGCGCGCAACCTGGGGCTGGCGCTGTCTCTGGCGCGCCTCGGCGCCCTGACGCTGGCGATCGTGATGAGCGCGCTGCTGGTCAACGCGGTCGGGATTATCGGCTTTATCGGCCTGTTCGCGCCGCTGCTGGCGAAAATGCTCGGCGCCCGTCGACTGCTGGCCCGGCTGCTGCTGGCGGCGCTGATCGGCGCGCTGCTCCTGTGGCTTTCCGATCAGGTGATCCTCTGGCTGAGCCGGGTATGGCGGGAAGTCTCCACCGGCTCGGTCACCGCCCTGATCGGCGCGCCGCTGCTGCTGTGGCTGCTGCCGCGGCTGCGCAGCATCAGCGCCCCGGTGATGAACGGCGGCGATAATGTGCAGCCTGAGCGCTATCACGTGCAATGGTTTGTTCTCGGGGGCGTCGCGTTGCTGCTGCTGGCGATGAGCGTGGCGATGGCCTTTGGTCGCGATGCCCACGGCTGGCTGTGGGCTCACGGCGATCTGCTGGAGCAACTGCTGCCCTGGCGCTGGCCGCGGGTGCTGTCGGCGCTGTTCGCCGGGGTGATGCTGGCGGTCGCCGGCTGTATTATCCAGCGCCTGACCGGCAACCCGATGGCCAGCCCGGAAGTGCTGGGCATCAGCTCCGGCGCCGCCTTTGGCGTGGTGCTGATGCTGTTCTTCGTGCCTGGCGACGCCTTTGGCTGGCTGCTGCCGGCCGGGAGCCTTGGCGCGGCGGCCACTTTGCTGATCATTATGCTGGCCGCCGGACGGGGCGGTTTCTCGCCGCATCGGATGCTGCTGGCGGGGATGGCGCTCAGTACCGCCTTCACCATGCTGCTGATGATGCTGCAGGCCAGCGGCGATCCGCGCATGGCGCAGATCCTGACGTGGATCTCGGGGTCGACCTACAGCGCGACGCCGGAGAGGGTGGTACGCAGCGGCGCGGTGATGCTGGTCCTGCTGGCGCTGGCGCCGCTCTGTCGCCGCTGGTTAACCATCCTGCCGCTGGGCGGGGAGGCGGCGCGGGCGGTGGGCATGGCGCTGACGTCATCGCGGATTGTTCTGCTGCTGCTGGCGGCCTGCCTGACGGCGGCGGCGACGCTGACCATCGGCCCGCTGAGCTTCGTCGGGCTGATGGCGCCGCATATTGCGCGCATGATGGGCTTCCGGCGAACGCTGCCGCATATGGTGATCTCCGGACTGACTGGCGGGCTGCTGCTGGTCTTCGCCGACTGGTGCGGACGGATGATCATGTTCCCGTACCAGATCCCGGCGGGGCTGTTGTCGACCTTTATCGGCGCGCCGTACTTTATCTATTTGCTGAGGAAGCAGAGCCGCTAACGATCCCGATGGCCTCAACATCCCCGGTGGCGCTAGTGCTTACCGGGGCTACAGTGCTGTGCGATTTGGTAGCCCGGATAAGGCGCAATGCGCCGCATCCGGGAAAATCCCCGGTGGCGCTAGTGCTTACCGGGGCTACAGTGCTGTGCGATTTGGTAACCCGGATAAGGCGCAATGCGCCGCATCCGGGAAACTCCCTGCGTCACCAGGCATTCAAGCACCTTACAGTTTGGCAAATACCCGACGCGCGGCGTCGATGGTATTGTCGATATCTTCTTCGCTGTGGGCGACGGACATAAAGCCAGCCTCAAACGCTGACGGCGCCAGGTACACGCCTTCCTCCAGTATCAGATGGAAGAAGCGCTTGAAGCGTTCGACATCGCACTTCACCACGTCCTGATAGCAGGTGACGGTTTCGGCATCGGTAAAGAAGATGCCGAACATGCCGCCGACGTTATTGACCACCAGCGGGATCCCGGCGTCACGCGCCGCATCCAGCAGGCCTTGCGCCAGCTGGTTGGTCAGCTCGGTGAGGGTTTCATGCACGCCCGGCTGCGCCACTTCGCTTAAGCAGGCGAAGCCGGCGGCCATGGCGATCGGGTTACCGGAGAGGGTTCCGGCCTGGTAGACCGGACCGGTGGGCGCCAGCGCGTCCATCACCTCGCGACGGCCGCCGAAGGCGCCTACCGGCATCCCGCCGCCGATGATTTTCCCGAGACAGGTCAGATCCGGCTCCACGCCGTAATAAGCCTGCGCGCCCGCCAGCGCCACGCGGAAGCCGGTCATCACTTCGTCGATGATCAGCAGGGCGCCAAATTCGTCGCACAGCGCGCGCAGGCCCGGCAGGAACTCCGGCTGCGGCGGTATGCAGTTCATATTCCCGGCGACCGGCTCGACGATGATGCAGGCGATATCCTGCGGATACTGCTCGAACGCCGCGCGCACGGAGGCGAGGTCGTTATACGTGCAGGTCAGGGTATGTTTGGCGAAATCAGCCGGCACGCCCGGCGAGTTCGGCTGGCCGAGGGTCAGCGCGCCGGAACCGGCTTTCACCAGCAGGCAGTCGGCATGGCCGTGGTAGCAGCCTTCGAACTTGATGATCTTGTCGCGGCCGGTGAAGCCGCGCGCCAGGCGAATCGCGCTCATGGTGGCTTCGGTACCGGAGTTCACCATGCGCACCATATCCATGGTCGGCACCAGCTCGGTCACCAGCGCCGCCATTTTTACTTCCATTTCGGTCGGCGCGCCAAAGCTCAGGCCGCGGGACGCCGCCTCGATCACCGCGTTGCGGATCGCCGGATGGTTGTGGCCCAGCACCATCGGACCCCAGGAGCCGACATAATCGATATAGGCTTTCCCATCCACGTCATAGAGGTAAGCGCCATCCGCGCGTTCGATAAACAGCGGGGTGCCGCCGACGCCGGTGAAGGCGCGGACCGGCGAGTTAACGCCGCCGGGGATCAGTTCACGCGCGGCGTGGTACAGATTTTCAGATTTGCTCATGGCCAGGGTCCTGGTTCGTGAAAAATGTTTTATCGGCTATTCTAAGTTATTCCAGGATGGTTATGAAAGTTTTGCCCAATTGAAACAATGTGCCGCAAGGGCATTTTTTTGACGACGCAGCGCGCCGGGGCGGCTAAAATGCCTCTCTCTTCATTTGTATTACCAATAATTGATAATGGCATGAAAGCAGAAACTCCCTCTTTTGAAGCACATCAGTTCGTGCGGGTGCGTCGCGGCGATGCGGTGCGCCGGTTGATTCAGCGCGATAAAACGCCGCTGGCGGTGCTGTTTATGGCGGCGGTGGTCGGCACGCTGGCCGGGCTGGTGGGCGTGGCGTTTGAAAAGAGCGTGAACTGGGTGCAGAACCAGCGGATCGGCGCGCTGGCGCAGGTGGCGGATCACTGGTATCTGGTCTGGCCGCTGGCGTTTATCTTGTCGGCGCTGCTGGCGATGGTCGGCTATTTCCTCGTGCGCCGTTTTGCGCCGGAGGCTGGCGGATCGGGGATCCCGGAAATCGAAGGGGCGTTGGAGGAGCTGCGGCCGGTTCGCTGGTGGCGCGTGCTGCCGGTGAAATTCATCGGCGGCATGGGGACCCTGGGCGCCGGAATGGTGCTGGGACGCGAGGGGCCGATGGTGCAGCTTGGCGGCAACATTGGACGTATGGTGCTGGATATTTTCCGCATGCGCAGTCCGGAAGCGCGGCACACGCTGCTGGCGACCGGTGCGGCGTCGGGGCTCTCAGCGGCCTTTAACGCGCCGCTGGCCGGTATCCTGTTTATCATCGAAGAGATGCGCCCGCAGTTCCGCTACAACCTGATCTCCATTAAAGCGGTATTTACCGGCGTGATCATGTCGAGCATTGTGTTTCGCATTTTCAACGGCGAGGCGGCAATTATAGAGGTGGGCAAGCTGAGCAATGCCCCGGTGAATACCCTGTGGCTGTACCTGGTGCTGGGGATGCTGTTTGGCTGCTTTGGTCCGCTGTTTAATTTTCTGGTGCTACGCACCCAGGATCTGTTCCAGCGCATTCACGGCGGCCACATCAAAAAATGGGTGTTAATAGGCGGGGGCATCGGCGGGCTTTGCGGCCTGCTGGGGCTGATGCAGCCCTCCGCGGTGGGCGGTGGCTTTAACCTGATCCCCATCGCCGCCGCCGGTAACTTCTCAGTCGGTTTGCTGCTGTTCATCTTTATTGCCCGCGTGGTGACCACGCTGATCTGCTTCTCTTCCGGCGCGCCGGGCGGCATTTTCGCCCCGATGCTGGCGCTCGGCACGCTGCTGGGCACGGCGTTCGGCATGGCGGCTATTCCGCTGTTTCCGTCCTACCATCTCGATGCCGGCACCTTCGCCATCGCCGGCATGGGGGCGCTGCTCGCCGCCTCGGTGCGCGCGCCGCTGACCGGGATTGTGCTGGTGCTGGAGATGACCGATAACTATCAGCTCATTTTGCCAATGATTATTACCTGCCTTGGCGCAACACTACTGGCGCAATTCCTCGGCGGTAAGCCTTTGTATTCGACCATTCTGCAACGTACTCTGGCGAAGCAGGAGGCCGAGCAGGCGGCAAAAGCGCAGCAGGCACCCCGGGAGAATACTTGAACGATTTACCAGGGTATTAGATAATGGCTCAAAAGGTCCGGTTATTCTTTAACCGGCCGGAAGTATCAATGGGAGCAAAAAATGAGTGATGACGTAGCGTTGCCGCTGGAGTTTACCGAAGCCGCAGCCAATAAAGTAAAACACCTGATTGCGGATGAAGATAATCCGAACCTGAAACTGCGCGTGTATATCACCGGCGGCGGTTGCAGCGGTTTCCAGTATGGCTTCACCTTCGACGATCAGGTGAACGAAGGGGATATGACCATTGAGAAACAGGGTGTCGGCCTGGTGGTTGACCCGATGAGCCTGCAGTACCTGGTCGGCGGCTCTGTCGACTATACCGAAGGGCTGGAAGGTTCGCGCTTTATCGTGACCAACCCGAACGCGAAAAGCACCTGCGGCTGCGGGTCCTCGTTCAGCGTTTAAAGCGAGCGCGGCAGGGGGCTTTTTCTCGCAGCGAGAGGGCGCCAACGCTAAAAACGGTAACCTCAGGGTTACCGTTTTGCTTTTATGACCGTCCGTTATCGTCCAGGGCAAATGTCGGCAGCTTCAGGTGCCAGCGGATCGCCGCCAGCCGGATCGCCAGGGTCACCACCATCCCCATCATCGCCGAATTCTCCAGCGGGAGATGGAAGGTGTCGTGCGCGGTGGCGTGGACAATGCCGCCGACAATACAGGCGGTGGCGTAGATCTCGGTGCGCAGAATCATAGGAATTTCGCGCGCCAGCACGTCGCGGATTATCCCGCCGCCAACGCCGGTCACCACCCCCATGCATACCGCTACCAGCGGGCCGCTGCCGGCGAGAAAGGCTTTATTCACGCCGATGCCGACAAACACCGCTAAACCGACGGCGTCGAGCACCGGCAGGATCCATTTCGGCAGCCGGCGCGGCTGGCGGACCAGCAGGATGGTCAGCATGCTGGTGACCATTGCCACCACCAGATCGGTGGGATCTTTGACCCAGAATACCGGGCCATTCGCCAGCGCCATGTCGCGGATGGTTCCGCCGCCCACCGCCGTCACCACGCCTAACACCAGCACGCCAAACGGGTCCATGCGTAATTTTCCGGCCAGCAGAACGCCGGAGATCGCGAAAACGGCCGTGCCAATAATATCCAGCCAATAGACAAGCATCGTTGATTCCCACTGAACATCCGCTTTACCGGATGGTTATTTTACCTGGTCGAGCGCCGCACAAAGTTGTTTGGCGGCGAGGATAATACGTGGGCTTGCGCGTTCAAACCAGTCGCTGTGTAACGCAATCAACGAAATGGTGAGCTGATGTTGCCAAAAGCGCTGCGCCTCGGCGATGCGGCTGGCGTCGCCGGTCAACACAATCGCCTGCGGCTGACGGGCCAGCACCTGTTCGCGGCTCACCTGCGGCCAGGGAACGCGGCTGGCGGCAAAGATATTCTCGCCGCCGCACAGCCTCAGCACCTGATCCTGAATCGAGCCGGGGCCGCTGGTGAACAGCGGGGCGGAACCGAACTGCAGGAAGACGCGTTTCTTCGGCGCGCTGGCATAGCGCGCTTTCAGCGCATCGTATTCCTGCTGCATCGCCTGCGCCGCCTGCTGCGCTTTTTCCGGCTGCGGGCTCCACTTCGCCAGTTGACGCAGGGTGGCGATGATCTCTTCGATGGTCGAAGTCTGCACCCAGAGGACGTGGATACCCAGCGACTGCAGCTGGTTAACCTGACGTTCGGCATTACCGCCGCGCCAGGCCAGCACCAGGTCTGGCTTTAACGCTACGATGCGCTCCAGGTTCATCCCCTGCCAGCTGGCAACCTGCTCAATCGTTTTGGCCTGCGGCGGATAATCGGAATAGCTACTGACGCCGACCGGCGTGATCCCGGCGGCAAAGGCCAGTTCGGTATTGGCGGGAGAGAGGGTGATCACCCGCGGCGCGGCCAGCAGCCACGCCGGGGCGAGTAACAGCAGCGCGGCAAGCGCGAAGGAGAGCGACTTAGCCACGTGCCAGGTTCTGGACCAGATTCTCCACCATCAGGGTGGACTGTCGGGCGGCGACCGCAAGGAACTCCTCAAAGCTGAGGTGAGACTGCTGGTCGGCCACATCGGAGATGGCGCGAACCACCACGAAGGGAACCTTAAAGTTATGGCAAACGTGAGCGATAGCGGTCGCTTCCATTTCCACAGCGATCGCCTGCGGGAAATTATGGCGGATCTTCGCCAGACCGACAGAGCCGTTAATGAAGGCATCGCCGCTGACGATCAGGCCGCGAACGGCATTGAGATCTAACGCGTTAATGCAGCTCTCCGCGGCGGCCACCAGTTTTTCGTCCGCTTTAAAGCCCGCCGGGCAGCCAGGCAGCTGGCCGTACTCATAACCGAAGGCGGTGACGTCGGCGTCGTGGTAGCGCGCTTCATCGGAGACGACGATATCGCCGACCTTCAGCGTCGACGCCAGGCCGCCGGCTGAGCCGGTATTAATGATCACGTCAGGCTGGCAACGCTCCAGCAGCAGGGTCGCGCCCATCGCCGCCGCCACTTTCCCGATACCAGACTTCAGCAGCGCGACGTCAACGCCGTGAAGTTGGCCGGTATAGATTTCGCTCCCGCCAATAGTGATAGTCTGGCGGTTTTCGATTTTGTCGCGCAGAAGGGTAACTTCCTCTTCCATAGCGCCAATAATGCCAATTTTCATAGATTTACTCGCGATGTGTCAGGTTTAGTTGCATAGTCTATCATGCGCTTAAGGGGAAGCGTATTGCTCGCGCGGGAGAGGCTATGGCAAAGATTGATTTTCGCAACAAGATAAACTGGCGTCGACGCTTCCGTTCGCCGCCGCGTGTCGAGACGGAGCGCGACATCCTGCGGATCTTCGAAAGCGATCGGGGACGGATCGTCAACTCGCCGGCCATCCGTCGCTTACAGCAAAAAACTCAGGTCTTCCCGCTGGAGCGCAACGCAGCGGTGCGTACCCGTCTGACCCACTCGCTGGAGGTGCAGCAGGTGGGGCGTTATATCGCCAAAGAGGTACTGAGCCGGCTGAAAGAGCAGAGGCTGCTGGAAGAGTATGGCCTGGAAGAGCTGACCGGGCCATTCGAGAGCGTCGTGGAGATGGCCTGCCTGATGCACGATATCGGCAACCCGCCGTTTGGCCATTTTGGCGAGGCGGCGATTAACGACTGGTTCCGCCAGCGTCTGGCGCCCGGCGATGCGCTCGGGCAGCCGCTGACCGACGATCGCTGTGAAGTGCAGGCATTACGCCTGCAGGAGGGGGAAACGTCGCTTAACGCGCTGCGCCGCAAAGTGCGCCAGGATCTCTGCTGCTTTGAGGGCAACGCCCAGGGCATTCGTCTGGTCCATACGCTGATGCGCATGAATCTGACCTGGGCGCAGGTCGGCTGTATTCTGAAATATACTCGTCCGGCGTGGTGGTCCGAGGCGACGCCAGCCAGCCACAGTTATTTAATGAAGAAGCCTGGCTACTATTTAGCCGAAGAGGAGTATGTGGCGCGCCTGCGTAAAGAACTGGATCTGGCGCCTTACAATCGGTTCCCATTAACCTGGATTATGGAAGCCGCGGATGACATCTCATATTGCGTCGCGGATCTCGAGGACGCGGTGGAAAAACGTATTTTCAGCGCTGAGCAGCTTTATCAGCATCTTTACGACGCCTGGGGCAGCCATGAAAAAGGATCGTTATTCTCGCAGGTGGTGGAAAATGCCTGGGAGAAATCACGAGCCAATTCCCTGAAGCAGAGCGCGGAAGATCAGTTTTTTATGTATTTGCGGGTGAACACGCTGAATAAGCTGGTGCCCTACGCGGCGCGCCGATTTATTGACAACCTGCCGGCCATCTTTACGGGCGACTTTAATCATGCGCTGCTCGAGGACGATAGCGATTGCAGTCAGCTGCTGGAGCTTTATAAAAATGTAGCGATTAAACAGGTGTTTAGCCATCCGGATGTCGAGCAGCTGGAATTGCAGGGCTACCGGGTGATCAGCGGCCTGCTGGATATCTATCAGCCGCTGCTGAAATTATCACTGGAGGATTTCAGCGAATTAGTAGCGCAGGAGCGGGTACGGCGTTTACCCATTGCCTCCCGGCTGTATCAGAAACTTTCAACCCGCCACCGGCTGGCCTATGTGGAAGCGGTAAATAAGCTCGCGCGCACAGCGCCTGAATTTGCGCTGATGGAATACTATTATCGCTGCCGTCTGATTCAGGATTATATCAGCGGGATGACGGATTTATATGCGTGGGATGAATATCGACGACTGATGGCGGTGGAATAGGCTGGAGTTTTGTAAAGATGGACAATAAATTTTTACTTTTTCCAGAAACTTAATTCCGGAACTTAGCGCTATAAAATGACTCTGATAGTCACGTACACAGCAACTTTCGTTTTCTGATATTGAGATTGAAACTGATGAAAAAAACCACGTTAGCAATGAGTGCACTGGCTCTGAGTTTAGGTCTGGCATTGTCCCCGCTCTCTGCGAGCGCGGCGGAAACGGCATCTTCGGCCACTAACGCGCAGCAGATGCCAAGCCTGGCCCCGATGCTGGAGAAAGTGATGCCGTCGGTGGTGAGCATTAACGTTGAAGGTAGCACCACCGTTAATACCCCACGGATGCCGCGTAACTTCCAGCAGTTCTTTGGCGATAACTCGCCGTTCTGCCAGGATGGTTCTCCATTCCAGAGTTCGCCGTTTTGCCAGGGCGGCGGACAGGGCGGTCAGCCTGACGGCGGCCAGCAGCAGAAATTCATGGCGCTGGGCTCCGGCGTGATTATTGATGCGGCCAAAGGGTATGTGGTGACCAACAACCACGTCGTGGACAACGCCACCACGATTAAGGTCCAGCTGAGCGATGGTCGTAAGTTTGATGCCAAAGTCGTGGGTAAAGACCCGCGCTCTGATATCGCGCTGATTCAGATTCAGGATCCGAAAAACCTGACGGCAATTAAGCTTGCCGACTCTGACGCGCTGCGCGTCGGCGACTACACCGTGGCTATCGGTAACCCGTTCGGTCTGGGCGAAACCGTGACCTCCGGGATTGTTTCCGCGCTGGGTCGTAGCGGCCTGAACGTGGAAAACTACGAAAACTTTATCCAGACCGATGCGGCGATTAACCGCGGGAACTCCGGCGGCGCGCTGGTGAATCTCAACGGCGAGCTGATCGGCATCAACACCGCCATTCTGGCGCCGGACGGCGGCAACATCGGTATCGGTTTTGCTATCCCGAGCAACATGGTGAAAAACCTGACCGAACAGATGGTGAAATATGGCCAGGTGAAACGCGGCGAGCTCGGCATCATGGGCACCGAACTGAACTCTGAGCTGGCGAAAGCGATGAAAGTCGACGCCCAGCGCGGCGCCTTCGTCAGCCAGGTGATGCCGGGGTCGGCGGCCGCGAAAGCGGGCATTAAAGCCGGCGACGTGATCACCTCCCTCAACGGGAAGGCGATCAGCAGCTTCGCCGCGCTGCGTGCTCAGGTCGGCACCATGCCTATCGGCAGCAAGGTTGAGCTTGGCCTGCTGCGCGATGGCAAACCGGTGACCGTCACCGTCGAACTGCAGCAGAGCAACCAGACCCAGGTTGACTCCAGCACCATCTTCAACGGGATTGAAGGGGCGGAAATGAGCAACAAGGGTCAGGACAAAGGCGTGGTGGTCAATAATGTGAAAGCCGGCACCCCGGCGGCGCAGATTGGCCTCAAGAAAGGCGACATCATTGTCGGGGCCAACCAGCAGCCGGTGAAAAACATCGCCGATCTGCGGAAAATCTTCGACGCCAAACCGTCCGTGCTGGCGCTGAACATTCAGCGCGGCGACGCCTCTATCTACCTGCTGCTGCAGTAATCGTCAGCGCTTGATCCCAGCCCCTTCCCTCGCCGAGGGCAGGGGCTTTTTTTCGTTCTGTGACCGCTTCCACAACTCCACATATCTCATCCGGGCTTCGGGCATATGCACAATGCAGCAGGGCGACGACTCTTTTATGCTGGTGCCCTGCAAAGGGGAGGATTACATGGCTGGCTGGCATCTCGATACCAAAATGGCGCAGGATATTGTGGCGCGGACGATGCGCATCATCGATACCAACATCAACGTGATGGATGCCCGCGGGCGGATTATCGGCAGCGGCGATCGGGAAAGGATTGGTGAATTGCACGAAGGCGCGCTGCTGGTGCTTTCCCAGGGGCGGGTGGTGGATATCGACGACGCGGTGGCTCGCCATCTGCACGGGGTGCGCCAGGGCATTAACCTGCCGCTGCGCCTGGAGGGGGAGATCGTCGGGGTGATCGGCCTGACCGGCGAGCCGGAGTCGCTGCGAAAATATGGCGAGCTGGTGTGCATGACGGCAGAGATGATGCTGGAGCAGTCGCGACTGATGCATCTCCTGGCGCAGGACAGCCGTCTGCGCGAAGAGCTGGTGATGAACCTGATTCAGGCGGAAGAGCATACCCCGGCGCTGAACGAATGGGCTCAGCGATTAGGCATCGACCTGAATCAGCCGCGCGTGGTGGCGATGATTGAGGTGGACAGCGGCCAGCTCGGCGTAGACAGCGCGATGGCGGAATTACAGCAACTGCAGAACGCGCTGACCACGCCCGATCGCCATAATCTCGTGGCCATTGTCTCGCTCACGGAAATGGTGGTGCTGAAACCGGCGCTGAACAGCTTTGGCCGCTGGGACGCCGACGATCACGTCCGGCGCGTCGAGCAGCTTATCGCCAGGATGAAAGAGAATGGCCAGCTCCGTTTCCGCGTGGCGTTGGGCAACTTCTTCACCGGCCCCGGGAGTATCGCCCGCTCTTACCGTACCGCTCGCACGACGATGATGGTGGGCAAGCAGCGGATGCCGGAGAGCCGCTGCTATTTCTATCAGGATCTGATGCTGCCGGTGCTGCTTGACAGCCTGCGCGGCGGCTGGCAGGCCAATGAGCTGGCTCGTCCGCTGGCGCGTCTCAAGGCGATGGATAACAACGGACTGCTGCGGCGAACGCTGCAGGCGTGGTTTCGCCATAACGTGCAGCCGCTGGCGACGTCGAAGGCGCTGTTTATTCATCGTAATACGCTGGAGTACCGGTTGAATCGTATCTCGGAGCTGACGGGGCTGGATCTTGGCAGCTTTGACGACCGGCTGCTGCTGTATATCGCGCTGCAGCTGGATGAACAACGCTAAGGCGTGGAGGTAAAAAAATGCCGGGTAGCGACTCGCCATACCCGGCCTGGACGATGCATGCTGTCGGTAGCGGTTTGATACCGCCAGCCCGGTCAGGCGACGCGCCGCCGGGGATGCGCTTACTTACGGGTGAGCTTTTCCAGATCGGCTTCGATTTCGCTGATCTTATTGGTGACCACGCTTTCCAGATGGCGTAAATCGTCGAGGATTTTACGCTTGAGATCGATTTCAGTGCGATCGCGCTGGCAGATCTGATCCAGCTCATCGATGACGTAGCGCAGATTGGGGCTGATCTCCTGGACCTCTTTGTAGCCCTGGCCGACGCCGTCGGCGACGACGGTTTTGCGCTGACGCGGATATTTGAACTTCACGCTCTTGGCGAAGAATTCGCCTTTGTCTTTCTGAAAATAGATTTTCAGAATGTCGTTGTTAGCTTCCTGCCGCAGGCTATAGCGATCGATCTCATCAGGGTTGGTAATGCCAAGACTTTTCAGATTATCGTACATAACGGTACCTTTGATAGCATCATAACCATTGAATAATTAACGAAAAAATCCATTCTCGCCAGCATCAAATATCAAAAAAGCGGGATATCTCCCGCTTTTTATTTGCTTTAGTCGATGGTGCGCAGCAGTTCGTTAATGCCGACCTTGCCGCGAGTTTTAGCATCGACTTTCTTCACGATCACTGCGCAGTACAGACTGTATTTACCATCTTTCGACGGCAGGTTGCCTGACACCACTACCGAGCCAGCCGGCACGCGACCGTAGAAGACTTCGCCGGTTTCGCGATCGTAGATTTTGGTGCTCTGACCCAGGTAAACGCCCATGGAGATCACGGAGCCTTCTTCGACAATCACCCCTTCAACTACTTCAGAGCGCGCGCCGATGAAGCAGTTATCTTCGATGATGGTCGGGTTCGCCTGCAGCGGCTCCAGTACGCCACCGATGCCGACGCCGCCGGACAGGTGAACGTTTTTACCGATCTGCGCGCAGGAGCCGACGGTGGCCCAGGTGTCAACCATGGTGCCTTCGTCAACGTAGGCGCCGATGTTAACGTAGGACGGCATCAGCACGGTGTTACGGGCGATGAACGCGCCCTGGCGCACCGCTGCCGGCGGCACCACGCGGAAACCTTCTTTCTGGAAACGCGCTTCGTCATAGTCAGCGAATTTCATCGGTACTTTATCGAAGTAGCGGCTTTCCGCACCATCGATAACCTGGTTATCGTTAATACGGAAAGAGAGCAGTACCGCCTTCTTCAGCCACTGATGCGTCACCCACTGACCGTCGATCTTCTCAGCGACGCGCAGCGCGCCGGAATCCAGAAGGGCAATAACCTGGTTAACCGCTTCGCGGGTCACGGTATCCACATTGGCCGGCGTGATGTCGGCGCGACGCTCGAAGGCGGACTCAATAACGTTCTGTAACTGCTGCATTGTTTCTTTCCATTCACTAAAAAAAATACGTCACCCTTTATCGTTTGGATTGAGGGCCGCTGTCAACCGTTGTTGCACTTCTTGTTGCAGCTCATTATTAAGGGCACGCCGGTCGGCGGTAGCGATTATAAATAAATCTTCTACTCGCTCACCAATTGTCGTAATTCGCGCCCCGTGAAGCGAAATTCCGAGGTCGGCGAACACCTGACCGACGCGGGCGAGCAGCCCGGGCTGGTCAAGGGCAATCAGCTCGAGAAACGATTTGCGATCGGTATGGGTCGGCAGGAAATTCACCTCGGTGTCCACCGAAAAATGACGCAGCTTTGCCGCCTGACGACGGGGCGCCGGGGGCTCCCAACTGCGCTGGGTGATGGTCTGTTCCAGACCCTGGCGGATCGCCTCGTGGCGGTCGGCGGACAGCGGACTGCCGTCAGGCTCAAGGACGATAAAGGTATCCATCGCCATGCCGTCGCGGGTGGTGAAGATCTGCGCGTCGTGGACGCTGAGGTTGCGACGGTCCAGTTCGCCACACACCGCGGCGAACAGGTAAGGGCGATCCGGGCTCCAGATAAAAATCTCCGTTCCGCCGCGAGTGGCCTGCGAGCTCAGGAGGATCATCGGCTTATTCAGATCGTGGCGCAGCAGGTTGCGGGCGTGCCAGGCGAGCTGCGTCGGCGTATGTCGCACGAAATAGTTGGCGCGGCAGCGGTTCCAGATTTGATGCAGCGCCTCTTCATTAATATTGTCCATCCGCAGCAGGGCCAGCGCCTGCAGCTGATGGTGACGCACCCGTTCGCGCATGTCCGGGGTGCTTTGCATGCCGCGACGCAGCTGTTTTTCAGTGGCGAAATAGAGTTCGCGCAGCAGGCTCTGCTTCCAGCTGTTCCACAGGGTTTCGTTGGTGGCGCAGATATCGGCGACGGTCAGGCACACCAGATAGCGCAGGCGATTTTCCGTTTGCACCTCCTCGGCGAACTGCTTAATCACCTCTGGATCCTGAATATCGCGCCGCTGGGCGGTGACCGACATCAGCAGGTGGTGACGCACCAGCCAGGCGACCAGCTGCGTTTCACGGGAGTTCAGCCCGTGCAGTTCGGCAAATTTCAGCACATCCTGTGCGCCGAGGATCGAGTGGTCGCCGCCGCGCCCTTTGGCGATGTCGTGGAACAGGGCGGCGATTAAAATCAGCTCCGGGTGCGTTAAGCGCGGCCACAGTTCCACGCACAGCGGGTGGCGGCTACGGGTCTCTTCTTTAGCAAAGCTCTCCAGCTTGAGCATCACGCGGATGGTGTGTTCATCGACGGTGTAGGCGTGAAACAGGTCGAACTGCATCTGGCCGACGATATGGGACCACTGCGGCATATAGGCCCACAGCACGCTGTGACGATGCATCGGCAGCAGTCCGCGACTCACTGCCCCCTGATGGCGCAGCATGCTGAGAAAGAGCGTGCGCGCCTCCGGGATATAGCACAGCGGCTGGGTCAGATGGCGGCGGGCGTGGCGCAGATGGCGCAACGTCGTGGAATAGATGCCGGTGATGGTGCTGTTGCGCACCATGATATAAAACATGCGCAGAATGGCCTGCGGCTCGCGAATAAACAGCGTATCGTCACGCAGATCGATCAGCGTGCCGCGCAGCTGGAAGTCATCATCGATCGGGCGCGGTTTTTCATCCTCGGTCAGGGCGAGGATGGCCTCTTCAAACAGCTGCAGCAGCATCTGGTTCAGCTCGCTCACCCGGCGGGTGACGCGGAAGAAGTCCTTCATCATATGCTCAATCGGCTGGTTGCCGTCGCCTTCATAGCCGAGCCGGCGGGCGACGCTGAGCTGGCGGTCGAAAAGCAGGCGGTTGTCATAGCGAGTGAGTTCGAGATGCAGCGCGAAGCGGATACGCCACAGCTGGTGCAGACACTCGTTGAGCTCATTGCGCTCGGCCTCGGTCAGAAAGCCGAAGCCGACCATCTCATCCATCGAGGTTGCGCCGAAATGGCGGCGAGCCACCCACTGTAGCGTATGGATATCGCGCAGGCCGCCGGGGCTGCTTTTCACGTCCGGCTCGAGGTTATAGCTGGTGCCGTGATAGCGCTGATGACGAACGTTCTGCTCTTCGACTTTCGCGGCGAAGAACTTTTCTGATGGCCAGAAGCCGTCGCTAAAAATATGTTTTTGCAGTTCAAGGAACAGCGCGACGTCGCCGATCAGCAGGCGCGATTCGATTAAGTTGGTGGCGACGGTGAGATCCGAAAGCCCTTCCAGCAGACACTCTTCGAGAGTGCGCACGCTGTGGCCTACCTCCAGTTTGACGTCCCACAGCAGCGTCAGCAGTTCGCCGACCTTTTGCGCCTGGTCGTCCGGCAGCTTTTTGCGGCTGAGGATCAGCAGATCGACGTCAGAGAGCGGATGCAGCTCGCCGCGGCCATAGCCGCCGACGGCCACCAGCGCCAGGTCGCAGACGGATTCAAAGCCGCAGGCGATCCACAACCGCTGCAGCAGCTGGTCGATAAATTCGGTGCGCGCCGCAATGAGCTGCTCCGCGGCGATACCGGCGTCAAACGCCTCGCCCAGCCAGTGCTGAAAGGTATCGATGTGCGCCTTAATTGCAGCACAGTTCAGATCGCCCTGCGGCCAGCTCACCGGATGTTCCGGCGGGATGGGCAGAAGGGGGGAGGCTGTGTCAGGTAATGAGTTGCTCATCGCGTCACCATAAGAAAAAACTATCTAATAAAAAAGCCGGCGGGCGCCGGCTTTTCATCATTCATCGTGCGAGATTATCGCCGGGATGGTGTCATCCTTACGTAGCGTCAGAATTTCGCAGCCGTTGTCTGTCACCACAATAGTATGCTCGTACTGCGCAGACAAGCTCCGGTCTTTGGTTTTCACCGTCCAGCCGTCTTTCATGCTGCGGATCTCTTTTTTACCGGCGTTGACCATCGGCTCGATGGTGAAGGTCATGCCTGGTTTGAGCACGACGTTGGTTTCCGGCGAGTCGTAGTGCAGCACCTGCGGCTCTTCATGGAAGCCGCGGCCGATGCCGTGACCACAGTATTCGCGAACCACGGAGAACCCTTCCGCTTCCACATATTTCTGGATCGCCGCGCCGATGGTGCGCAGGTTGATGCCCGGCTTCACCATCTTCAGCGCCAGGTACAGGCTTTCCTGAGTGATGCGGCACAGGCGCTCGCCGAGAATCGTCGGTTTGCCGACGATAAACATTTTGGAGGTATCGCCATGGAAATCATCTTTAATGACGGTCACGTCGATATTCACGATATCGCCATCTTTCAGCAGCTTGCCGTCGTCAGGGATACCGTGACAGACCACTTCGTTGACCGAAATGCAGACGGATTTCGGATAGCCGTGATAGCCGAGACAGGCGGAAATGGCCTTCTGCTCGTTAACGATATAGTCGTTACAGATACGGTCCAGTTCGCCAGTGCTGACGCCCGGCTTAACCCAGGGTTCGATCATTTCCAGCACTTCAGCGGCCAGGCGACCGGCAACGCGCATTTTTTCAATATCTTCAGATGTCTTAATAGAGATAGCCATGGAGTATGTCCAGCAGTGTCGATATTTTCGACAATAATAGAGTAAGTCCTGTCAATGGTAACAGTCCGGGTAGGCTGGTGCCAAACTGAGAATCATTAACAGCACGTGACGTCAACAAGAGTTGGTGTCTGGATGGATTTTGTGATATAAAGCGCGCCGGACTTCCGTTCCATCTCAGATACACAAGGATGGGACGTAAGCGACATCGCTCACTTTGTGTAATAACACACACGTATCGGCACATATTCCGGGGTGCCCTTCGGGGTCGGTAATATGGGATACGTGGAGGCATAACCCCAATTTAATCTATAGAGGTTTTAAACATGGCAACTGTTTCCATGCGCGACATGCTCAAGGCTGGTGTTCACTTCGGTCACCAGACCCGTTACTGGAACCCGAAAATGAAGCCGTTCATCTTCGGTGCGCGTAACAAAGTTCACATCATCAACCTTGAGAAAACCGTACCGATGTTCAACGACGCTCTGGCTGAACTGAACAAGATCGCTGCTCGTAAAGGTAAAATCCTTTTCGTTGGTACTAAGCGCGCTGCAAGCGAAGCGGTAAAAGACGCTGCTCTGAGCTGCGACCAGTTCTTCGTGAACCATCGCTGGCTGGGCGGTATGCTGACTAACTGGAAAACCGTTCGTCAGTCCATCAAACGTCTGAAAGACCTGGAAACTCAGTCCCAGGACGGTACTTTCGACAAGCTGACCAAAAAAGAAGCGCTGATGCGTACTCGTGAGCTGGACAAGCTGGAAAACAGCCTGGGCGGTATCAAAGACATGGGCGGCCTGCCGGACGCACTGTTCGTTATCGACGCTGACCACGAGCACATCGCTATCAAAGAAGCAAACAACCTGGGCATCCCGGTATTTGCTATCGTTGATACCAACTCTGATCCGGACGGCGTAGACTTCGTTATCCCGGGTAACGACGATGCAATCCGCGCAGTAAGCCTGTACCTGGGCGCTGTTGCTGCTACCGTTCGTGAAGGTCGCTCTCAGGACCTGGCTTCTCAGGCGGAAGAAAGCTTCGTAGAAGCTGAATAATAAGGTTTAAGCCCTTATTAGTACCGTGTATGAATAGGGGCCCATTATCGGCCCCTTTTTTCAATTTACGCTGTTTGGCCGTTGGCCGGGCAGTATCCACATCTCCCGAGGATTTTAGAATGGCTGAAATTACCGCTTCCCTGGTAAAAGAGCTGCGCGAACGTACTGGCGCAGGCATGATGGATTGCAAAAAAGCGCTGACTGAAGCGAATGGCGACATCGAGCTGGCAATCGAAAACATGCGTAAATCCGGCGCGATCAAAGCGGCGAAGAAAGCAGGCAACGTGGCTGCTGACGGCGTGATCAAAACCAAAATCGAAGGCAACTACGGTTACATTCTGGAAGTTAACTGCCAGACTGACTTCGTTGCTAAAGATGGTGGTTTCCAGGCATTTGCTGACAAAGTACTGGACGCCGCTGTTGCGGGTAAAATCTCCGACGTTGAAGTTCTGAAAGCGCAGTTCGAAGAAGAACGTGTTGCCCTGGTTGCTAAAATCGGTGAGAACATCAACATCCGTCGTATCGCTGTTCTGGAAGGCGACGTTCTGGGCAGCTACCAGCACGGTGCGCGCATCGGCGTTCTGGTTGCCGCTAAAGGCGCTGACGAAGAGCTGGTTAAGCAGCTGGCAATGCACGTTGCCGCAAGCAAGCCGGAATTCGTTAAGCCGGAAGACGTGTCTGCTGAAGTGGTAGAGAAAGAGTACCAGGTTCAGCTGGACATCGCGATGCAGTCCGGTAAGCCGAAAGAAATCGCAGAGAAAATGGTTGAAGGCCGCATGAAGAAATTCACCGGCGAAGTTTCTCTGACTGGTCAGCCTTTCGTCATGGAGCCGAGCAAATCTGTTGGTCAGCTGCTGAAAGAGCACAACGCTGACGTGACTGGCTTCATCCGCTTTGAAGTGGGCGAAGGCATCGAGAAAGTTGAGACTGACTTTGCAGCAGAAGTTGCTGCGATGTCCAAGCAGTCTTAATTTTTGCAAGGAGCCGCCTGAGGGCGGCTTCTTTTTGCGCCCATTTTGTAAATTCAGCCAACTGCTTATAGTGACCGCGCTGAAATGCGACATACAATGTCGCCGGAATTCTCACATCTCATTCGTTGACAGTCTCAGGAAAGAAACATGGCTACCAATGCAAAACCCGTCTACAAACGTATTCTGCTGAAATTAAGTGGCGAAGCGCTGCAGGGCTCAGAAGGCTTCGGTATTGATGCAAGCATACTTGACCGCATGGCTCAAGAGATCAAAGAGCTGGTTGAGCTGGGTATTCAGGTTGGCGTAGTAATTGGTGGCGGTAACCTGTTCCGTGGTGCTGGTCTGGCGAAAGCGGGTATGAACCGCGTTGTGGGCGACCACATGGGTATGCTGGCTACGGTTATGAATGGCCTCGCGATGCGCGATGCGCTCCACCGCGCCTATGTGAACGCTCGTTTGATGTCCGCCATTCCGCTGAACGGCGTGTGCGACAACTACAGCTGGGCAGAGGCGATCAGCCTGCTGCGCAACAACCGCGTGGTGATCCTTTCCGCGGGTACCGGCAACCCGTTCTTTACCACCGATTCCGCAGCCTGCCTGCGCGGGATTGAAATTGAAGCCGATGTGGTGCTGAAAGCCACCAAGGTTGACGGCGTATTCACCGCCGATCCGGCCAAAGATCCTTCCGCCACGATGTACGATCAGCTGACCTACAGCGAAGTGCTGGAAAAAGAGCTGAAAGTGATGGATCTGGCGGCCTTCACCCTGGCGCGTGACCATAAATTGCCGATTCGCGTCTTCAACATGAACAAACCTGGCGCGCTGCGTCGCGTGGTGATGGGCGAAAAAGAAGGCACATTGATCACGGAATAATTCCCGTCAGCGCCAAATCCGGGTAAGATTCCGCTTTACTTTCGCGGGGATATTACCCGGTGATTTTCATTAAATCTGACTATACTTAGCTCATTTTCCGACGGGTGCCCCGTCTGGTCTGACTGAGACAAGCTTTCAAGGATTCGTAACGTGATTAGCGATATCAGAAAAGATGCTGAAATCCGCATGGAAAAATGCGTCGAAGCATTCAAAAACCAAATCAGCAAAATTCGCACGGGTCGTGCTTCTCCGAGCCTGCTGGACGGGATTGTTGTTGAATACTACGGTACGCCGACCCCGCTGCGCCAGCTGGCCAGCGTCACCGTCGAAGACTCCCGTACCCTGAAAATCAACGTCTTTGACCGTTCTATGTCCGCGGCTGTTGAAAAAGCGATCATGGCGTCCGACCTCGGTCTGAACCCAAGCTCTGCCGGTAGCGATATTCGGGTTCCGCTGCCGCCGCTGACCGAAGAGCGTCGTAAAGATCTGACCAAGATCGTGCGTGGTGAAGCTGAACAGGCGCGCGTTGCCGTACGTAACGTTCGCCGCGACGCCAACGACAAAGTCAAAGCGCTGCTGAAAGAGAAAGAGATCAGCGAGGATGACGATCGCCGTTCTCAGGACGACGTGCAGAAAATGACTGACGCCGCCATCAAGAAAGTTGACGCGGCGCTGGCAGACAAAGAAGCGGAACTGATGCAGTTCTGATGCTCTGCCCTTACTCGGGCCTGACAGCGTCTGGCCTGAGTAAAATCCGAAACGCCGTACAGAAGACTGTACGCTCAATTCTCGGGATTGCGTTGCGACCGCTGGCCTTGTAGCCTTTAGCGCTAAGTTGAAGGCCTGATGCCGCCGTCTTATCCCTGATAATTGCTGCGTAGGGGCTTGCTGGCGGCGTTTTGCTTTTTATTCTGTTTCCACTCTTCTGGACGTCTCATGAAGCAATTAACCGTTCTCGGTTCGACCGGCTCCATTGGCTGTAGCACGCTGGACGTGGTACGCCATAATCCCGGTCGCTTTTCCGTCGCCGCGCTGGTCGCGGGGAAAAACGTTGACCGTATGGTTGAACAATGCCTTGAATTTACCCCCCGTTACGCCGTGATGGACGATGCGCAAAGCGCTGAGCGGTTGCGCACCCGTCTGCAGGAACATGGCTGCCGTACCGAGGTGCTGAGCGGCCAGCAGGCGGCGGCAGAGGTCGCGGCGCTGGAGGAGGTCGATCAGGTGATGGCGGCTATCGTCGGCGCGGCGGGTCTGGTGCCGACGCTGGCGGCGATCCGCGCCGGAAAAACGGTGTTGTTAGCAAATAAAGAGTCGCTGGTGACCTGCGGTCGCTTGTTCATGGAGGCGGTTCAACGGTCGGGGGCGCGATTGCTGCCGGTCGACAGCGAACATAACGCGATTTTTCAGAGTATGCCGGAGACAATTCAGCAGCATCTGGGATACGCTGACCTGGCGCAGAACGGCGTTTCGTCCATTCTGCTGACCGGCTCGGGCGGGCCTTTCCGCGAGACAGCGGTAGCTGAACTTGCGGCGATGACGCCGGATCAGGCCTGCCGTCATCCCAACTGGTCGATGGGACGCAAGATCTCCGTCGACTCCGCCACGATGATGAACAAAGGTCTGGAATATATTGAAGCGCGCTGGCTGTTTAACGCCTCGGCCCGGCAGATGGAGGTCCTTATCCATCCGCAGTCGGTGATCCACTCGATGGTTCGCTATCAGGACGGCAGCGTGCTGGCGCAGCTTGGGGAACCGGATATGCGCACGCCGATCGCTCATACCATGGGCTGGCCGCAGCGGCTGAACTCCGGGGCTAAGCCGCTGGACTTCTGTCAGCTGAGCAATCTGAGCTTCTCCGCGCCAGACTATACGCGGTATCCGTGCCTGAAGCTGGCGATGGAGGCGTTTGACGTCGGCCAGGCGGCGACCACCACGCTGAATGCGGCCAATGAAGAGTCGGTCGCCGCGTTTCTGCAGGGCGATATCCGCTTTACCGATATTGCGGCGGTTAACCTGGCGGTGCTGGATAAGATGAACCTGCTGGAGCCGCAAAGCATTGATGACGTTCTGGTTATCGACGCTGAGGCCCGCGCGGTTGCTCATCAACAGCTGAAGCGGTTGGTCACCCAGGCGTAACGCGGTGATATTTGTGGGCGCAAAGCTTCAGTGATATAGTCTGCGCCACCCGATCGTTGCATTTTGTTGTTGAAGATTACGGTGGCCGTGGCAAAACACGGCTTTTTTGCGTAAAGCTTTTGGTTGTTCTCTGCGATTGGCTGCAGCCCCGGCACCGGATAAAAATGCGTATCCAGCGCGGCCCGGTGGCCTCTGTTTGGTGGCTAGTTAATCCTTATTATGGACTTAAAACGCGTGATGTTGTCTGCTAATCAAACTGTCAGCGAAATATCGCCTACACATGGCTGCCGTCATGTCGCCATTATTATGGATGGCAACGGCCGTTGGGCGAAACGGCAAGGTAAAATTCGCGCTTTCGGGCACAAGGCCGGTGCGAAATCCGTGCGTCGCGCGGTCTCTTTCGCGGCGAATAATGGAATTGAGGCGTTAACGTTATACGCGTTCAGCAGCGAAAACTGGAACCGTCCGGCTCAGGAAGTCAGTGCGCTGATGGAGCTGTTCGTCTGGGCGCTGGATAGCGAAGTCAAAAGCCTGCACCGACACAATGTGCGTTTGCGGATTATTGGCGACACCACGCGCTTCAATGCGCGCCTGCAGGAGCGTATCCGCAAAGCGGAAGCGCTGACCGCGAACAATACCGGCTTAACGCTGAATATTGCGGCCAATTACGGCGGTCGCTGGGATATTACCCAGGGCGTTCGTTTTCTGGCGAAACAGGTACAGGACGGGACGCTGCTGCCTGAGCAGATCACGGAAGACATGCTGAGTCAGCAGGTCTGCATGCATGAACTGGCTCCCGTAGATTTAGTTATTAGGACCGGGGGAGAGCACCGAATAAGTAATTTTCTGATTTGGCAAATTGCCTATGCCGAACTTTACTTTACGGATGTTCTTTGGCCCGATTTTGCTGAACAGGACTTTGAAGGTGCACTCCATGCCTTTGTTAATCGAGAGCGTCGTTTCGGCGGCACTGAGCCGGGTGGCAGTCATGCCTGATGGGGGTCACTTTTGCTGAAGTATCGCCTGATATCTGCTTTCGTCTTAATCCCCGTCGTTATTGCGGCGCTGTTTTTATTGCCGCCGATGGGGTTTGCTATCGTGACCCTGGTGGTCTGCATGCTCGCCGCGTGGGAGTGGGGGCAACTGAGCGGTTTCACCTCGACGTCGCAGCGGGTCTGGCTGGCGGTGTTGTGCGGCCTTCTGCTGGCGGCGATGCTGTTTTTGCTGCCGGAATACCATTATGACGTTCATCAACCGATGGTTGAAGGCTCGCTGTGGGCCTCTTTCGCCTGGTGGATCGTCGCGCTGCTGCTGGTGCTCTCTTATCCGGCGTCGGCGGCATTCTGGCGGCACTCGAAAGTGCTGCGCCTTATCTTCGGTATCCTGACCATCGTCCCGTTTTTCTGGGGCATGCTGGCGCTGCGCGCCTGGCACTATACCGATAACCATTACAGCGGCGCGCTGTGGCTCCTGTATGTGATGATTCTGGTCTGGGGCGCGGACTCCGGCGCCTATATGTTTGGCAAAATGTTTGGCAAGCACAAGCTGGCGCCGAAGGTCTCGCCGGGGAAAACCTGGCAGGGCTTTTTTGGCGGTTTGCTGACCGCGGCGGTGATCTCCTGGGCCTACGGGGTGTGGGCCCATCTTGACGTTACGCCAACGGTGCTGCTGGTCTGTTCGGTGGTGGCAGCCCTGGCTTCGGTGCTGGGCGATCTGACGGAAAGTATGTTTAAGCGCGAGGCCGGCATTAAGGATAGCGGGCACTTGATTCCCGGACATGGCGGTATTCTCGATCGTATCGACAGCCTGACGGCGGCGGTGCCGGTCTTCGCCTGTCTGCTACTGTTGGTCTTCAGGACGATTTGACGGAAGGTTATATGCTGAGCGTGCTCTGGAATCTGGCAGCTTTTATCATTGCGCTTGGCGTACTGATTACGGTGCATGAGTTTGGCCATTTTTGGGTAGCGCGCCGCTGCGGTATCCGGGTTGAGCGTTTTTCTATCGGCTTCGGCAAAGCGCTGTGGCGGCGGATGGATAAGCAGGGTACGGAGTTCGTCATTGCCCTGATCCCGCTGGGCGGCTATGTCAAGATGCTGGATGAGCGTGTTGAAGCGGTGGCGCCGGAGATGCGCCACTACGCTTTCAATAATAAAACCGTCGGCCAGCGTGCGGCGGTGATTGCCGCCGGTCCCATCGCTAACTTCCTTTTCGCTATCTTTGCCTACTGGTTGGTCTTCATCATCGGCGTTCCTGGAGTTCGCCCGGTAGTGGGTGAAATAACCCCCAATTCGGTTGCCGCGCAAGCACAAATTGCAAAAGGCACGGAACTTAAAGCGATAGATGGTATCGAAACGCCTGATTGGGATGCGGTGCGTCTGCAGCTGGTGGCCAAAATCGGCAACCCGCAAACAATACTTACCGTCGCCCCTTTCGGGACCAATCAGCGCCAGGATAAAATCGTCGATCTGCGGCACTGGGCGTTTGAGCCAGACAAGCAAGATCCCGTGACGTCGCTAGGGATCCAGCCGCGCAGCGCGCAGATTGATACGGTGCTGGCGGAAGTCCAGGCGGGCTCGGCAGCTCAGAAAGCAGGTTTGCAAGCGGGCGACCGGATCGTTAAAGTCGATGGACAACCGTTAACGCAGTGGATGACGTTTGTTAATCTGGTGCGCGATAATCCGGGCAAAGCGCTGGCGCTGGAGATTGAACGGCAGGGGAGTGCGCTGCCGTTAACCCTGACGCCGGATGCAAAAACGGTGAAAGGTAAGGCAGAAGGGTTCGCAGGGGTGGTGCCAAAGGTCATCCCGCTGCCTGAAGAATACAAGACAGTACGTCAGTACGGACCGTTTGCCGCCATCGCTGAAGCCACGGATAAAACCTGGCAGCTGATGTCGCTGACGGTCAGGATGCTGGGTAAATTGATAACCGGTGATGTCAAACTGAACAACCTCAGTGGGCCGATCTCTATCGCTCAGGGGGCTGGAATGTCAGCGGAGTTTGGGTTGATTTATTATCTGATGTTCCTTGCGCTGATTAGCGTGAACCTCGGAATCATCAACCTGTTCCCACTACCCGTACTGGATGGGGGACATCTGCTGTTTTTGGCGATTGAAAAGCTGAAGGGCGGGCCGGTATCCGAGCGAGTTCAAGACTTTAGTTATCGCATTGGCTCAATACTGCTGGTGCTGTTAATGGGGCTTGCACTTTTCAATGATTTCTCTCGGTTATAAGAGAGTTTGTTAGGAAGAACGCATAATAACGATGGCGATGAAAAAGTTGCTCATAGCGTCGCTGCTGTTTAGCAGCGCGACTGTATACGGTGCTGAAGGGTTCGTGGTGAAGGACATTCATTTCGAAGGCTTGCAGCGTGTCGCTGTTGGTGCGGCCCTCCTCAGTATGCCAGTGCGTCCTGGCGATACGGTGACCGACGATGATATCAGTAACACTATTCGCGCGCTGTTTGCCACTGGCAACTTCGAGGACGTCCGCGTCCTGCGCGATGGTGATACCCTGCTGGTGCAGGTGAAAGAGCGTCCGACGATCGCCAGCATCACTTTCTCCGGCAACAAGTCGGTGAAAGATGACATGCTCAAGCAGAACCTTGAGGCCTCTGGTGTTCGGGTGGGTGAGTCGCTTGACCGCACGACCATCGCGGACATCGAGAAGGGTCTCGAGGATTTCTACTACAGCGTCGGTAAATACAGCGCCAGCGTCAAAGCGGTGGTTACTCCGCTGCCGCGAAACCGTGTCGACCTGAAACTGGTCTTCCAGGAAGGCGTCTCCGCTAAAATTCAGCAGATCAACATCGTCGGCAACCATGCGTTTTCGACTGATGAGCTGATCTCTCACTTCCAGCTGCGCGATGAAGTACCGTGGTGGAACGTGGTCGGCGACCGTAAATACCAGAAGCAGAAGCTGGCGGGCGACCTTGAAACCCTGCGCAGCTACTACCTGGATCGCGGCTATGCCCGTTTCAACATCGATTCTACCCAGGTCAGCCTGACGCCGGATAAGAAAGGGATCTACATCACCGTCAACATCACTGAAGGCGATCAGTACAAGTTTTCCGGGGTGCAGGTGACGGGCAACCTCGCCGGCCATTCCGCGGAAATCGAAGCGCTGACCAAAGTCGAGCCGGGTGAACTGTATAACGGCGCGAAAGTGACCAAGATGGAAAACGACATCAAGAAACTGTTGGGTCGTTATGGTTACGCCTACCCGCGCGTGCAGTCGCAGCCGGAGATCAACGACAGCGATAAAACCGTTAAGCTGCACGTCAACGTCGATGCGGGCAACCGCTATTACGTGCGTAAAATTCGCTTCGAAGGCAACGACACCTCCAAAGATGCCGTTCTGCGCCGCGAAATGCGCCAGATGGAAGGCGCGTGGCTGGGCAGCGACCTCGTCGATCAGGGTAAAGACCGTCTCAACCGTTTAGGCTTCTTCGAAACGGTCGATACCGATACCCAGCGCGTCCCGGGCAGCCCGGACCAGGTCGATGTAGTCTACAAGGTGAAAGAGCGTAACACCGGTAGCTTCAACTTCGGTATCGGTTACGGTACCGAGAGCGGCGTCAGCTTCCAGGCGGGCGTTCAGCAGGATAACTGGTTAGGTACTGGCTATGCTGTCGGGATCAACGGCACCAAAAACGACTACCAAACCTATACCGAGCTGTCGGTGACCAACCCGTACTTCACCGTAGACGGTGTGAGCCTCGGCGGCCGTGTCTTCTATAATGACTTTGATGCGAACGATGCGGATCTGTCTGACTATACCAACAAAAGCTATGGTACAGACATCACGCTGGGCTTCCCGGTCAACGAATACAACACGCTGCGCGCCGGCGTCGGGTATGTGCATAACTCCCTGTCCAATATGCAGCCGCAGGTGGCGATGTGGCGTTACCTGAACTCGATGGGCCAGTATCCGGACAACACTAACGACCGGAACTCGTTCAGTGCGAATGACTTCACCTTCAACTACGGTTGGACCTATAACAAGCTTGACCGCGGCTTCTTCCCAACGGAAGGTTCGCGCGTCAACCTGAACGGTAAAGTGACCATTCCGGGTTCGGACAACGAATACTACAAAGCGACGTTGGATACCGCCACCTATGTGCCGATCGACAACGATCATGAATGGGTGGTGCTGGGTCGTACCCGCTTTGGCTATGGCGATGGTATCGGCGGCAAAGAGATGCCGTTCTATGAGAACTTCTATGCCGGTGGCTCCAGCACCGTGCGTGGCTTCCAGTCGAACACCATTGGTCCGAAGGCAGTGTATTTCCCGGCAAGCAGCCGTCATGACGATGATGACAGCTACGATAATGAATGTAAGAGCACCGAATCCGCACCGTGTAAATCCGATGATGCGGTGGGCGGTAACGCGATGGCGGTGGCCAGCCTGGAGCTGATTACCCCGACGCCGTTCATTAGTGACAAATATGCGAACTCGGTCCGGACTTCCTTCTTCTGGGATATGGGTACCGTATGGGATACTCACTGGGATTCGAGCGCGTATGGCGGTTATCCGGATTACAGCGATCCGAGCAACATCCGTATGTCTGCGGGTATTGCCGTGCAGTGGATGTCGCCGTTGGGGCCGTTGGTCTTCTCCTACGCCCAACCGTTCAAAAAGTACGATGGAGACAAAGCCGAACAGTTCCAGTTTAACATTGGTAAAACCTGGTAATTGTTGGCGGCAATGGAATGCAAGTGCAGTATAGCGCTGACCGTAGGCGATAACGCGTTTATCGCCTCGCCACGCAAATAACGGTACCCCTGGGTACTCATGGGATGGTAAGGAGTTTATTGTGAAAAAGTGGTTATTAGCTGCAGGTCTGGGTTTGGCAATGGTAACTTCCGCTCAGGCGGCAGATAAAATTGCCCTGGTGAACATGAACAGCCTGTTCCAACAGGTTGCCCAGAAAACTGGCGTTTCCAACACGCTGGAAAACGAGTTCAAAGGCCGCGCTAGCGAACTGCAGCGTATGGAAGGCGACCTGCAGTCTAAAATGCAGCGTCTGCAGTCCATGAAGCCGGGCGCCGATCGTACCAAACTGGAAAAAGACGTGATGGCTCAGCGCCAGACCTTCTCCCAGAAAGCGCAGGCGTTTGAACAGGATCGCGCTCGTCGTTCCAACGAAGAGCGTGGCAAACTGGTGACCCGTATCCAGACTGCCGTACAGAGCGTAGCGAAAGATCAGAGCATCGATCTGGTGGTTGACGCGAATGCCGTTGCATACAACAGCAGCGATGTAAAAGACATCACCGCTGATGTGCTGAAACAGGTTAAATAAGTAATGCCTTCAATTCGACTGGCTGATCTTGCGCAGCAGTTGGATGCAGAATTACACGGTGATGGCGATATCGTCATCACCGGCGTTGCGTCCATGCAGAGCGCGAAAACGGGCCAAATCACTTTCATGGTCAACCCTAAGTACCGTGAACACCTGGCCGCTTGCCAGGCTTCTGCCGTTGTGATGACGCAGGATGATTTGCCTTTTGCCCATAGCGCCGCGCTGGTAGTGCGTAATCCCTACCTGACCTACGCGCGCATGGCTCAAATTCTGGATACCACGCCGCAGCCGGCACAGGATATCGCGCCGAGCGCGGTTATCGATCCGACGGCGAAGCTGGGTAGCAACGTTGCCATCGGCGCCAACGCCGTTATCGAATCCGGGGTAGAGCTGGGCGATAACGTGGTCATCGGCGCAGGCTGCTTCGTTGGGAAAAATACGAAAATAGGCGCCGGCTCGCGTTTGTGGGCCAATGTGACCGTTTACCATGAGATTGAGATCGGCGAGAATTGCCTGATCCAGTCCAGCACGGTGATCGGCGCGGATGGCTTCGGCTACGCCAACGATCGCGGCAACTGGGTGAAGATCCCGCAGCTGGGTCGCGTCATTATTGGCGATCGCGTGGAGATCGGCGCCTGCACCACAATTGACCGCGGCGCGCTGGACGATACCGTGATTGGCAACGGGGTTATCATTGATAACCAGTGCCAGATTGCGCATAACGTGGTGATTGGCGACAATACCGCGGTTGCCGGCGGTGTCATCATGGCAGGCAGCCTGAAAATCGGCCGCTACTGCATGATTGGCGGCGCCAGCGTGATTAACGGCCATATGGAAATCTGCGATAAGGTCACCGTCACGGGGATGGGGATGGTGATGCGTCCTATCAGCGAACCTGGCGTATACTCCTCCGGTATTCCGCTGCAGCCGAACAAGGCGTGGCGTAAAACCGCTGCGCTGGTGATGAATATTGACGAGATGAGCAAGCGCCTGAAAGCGATTGAGCGCAAGGTTAATCAACAAGACTAATTCATCATTTGGTCACATGACATTTCCGGCCTGTTGCATTCGCTAAAAGATTGCCGCAGGCCGTGTTATTATTGCCTTTTAGTACATTTAGACAGGAAGAGTATTTTGACTACTGACACTCATACTCTGCACATTGAAGAGATTCTGGAACTTCTGCCTCACCGTTACCCGTTCCTGCTGGTAGACCGCGTGCTGGATTTTGAAGAAGGTCGTTTTCTGCGCGCAGTAAAAAATGTTTCTGTAAACGAGCCGTTTTTCCAGGGGCATTTCCCTGGTAAGCCGATTTTGCCGGGCGTCCTGATTCTGGAAGCAATGGCGCAGGCCACCGGGATTCTGGCATTCAAAAGCGTTGGAAAACTGGAACCAGGCGAGCTGTATTACTTCGCGGGTATCGATGAAGCACGTTTCAAACGCCCGGTAGTACCAGGCGATCAGATGATTATGGAAGTCACTTTCGAGAAAACCCGCCGCGGCCTGACCCGTTTTAAAGGCGTTGCGCTGGTTGACGGTAAAGTGGTTTGCGAAGCGACGATGATGTGTGCGCGTAGCCGGGAGGCCTGATACGTGATTGATAAAACCGCTTTTGTTCATCCTACCGCCATTGTTGAAGAAGGCGCCGTGATTGGCGCTAACGTCCACATTGGTCCGTTTTGTATTGTTGGCGCCAACGTCGAAATCGGCGAAGGCACCGTACTGAAGTCTCACGTTGTCGTTAACGGCCACACCAAAATCGGCCGTGACAACGAGATCTATCAGTTCGCTTCCATCGGCGAAGTTAACCAGGATCTGAAATATGCTGGCGAACCAACCCGGGTGGAAATTGGCGATCGCAACCGCATTCGCGAAAGCGTCACCATTCATCGCGGCACAGTACAGGGCGGTGGATTAACAAAGGTGGGCAACGATAACCTGCTGATGATCAACGCCCACGTGGCGCACGATTGTACGCTTGGCGATCGCTGCATCCTGGCCAATAACGCGACGCTCGCGGGCCATGTTTCGCTGGATGATTATGTCATTATCGGCGGCATGACTGCGGTGCACCAGTTCTGCGTCATTGGCTCACACGTTATGGTTGGCGGCTGCTCCGGCGTAGCGCAGGACGTTCCGCCGTTCGTGATTGCCCAGGGCAACCATGCGACGCCGTTCGGCGTCAACATCGAAGGCCTGAAACGCCGCGGCTTCAGCCGGGAAGCGATTACCGCGATCCGCAACGCGTATAAACTGCTGTACCGCAGCGGCAAGACGCTGGAAGAAGCCAAGCCGGAGATCGCCGAACTGGCGACTCAGCATCCTGAAGTTCAGCCGTTTGTCGATTTCTTCGCCCGCTCTACCCGCGGCTTGATTCGTTAATGGCTGAACAGCGTCCCCTGACGATTGCCCTGGTCGCCGGAGAAACCTCCGGCGATATTCTTGGCGCTGGCCTCATCCGCGCCCTCAAAGCACGCATCCCGAATGCGCGCTTTGTCGGCGTGGCGGGACCGCTGATGCAGGCGGAAGGGTGTGAAGCCTGGTACGAAATGGAAGAGCTGGCGGTGATGGGTATTGTTGAAGTGCTCGGTCGCCTGCGTCGCTTACTCCATATTCGCGCCGATTTGACCCGCCGCTTCGGCGAGCTGCGTCCCGATGTTTTCGTCGGTATCGACGCCCCTGACTTCAATATTACCCTCGAAGGGAATCTGAAAAAGCAGGGCATCAAAACCATTCACTACGTCAGCCCATCGGTTTGGGCCTGGCGACAAAAACGCGTTTTCAAAATCGGCAGATCAACCGATCTGGTGCTGGCCTTTCTGCCTTTCGAAAAAGCGTTTTATGACAAATTTAACGTTCCCTGCCGCTTTATCGGCCATACCATGGCGGATGCGATGCCGCTGGATCCTGACAAAGGCGCCGCGCGCGACCGGTTAGGGATCCCGCACGACGTGCGTTGCCTGGCGCTGTTGCCCGGTAGCCGCGGCGCGGAAGTCGAAATGCTCAGTGCGGACTTTCTGAAAACCGCGCAGCTTCTGCGGGCTACCTATCCCGATCTGCAGGTGGTGGTGCCGCTGGTTAATGCTAAACGGCGGGAGCAGTTTGAGCGAATTAAAGCTGAGACGGCGCCGGATATGATCGTGCATATGCTGGACGGCCAGGCGCGCGATGCGATGATCGCCAGCGACGCCGCGCTGCTGGCCTCCGGGACGGCGGCGCTGGAGTGTATGCTGGCGAAATGCCCGATGGTGGTTGGCTATCGCATGAAGCCGTTCACCTTCTGGCTGGCGAAGCGGTTGGTTAAAACCGACTACGTCTCGTTGCCGAACCTGCTGGCCGGGCGCGAGCTGGTTAAAGAGCTGCTGCAGGATGAGTGCGAGCCGCAGGCGCTGGCTGCCGCCCTGCAGCCGCTGCTGGCCGATGGCAAAACCAGCCATGAGATGCATGAGACATTCCGCGCGCTGCATCAGCAGATCCGCTGCAACGCCGATGAGCAGGCGGCGGACGCCGTACTGGAGTTAGCAAAACAATGATGGAGTTCGTCTATCCGCATACCCATCTGGTTGCCGGCGTCGATGAGGTCGGGCGTGGCCCCCTGGTTGGCGCGGTGGTGACCGCGGCGGTGATCCTCGATCCGGCGAAGCCGATTGTGGGTCTGAATGATTCCAAAAAGCTCAGCGAGAAGCGTCGACTGGCGCTCTTCGATGAGATTAAAGAGAAAGCGCTGTGCTGGAGCCTTGGGCGCGCCGAGCCCCATGAAATCGATGAGCTGAATATCCTGCATGCCACTATGCTGGCGATGCAGCGCGCCGTCGCCGGCCTGAGCATTGTGCCCGAGTTTGTTCTGATCGATGGCAACCGCTGTCCGTCGCTACCGATGCCCTCCCTGGCGGTGGTGAAAGGCGACAGCCGGGTGGCAGAAATCAGCGCAGCGTCTATTCTGGCAAAAGTCACTCGTGACGCCGAAATGGCCACGCTGGACCTCGCATTTCCCCACTACGGATTTGCCCAGCATAAAGGCTATCCCACCGCTGTACACCTGCAGAAGCTGCAGGAACACGGCGCAACAGAGCATCACCGGCGCAGTTTCGGCCCGGTGAAGCGTGCCCTGGGCCTGGCGTCCAACTAAGTCACCGGGATCTAAAGATGGCTGAACCACGTTTCGTACACCTGCGGGTGCACAGCGACTATTCCATGATCGATGGGCTGGCAAAGACCGGGCCGCTGGTCAAGAAGGCGGCCTCGCTTGGCATGCCAGCGCTGGCGATCACCGATTTCACCAACCTCTGCGGGCTGGTGAAGTTCTACGGGACGGGACACGGCGCGGGGATTAAGCCGATTGTCGGCGCCGATTTCCACGTGCAGTGCGACCTGCTCGGCGACGAATTTACCGAGCTGACCGTGCTGGCGGCGAACAACACCGGCTACCAGAACCTGACTCTGCTGATTTCCCGCGCCTATCAGCGCGGCTACGGCGCCCTGGGGCCGTGGATCGATCGCGACTGGCTGGTGGAACATCAGGAAGGGCTGATTCTGCTCTCCGGCGGCCGTAAAGGCGACGTCGGCGTCAGCCTGATCCGCGGCAACATGCCGCTGGTTGAGCAGTGCGTCTCCTTCTATGAAGAGCATTTCCCGGATCGCTATTTTCTGGAGCTGATCCGCACCGGTCGTCAGGATGAAGAGAGTTATCTCCATGCCGCCGTGGCGCTGGCGGAAGCGCGTGGTCTGCCGGTGGTGGCGACTAACGATGTCCGCTTCCTCGACACTGGCGACTTTGACGCCCATGAAATCCGCGTCGCAATTCACGACGGCTTCACCCTCGACGACCCGAAACGGCCGCGCAACTACTCGCCACAGCAATATATGCGCAGCGAGGAGGAGATGTGCGAGCTGTTCGCCGATATTCCGGAAGCGCTGGCAAACAGCGTCGAGATCGCCAAACGCTGCAACGTCACCGTGCGGCTTGGCGAATATTTCCTGCCGCAGTTCCCGACCGGCGATATGACCACGGAAGATTTCCTGGTGATGAAATCGAAAGAGGGTCTGGAAGAGCGGCTGGAATTCCTCTTCCCGGATCCGGAAGTGCGCGCGAAGCGCCGGCCGGAATACGACGAGCGTCTGGATATCGAGCTGCAGGTGATCAACCAGATGGGCTTCCCCGGCTACTTCCTGATCGTGATGGAGTTTATCCAGTGGTCGAAGGATAACGGCGTGCCGGTCGGCCCGGGCCGCGGTTCCGGCGCCGGCTCGCTGGTGGCCTACGCGCTGAAGATCACCGATCTTGACCCGCTGGAATTCGACCTGCTGTTCGAACGTTTCCTCAACCCGGAACGTGTTTCGATGCCCGACTTCGACGTCGACTTCTGCATGGAGAAACGCGACCAGGTTATCGAGCACGTGGCGGATATGTATGGCCGCGACGCGGTATCGCAGATCATCACCTTCGGTACCATGGCGGCGAAGGCGGTCATCCGCGACGTGGGCCGCGTGCTGGGTCACCCGTACGGCTTTGTCGACCGCATCTCCAAGCTGGTGCCGCCCGATCCGGGCATGACGCTGGCGAAAGCCTTTGAGGCCGAGCCGCAGCTGCCGGAGATCTACGAGGCGGACGAAGAAGTGAAAGCGCTGATCGACATGGCGCGTAAGCTGGAAGGGGTGACGCGAAACGCCGGTAAGCATGCGGGCGGCGTGGTTATCGCGCCGACCAAAATCACCGACTTCGCCCCGCTGTACTGCGATGAGCAGGGGCTGCATCCGGTTACCCAGTTTGACAAGAACGACGTGGAATACGCCGGGCTGGTGAAATTCGACTTCCTCGGTCTGCGTACGCTCACTATCATTAACTGGGCGCTGGAGATGATTAACAAGCGCCGTGAGAAGAACGGCGAAGGGCCGCTGGATATCGCCGCCATCCCGCTGGATGACAAGAAAAGCTTCGACATGCTGCAGCGCTCGGAAACCACCGCGGTCTTCCAGCTTGAATCGCGCGGCATGAAAGATCTGATTAAACGCCTGCAGCCGGACTGCTTCGAAGATATGATCGCGCTGGTGGCCCTGTTCCGCCCGGGCCCGCTGCAGTCGGGGATGGTAGATAACTTTATCGACCGTAAGCACGGCCGCGAAGAGATCTCGTATCCGGACGTACAGTGGCAGCATGAAAGCCTGAAACCGGTGCTGGAGCCGACCTACGGCATCATCCTGTACCAGGAACAGGTCATGCAGATTGCCCAGGTGCTGTCCGGATATACCCTCGGCGGCGCGGATATGCTGCGTCGTGCGATGGGTAAGAAAAAGCCGGAGGAGATGGCCAAGCAGCGTTCTATCTTTGAGGATGGGGCGAAGAAAAACGGCGTTGATGGCGAGCTGGCGATGAAAATCTTCGACCTGGTGGAGAAATTCGCCGGTTACGGGTTTAACAAATCGCACTCCGCCGCATACGCGCTGGTTTCTTACCAGACGCTGTGGCTTAAGGCGCACTATCCGGCTGAGTTTATGGCGGCGGTAATGACCGCCGATATGGACAACACCGAAAAGGTCGTTGGCCTGGTGGACGAATGCTGGCGTATGGGGCTGAAAATTTTGCCCCCGGATATTAACTCCGGCCTGTACCATTTCCACGTCAACGACGACGGCGAGATCGTCTACGGTATCGGCGCCATCAAGGGCGTCGGCGAAGGGCCGATCGAAGCGATCATTGAGGCGCGCAACAACGGCGGTTATTTCCGCGAGCTGTTCGACCTCTGCGCGCGGACCGATATTAAAAAGCTCAACCGTCGGGTGCTGGAAAAACTGATTATGTCCGGGGCGTTCGATCGTCTCGGTCCGCATCGCGCAGCGCTGATGAATTCACTGGGCGATGCGCTGAAAGCCGCCGATCAGCACGCCAAAGCCGAGGCCATCGGCCAGGCCGATATGTTCGGCGTGCTGGCGGAAGAGCCTGAGCAGATTGAACAGTCCTACGCCAGCTGCCAGCCGTGGCCTGAGCAGGTGGTGCTGGATGGTGAAAGGGAGACCCTGGGGCTGTACCTGACCGGGCACCCGATTAACCAGTATCTGAAAGAGATTGAGCGCTACGTCGGCGGCGTGAGGCTCAAAGACATGCATCCGACCGATCGTGGAAAAGTGACCACGGCGGCGGGGCTGGTGATTGCGGCGCGGGTAATGGTCACCAAGCGCGGCAATCGTATCGGCATCTGTACCCTGGATGACCGTTCCGGGCGGCTGGAAGTGATGTTATTCACCGACGCGCTGGATAAATATCAGCAGTTGCTGGAAAAAGACCGCATACTTATCGTCAGCGGACAGGTCAGCTTTGATGACTTTAGCGGGGGGCTTAAAATGACCGCCCGTGAAGTCATGGACATTGACGAAGCCCGGGAAAAATATGCTCGCGGGCTTGCTATCTCGCTGACGGACAGGCAAATTGATGACCAGCTTTTAAACCGACTCCGTCAGTCTCTGGAACCCCACCGTTCGGGAACCATTCCAGTGCACCTCTACTATCAGAGGGCGGATGCACGCGCGCGGTTGCGTTTCGGCGCAACATGGCGCGTCTCTCCGAGCGATCGTTTACTCAACGATCTGCGTGGCCTTATCGGCTCGGAGCAGGTGGAACTGGAGTTTGACTAATACAGGAATACTATGAGTCTGAATTTCCTAGATTTTGAACAGCCGATTGCAGAGCTGGAAGCGAAAATCGATTCCCTGACTGCGGTAAGCCGTCAGGATGAGAAACTGGATATTAACATCGACGAAGAGGTGCATCGTCTACGCGAGAAAAGCGTAGAGCTGACGCGCAAAATCTTCGCCGATCTCGGTGCATGGCAGGTTGCGCAACTGGCGCGCCACCCGCGCCGTCCTTACACCCTGGATTATGTCCGCCTGGCGTTCGACGAATTTGACGAACTGGCCGGTGACCGCGCCTTCGCTGACGATAAAGCGATTGTCGGCGGTATCGCGCGTCTTGACGGTCGTCCGGTGATGATCATCGGCCACCAGAAAGGTCGCGAGACCAAAGAAAAAATTCGTCGCAACTTTGGTATGCCGGCCCCGGAAGGCTACCGCAAAGCGTTGCGCCTGATGGAGATGGCTGAGCGGTTTAAAATGCCGATCATCACCTTTATCGACACCCCGGGCGCCTACCCGGGCGTCGGCGCGGAAGAGCGCGGCCAGTCGGAAGCGATTGCCCGCAACCTGCGTGAGATGTCGCGTCTGAGCGTGCCGGTTATCTGCACCGTGATCGGCGAAGGCGGCTCCGGCGGCGCGCTGGCGATTGGCGTGGGCGACAAGGTCAATATGCTGCAGTACAGCACCTATTCGGTGATTTCGCCGGAAGGCTGCGCCTCCATTCTGTGGAAGAGCGCGGATAAAGCGCCGCTGGCTGCGGAAGCGATGGGCATTATCGCCCCGCGTCTGAAAGAGCTGAAGCTGATCGATTCTATCGTTCCGGAACCGCTGGGCGGCGCCCACCGCAACCCGGAAGCGATGGCGGCAAGCCTGAAAGCGCAGCTGCTGGCGGACCTGGCCGATCTCGATCTTCTCAGCGAAGAAGAGCTGCTGAACCGCCGCTATCAACGTCTGATGAGCTACGGTTACGCCTAAGTTTTCCGCTAGCGCAAAACACTAAGGGCCGGATTTTCCGGCCCTTTTTTTATGTGCGATGCGCCCAGGGGATTGCTATGATGCTGGACTTAGGTGAATACCAGGAGGAAAGCGTGAATATCATCGCCATCATGGGGCCTCACGGCGTCTACCACAAAGACGAGCCGATCAAAGAACTGGAGGCGGCGCTGCAGCGCCAGGGCTTTCAGACCATCTGGCCGCAAAATAGCGCCGACCTGCTGCAGTTTATCGAGCACAACCCGCGCATCTGCGGCGTGATCTTCGACTGGGATGAGTACAGCGTCGATCTGTGCAGCGATATTAACCAGCTCAATGAATATCTGCCTCTGTACGCCTTTATTAACGCCCACTCGACGATGGACGTCAGCAGTCAGGATCTGCGCATGACGCTGTGGTTCTTCGAATATGCGCTGGGACTCTCCGAAGAGATCGCCACCCGCATCGGGCAGTATACCCGCGAGTACCTGGACAATATCACCCCGCCATTTACCCGCGCGCTGTTTAACTATGTGCAGGAGGGGAAATATACCTTCTGTACGCCGGGTCATATGGGCGGTAGCGCCTATCAGAAAAGCCCGGTGGGCTGCCTGTTCTATGATTTCTTTGGCGGGAATACGCTGAAGGCGGATGTCTCGATTTCGGTCACCGAGCTGGGCTCCCTGCTGGATCATACCGGCCCGCATCTGGAGGCGGAGGAGTATATCGCTCGCACCTTTGGCGCCGAGCAAAGCTATATGGTGACCAACGGTACCTCGACGTCCAATAAAATTGTCGGTATGTACTCGGCGCCCGCCGGCAGTACCCTGCTGATTGACCGTAACTGTCACAAATCGCTGGCCCACCTGCTGATGATGAGCGATGTGGTTCCCCTGTGGCTGAAGCCGACCCGCAATGCGTTAGGGATCCTCGGCGGTATCCCCCGGCGCGAGTTTACCCGCGACAGTATTCAGCAGAAAGTGCGCGACACGGGCGGGGCGCAGTGGCCCGTGCATGCGGTGATCACCAACTCCACCTACGATGGGCTGCTCTACAACACCACCTGGCTTAAAGAGACGCTCGACGTCCCGTCGATCCATTTCGATTCCGCCTGGGTGCCGTATACCCATTTCCATCCGATATATCAGGGGAAAAGCGGCATGAGCGGTGAGCGGATCCCCGGAAAAGTCATCTTCGAGACGCAGTCGACGCATAAGATGCTGGCCGCGCTGTCGCAGGCCTCGCTGATCCACATTAAGGGCAACTATGATGAAGAGACCTTTAATGAAGCCTTTATGATGCATACCTCTACGTCGCCGAGCTATCCCATCGTCGCGTCGATTGAGACCGCGGCGGCGATGCTGCGCGGTAACTCCGGTAAGCGCCTGATCCAGCGCTCCATTGAGCGGGCGCTGGATTTCCGCAAAGAGGTGCAGCGACTGCGCGAGGAGTCGGACGGCTGGTTCTTTGATATCTGGCAGCCGGAAGCGGTGGATAAAGCCGAGTGCTGGCCGGTGGCGCCGGGCGATGACTGGCACGGTTTCAAAGATGCCGATGCGGATCATATGTACCTCGATCCGGTGAAAGTCACCATTCTGACGCCGGGTATGGACGAGCAGGGGAATATGGATGAAGAGGGGATCCCGGCGGCGCTGGTGGCGAAGTTCCTCGACGAGCGGGGCGTGGTGGTGGAGAAAACGGGCCCCTACAACCTGCTGTTCCTCTTTAGCATCGGTATCGATAAAACCCGGGCGATGGGTCTGCTGCGCGGCCTGACCGAATTTAAGCGCGCCTACGATCTCAATCTGCGGGTGAAAAATATGTTGCCGGATCTGTACGCGGAAGATCCCGACTTCTACCGCAACATGCGGATCCAGGATCTGGCACAGGGGATCCACCGCTTGATCCGCCAGCACCAGCTGCCGCAGCTGATGCTCAGCGCCTTTGACGTCCTGCCGGAAATGAAAATGACGCCGCATCATGCCTGGCAGCGCCAGATCAAGGGTGAGGTGGAAACCATTGAACTGGAGAACCTGGTGGGCCGGATTTCGGCCAACATGATCCTCCCTTATCCGCCGGGCGTACCGCTGCTGATGCCGGGAGAGATGATCACGGAGGAGAGCCGGGCGGTGCTCGACTTCCTGCTGATGCTCTGCTCAATAGGACGTCATTACCCTGGGTTTGAGACCGATATTCACGGCGCGAAGCGCGATGAGGACGGCGTGTATCGGGTACGAGTCTTAAAAAATGACGAAAGGCTTGCGCGTTAACGGCGCGCACGAGTAACGTGGCTGGCTTAACAGAAGGAGTTTGACCATGCTGGGTTTGAAACGGGTTCACCATATTGCCATCATTGCGACTGACTACGCCCGCAGTAAAGCGTTCTATTGCGATATTCTGGGGTTTACGCTGCAAAGCGAGTTTTATCGCGCCGAACGTGACTCCTGGAAGGGCGATCTGGCGCTCAACGGCGAGTATGTGATTGAGCTGTTCTCGTTCCCGTTTCCGCCGGCCCGACCCAGTCGTCCGGAAGCCTGCGGGCTGCGTCATCTGGCCTTTAGCGTGGATGATATCGACGCTGCGGTGGCGCACCTGACGGCGCATGGCGTGGAGTGCGAAGCGATTCGCGTCGATCCCTTTACCGGTAAACGCTTTACCTTCTTTAGCGATCCGGACGACCTGCCGCTGGAAATATATCAGCAGTAAACCTTGCCAGCGCGACCCTGGCCCGGTAACGTGCCGGGCCATCACTTCTCGGTATGTTTGTGGTTATGACGGCTAACATTGCGCATACGCTTCATCCCCATCGCCAGCTGCTGGTGGCCTTCAGCGGCGGTCTGGACTCGACGGTTCTTCTGCATCAGCTGGTGCTGCTGCGGGAACAGGATCCCTCTCTGACGCTGCGGGCGGTGCATGTTCACCACGGCCTTAGCGCCCACGCAGACGACTGGGTGGCGCATTGTCGGCAAATTTGCCAGCAGTGGCGGGTGCCGCTGGTGGTGCATCACGTGACGTTAGCCCGGGGTGGGCTGGGCGTCGAGGCCCATGCCCGCGCGGTGCGCTATCAGGCCTTTCAGGAGACGCTCCGCGCCGGTGAAGTGTTAGTGACCGCTCAGCACCAGGACGATCAGTGTGAAACGCTGCTGCTGGCGTTAAAACGCGGCAGCGGTCCGACCGGCCTGTCGGCGATGGCGCCATCGTCTCCCTTTGCCGGCAGTCGACTGCTGCGTCCTCTCCTCAATGAAACCCGGGAATCGCTGCGCCAGTGGGCGCTCGCCCACCAGCTGTCGTGGATTGAAGATGAGAGTAATCAGGACGATACCTATGACCGCAACTTCCTGCGCCTGCGGGTGATCCCGGTGCTGCGCGAGCGCTGGCCGCACTTTAGCGAGGCCGTCGCCCGCAGCGCCAGCCTGTGCGCCGAGCAGGAGCAGCTGCTGGACGAGATGCTGGCGGCGGAGCTGGCGTCGCTGGTGGCCGAAGACGGGTCGCTGGCTATCGCGCCGCTGACGTCGATGAGTTCTCCCCGCCGCGCGGCGTTGCTGCGTCGCTGGCTCGCCGGGCAGCAGGCGCCGATGCCGGCCCGCGAGGTGCCTGAGCGCCTCTGGCACGAGGTGGCGCTGGCGCGGGAAGATGCCAGCCCCTGCCTGCGGTTGGGGGAATTTACCGTCCGCCGTTTTCAGCAGCGCTTGTACTGGGTGAGATATGTACCCGGGCAGACGGACAGCGTCCAGCGCTGGACAGACTGGCGCCAACCGCTGCGGCTGGCGGACGGTCTTGGTGAGCTGGTGCTGCAGCCGGGCGGCAGGCTGCGCCCGCCCCCGGCGGATGAGCCAGTCACCGTCCGCTTTCGCGCCAGCGGCCATCTGCATATCGTCGGGCGTCATGGCGGCCGTAAGCTGAAGAAGATCTGGCAGGAGCTGGGCGTTGCTCCGTGGCGACGAGACACCACGCCGCTGCTGTTTTACGGCGAAACGCCGATTGCCGCAGCGGACGATCTGTTTGTGACCAACGAAGGTGAAGTCAAAGACGGGGAAGGGGTCAGTCTGGCGTGGAGGAAAACGGGCGGTTAAGCCCGTTTTGATTCAGGATTCGCTCACCACCACGGTGCCGATTTCCGGGTGACTGAAGCTGGCGATTTTATCCAGGCGCAGCTCGCGGACGTTGCCGGCGAGTTCGACCACAAGATACTCGATATTTTTACGCGAGATTAGATCGCTGGCCTTCGCCTGCAGCTGTTCGCCATCCTTCAGCGCCAGCGTCAGCACCAGGTGATGCTGGCAGGCCAGCTCCAGGTTGTCGTAATCATCGCAGTTAATGGGTTGATAAGTATCATTCATTGACATAATCGCTCACCAGTAAGTTTGCTGCCGCATAAGCGGCCTTTTCCCTGACTGACTCCGAAAGGGCCTCATCCGCCGCAATCTCATTCAATACTTTCAACACGCAACCCAGCGCATCCGGGATATACCCTAAGTCTCCGCTGGCTATTTCCGCATACCGCTTGCGTATTAACTCACAATAGTGGTCCACATGCCCTCCTGTCAGCGTTCTGACTCAACCGTGGGATGCAAGTTTAAGCCTACGAAGATAAACTCTGTTTAGCAAGGGAACTATATCATAGTCATTTAAGCAATTTCAGCAGGATGAAACAGGTTGCTGCGATTGCTGACAGCCTTTTGTCGCCAGTTTCGCTACAATGTACGCCATTTTTTTCAGGAGTTTGTTCATGGCGCTGAAAGCGACGATATATAAAGCCGCGGTGAATGTAGCCGATCTGGATCGCAACCAGTTTCTGGATGCTAACCTGACGCTGGCGCAGCACCCGTCGGAAACCCAGGAGCGCATGATGCTGCGCCTGCTGGCGTGGATCAAATATGCCGATGAGCGGCTGCAGTTTACGCGCGGCCTCTCGTCAGACGACGAGCCGGAGCTGTGGCTGCTTAACGATCATCTCGGGGTTGATCTGTGGATCGAGCTGGGGCTGCCGGACGAGAAACGTCTCAAGAAAGCCTGCTCGCGGGCGCAGGCGGTGGCGTTGTTTGCCTATAACAGCCGGGCGGCTGAAATCTGGTGGCAGCAGAATCAGAACAAGCTTGCGGCATACCCGAAGCTGACTATCTGGTATCTTGATGATGCCCAGCTGGCGCAGCTTAGCGCTTTTGCCGACCGCACGATGACGCTGCAGGCCACTTTGCAGGAGGGGAGCATCTGGTTGTCCGACGCTCAGAATAATCTGGAAATTCAGCTTACCGCCTGGCAAGGGCCGGCATGATTACTATCAGCCGCAGCGTGGCCATTGCCGATAACGAGATCACGCTGGAAGGTATTCGCGCCCAGGGGGCCGGGGGCCAGCACGTGAACAAAGCGTCGACCGCGATCCATCTGCGCTTCGATATTAAAGCCTCAAGCCTGCCGGCGTTTTACAAAGAGCGCCTGCTCGCCGCCAGCCACCACTTAATTTCTGCTGACGGTGTGGTTATCATTAAGGCTCAGGAATATCGCAGTCAGGAGATGAACCGCGAAGCGGCGATCGCCCGGCTGGTGGCCCTTATCAAAGAATTGACCGCAGTGCAAAAAAGTCGCCGGGAGACGCGACCGACTCGGGCATCCAAAGAGCGACGCCTTGCTTCCAAGGCGCAAAAGTCCTCAGTCAAGGCGCTGCGTGGGAAAGTTCGCCAGTGAAGGCGTCGGCGAACGGGTGGAATGGATCATAAGGAAAGTAGAGTGAAGAAAATCATATTCTCCGTGATAGCGGCCTGTTCGCTGTTCGCACTGTTTGGTTGTAACCATCGCGCCGAAACTGACACGGTCCAGCCGGCGGCGATGGAAGAGCTCAAGCCGATGCAGCAAAGCTGGCGCGGGGTACTGCCTTGCGCGGATTGCGAAGGCATCGACACCTCGCTGTTCCTGGAAAAAGACGGCACCTGGGTGATGAATGAGCACTACCAGGGCGCGCGTCGTGAACCATCCTCCTTTGCCTCTTACGGCACCTGGGCGCGTACGGCGGATAAGCTGGTACTGACCAACAGCAAGGGCGAAAAATCGTACTTTCGCGCGAAGGGCGACAAGCTGGAGATGCTCGACCGCAACGGGAGTCCCATTCCGTCTCCCCTCAACTATACCCTGGAGCCGGTGAAGGCCAGCCTGCCGACCACCCCGATGGCGATGCGTGGTATGTACTTCTATATGGCCGATGCGGCAACCTTTACTGATTGCGCGACCGGTAAACGCATCGCGGTGGCGAATAATGCCCAGCTTGAGCAGGATTATGCCGCTGCCCGCGGCAATGATTCACGTCCGGTGCTGCTGGTGGTGGAGGGGCACTTTACCCTCGAGGCGAACCCGGATACCGGCGAAATGATGAAAACGCTGATGACGGATCAGGCTGGCAAATTTATTCCTGGGAAGGACTGCGGACACTGATTGTCCGGCTCCTGCCCGGGAAACGGGCAGGGGATACGCCTCAGCGGTAGCCGGCCAGCGGAATTGGGTCATTGTGGTTTTACCGTCCCCCCTTTTCCACCAACCATAGCGCACGAAGCATGAGCCTCATGACGGGGGTAAAGGGCAAATCGTTCTTTTACTCCGCACCGGCCTTCGGTTTGCTCAACCCCACCAGTTTATCGGCCTGAAGATAAACTCCCAGTTTCAGATGCCCGACATACTGCAGCTGCGTCTCGGGTTTAAAGGTGGCGACATCTCCTTCCCGCATGTGCAGCAGATCGGAAGGGCTGATCCACGCCGCCTGCGCCAGGGTCAGCGGATGCCCGGCTCTGACAAAGGCTTCGCTGACAAACTCCGAGCAAAACCACGCTTTCTTGTCGGGGCTGGCCCCATCGTCCAGTTGCGCTTTGGCCAGGCCGCTTACGCACTGCTGGCGAAAGTTACGCGAGAAAGGGTTGAGCGAGCAGAGCGGTTTGGTGACCATATAAGGGATAAACTGAATAATGCCGCGATAGTTATACCCGCTGTCTTTGACCTGCCAGGCAAAACTTCTCATCGCCATCGCCTGGTCCGGCGTCAGATCGGGCACCCTGAGGGCAAAGAGTTTATCGCTGTGCGCCATCGCTTGCTGTAGCGATATCACCTGCACGCCGGCGCCGGTAGCTTCCGCAATTTGACCCTCGCCGAGATACAGCGCGACGTGGCTCACGGAAGAGGCGCTGAAGGCGCGGATCCCAAGCGAAGTGACGCCAAGGCTGGAGGAGAAGAGCAGGTCGCCGGAACGAAGGTCGCTTTCGGCGATTTCGCGCAGTCCGCTGCCGGCAATCGAGCTTTGACGCTGGAGGGTGACAGCCCATGGCGGTGAGCGGCCATCGGTAGCGGATGCGGAAGGGACGCTGCGGCCGACGTCTACAGTGCAGGCGGTAAGCAGGAGCAGGGCGGAGGTAAGCAGCCCGCTGCTGAGGAGAGGTGCAGTCATGGGTACAGTCCTTGTAAAAAAAAGGCCCTGACATCCGTTCAGGGCCCTGAGCTGTGTAATTAGCCTTTTATCGCTTTAACCAGATATTCCACAATATCCCCGGTCTTGATCAGCTGCTTCTCACCGTTGCGACGATACTTGTATTCGATATCGTCGTTGTCGAGGTTACGATCGCCCAGCACGATGGTGTGCGGGATACCGATCAGCTCCATATCGGCGAACATCACGCCCGGACGCTCTTTACGATCGTCCATCAGCACTTCAATACCCTGGGCGCTCAGCTCGGCGTACAGTTTCTCCGCCAGCTCCTGCACACGGTAAGATTTATGCATGTTCATCGGCAGGATCGCCACCTGGAACGGCGCAATCGCATCTGGCCAGACAATACCGCGATCGTCAAAGTTCTGCTCAATCGCCGCCGCCACCACGCGAGTGACCCCGATACCATAGCAACCCATGGTCAGGATCTGGTTGCGGCCATCTTCGCCCTGAACCGCGGCTTTCATCGCCTCGGAGTACTTCGTCCCCAGCTGGAAGATATGACCCACTTCGATACCGCGCTTGATAAGCAGGGTACCTTTGCCGTCCGGGCTCGGATCGCCGGCAACGACGTTACGGATGTCAGCGACTTCCGGCGTGGCGACATCGCGGTCCCAGTTGATGCCGAAGTAGTGTTTGCCGTCGATGTTGGCGCCGGCGGCGAAATCGCTCATCACCGCCACAGTACGGTCAATAATAACCGGCACCGGCAGGTTCACCGGACCCAGGGAGCCCGGACCGGCTTTCACCAGGGCGCGGATCTCTTCTTCGGTGGCGAAGGTCAGCGGGCTGGCGACCTGCGGCAGTTTTTCCGCTTTCACTTCGTTCAGCTCGTGATCGCCGCGCACCAGCAGGGCAACCAGTGGGGAAGCGCTATCTTCAACCGCTTTCACCAGCAGGGTTTTCACGGTTTTTTCGATCGGCAGGTTGAACTGCTCAACCAGCTCGGCGATGGTTTTGGCGTTCGGCGTGTCGACCAGGGTCAACTCCTGGGTGGCGTCCGCGCGCGGCGTTTTCGGCGCAACGGCTTCCGCAAACTCGATGTTTGCCGCGTAGTCGGAGCTGTCGGAGAAGATCACATCGTCTTCGCCGCTCTGCGCCAGCACCTGGAATTCATGAGAGGCGCTGCCGCCGATGGAGCCGGTATCAGCCTGTACCGCACGGAAATCCAGCCCCATACGGCTGAAGATTTTGCTGTAAGCGGCGTACATCGCATCGTAGGTTTCCTGCAGCGATTCCTGCGAAGTATGGAAAGAGTACGCATCTTTCATCAGGAATTCGCGGGAGCGCATCACGCCGAAACGCGGGCGCACTTCGTCGCGGAATTTGGTCTGGATCTGATAGAAGTTCAGCGGCAGCTGCTTATAGGAGTTCAGCTCGTTGCGGATCAGATCGGTGATGACCTCTTCGTGGGTTGGACCGAGGACGAACGGACGATCGCCACGATCGGCAATGCGCAGCAGTTCCGGGCCGTACTGCTCCCAGCGACCGCTCTCCTGCCACAGTTCAGATGGCTGAACGACCGGCATTAACACCTCGATCGCACCGGCGTTGTTCATCTCTTCACGCACGATGTTTTCGACTTTTTTCAGGACGCGCACGCCGGTCGGCAGCCAGGTGTATAACCCGGAGGCCAGCTTGCGGATCATCCCGGCGCGCAGCATCAGCTGGTGGCTGATTACCTCGGCGTCGGCAGGTGTCTCCTTCAGAGTGGAGAGCAGATATTGGCTAGTACGCATGTTGTAACGGTTCCAGTTAAACGAGCGGAACAGGCTGGTTGCCCAGCCTGAAACAAAAAAAGTGGTTTAGTTTACCAGTGTGGCAAAGATGCCAAAAGAGAGGAAAATAAAATTAGCGCGCTTCGAGGGCAAAGACTTCAAAACCGGAGGCAGTCACCCGCCAGCGGACGTTGAAATCCAGCAGCCAGACGGCGTAATTTTTGCCTGCCTCTTCCTCCTTACGGTAGGCCGGACGCGGATCCTGCGCCAGCACCTCTCGGATAAACGCCTTCAGGTGCGGATAACGCTTCTCCAGATGCAAAAGCTGCGTTTCGACGTCGGCGGTAAAACTGACGACCTGATCCGCCTGAGGCGCCTGTTGCGCGTAGCTGGCGTGCGCGTTGGGTAGCGCTTCGGCAAACGGCAGATAGGGTTTGATGTCGACCACCGGCGTACCGTCGACGAGATCGAGGCTGCCGAGTTCCAGTATCACCTGCTCTTTCTGACAGCGGACGCCCTTCAGCTCAACCAGAGACATGCCAATGGGATTGGGGCGAAAGGTGGAGCGGGTGGCGAAGACGCCCATACGCGCGTTGCCCCCGAGACGGGGAGGGCGCACCGTCGGACGCCAGCCGCCTTCCATGGTCTGATGAAACACAAACAGGATCCACAGATGGCTGAAGCTTTCCAGACCACGCACGGCGTCGGCCTGGTTGTAGGGCGCGATCAGATGGAGTTCTCCGCCGCCGTGCTTGACCAGACCCGGCTGGCGAGGTACGGCAAACTTCTCTTTATACGGCGAGCGGATCACGCCTATCTGCGCGAACTGAAATGCACTCATTGCGCCGAGACGTTAAGCGCCGAGCCCAGACAAACCGCCTGACGGTAGCAGCCTGGGGTGCCGCTGGTCACTTCGCAGCGGTGCAGCAGGACAGCATTGGCTTTCATACGTGCGGCATTAATCTGCAGGCGCTTGCGGGCGGTAGGGATATTCGGCGGAGAATCCTGATTCGAGGCCTGGCAGGACTCGCCAGACACTTCCCCCAGATCGCGGAATGGTTTACCTACCAGCTCTGACGCATCGGTATAAATACGTACCGGCGCCGGACGGGTTGCGCGTGGTTTGCTCGGCTCCGATTTAACCGGGGGAGTTGCAGTGCTTTGAACAGGTTCAACGGGAGATCTGCTTAGCATGGAACAACCGCTTAACATGAGTGCTAACAAACAGACCGGTAAAGCACGCATAGTATTTCCTCAATGAATAAAAAACAGGGCGTTATTGAATCAGGTGCTTGCATAAATGACAAGACGGGCGTGAAGCCCGTCCTGAATGATATTACGGTGAGAAAAGATTACCAGCCTTTCACTGCACCGCCGTTAAAGATCTTGTTTGCTGCTTCGTAAACTTCATCGCTCTGGTAAGCCTGAACGAATTTTTTCACATTCTCAGCATCTTTATTGTCTTCACGCGCCACGATCAGGTTCACGTACGGCGACTCTTTCCCTTCAACAAAGATGCCGTCTTTCGCCGGGGTCAGGCCAATCTGGCTGGCGTAAGTGGTGTTGATAACGGCCAGCGCAATCTGCGCGTCGTCAAGAGAACGCGGCAGCTGCGGCGCTTCCAGTTCAACAATCTTCAGGTTTTTCGGGTTCTCGACGATATCCAGCGAGGTCGGCAGCAGGCCTACGCCGTCCTTCAGTTTGATCAGGCCCACCTGCTGCAGCAGCAGCAGAGAACGACCGAGGTTGGTCGGATCGTTAGGGACGGCGATCTGCGAGCCCGGCTGCAGTTCGTCCAGCGATTTGATTTTCTTCGAGTAACCCGCGATCGGGTAGACGAAGGTGTTGCCGACAGCCACCAGCTTGTAGCCGCGGTCTTTAATCTGCTGGTCGAGATACGGTTTATGCTGGAAGGCGTTGACGTCGATATCGCCTTTGCTCAGCGCTTCGTTCGGCAGAACGTAATCGTTGAAGGTCACCAGCTCAACGTCAAGGCCATACTTCTCTTTTGCCACTTTCTGCGCGACTTCAGCGACCTGCTGCTCCGCCCCGACGATAACGCCGACTTTAATATGATTCGGATCTTTTTCATCCTGACCGCAACCCACCAGCGCCAGAGAACCGATTAACGCACCAACTGCCGCAAAGGTTTTGAAATTAAAGGCCATGTTATTTCCTTCCTGTAAGAATGAGTGTTGTCTGCCAATAACGTTATTTATGAGTCACAGCCCGGACGATGCGATCGCCAGAGAATTGAATTAAATAAACCAGAATAACCAGCAATACCAGTACGGTATTCATTACGGTGGCGTTGTAACCGATATAGCCATACTGATAACCAATCTGCCCCAGACCGCCAGCGCCCACCGCGCCGCCCATGGCGGAATAGCCCACCAGGGTGATCAGGGTGATGGTGGCGGCGTTGACCAGACCCGGCAGCGCTTCAGGCAGCAGAACCTTACGCACGATCTGCAGCGGCGTGGCGCCCATCGCCCGGGAGGCTTCGATAAGGCCGGTCGGGATCTCCAGCAGGGCGTTCTCCACCATGCGAGCGATAAACGGCGCGGCGCCCACCGTCAACGGCACGATCGCCGCCTGCAGGCCGATTGAGGTGCCGACGATCACGCGGGTAAACGGGATCATCCAGACCAGCAGGATAATGAACGGGATGGAGCGGAAAATGTTCACCAGCGCCGACAGCGTCCGGTACAGTTTAGCATTGGCGACGATTTGCCCCGGACGGGTCACGTACAGCAGCACGCCCACCGGCAGACCAAGGACAAAACCGAAGAAGCCGGAGACAAAGGTCATTGCCAGCGTTTCCCATACGCCGCGCAACAGCAGCCACATCATTGCCTCAGACATAACCCAATACCTCTACTTTTACATGATGTTCCTGCAGCCAGGCGATAGCCGCCTGAGTGTCTTCCTGTGTACCGTGCATTTCGGTCAGCATGATGCCGAACTTCACCCCGCCGGCATAATCCATCTGCGCGCTAATAATGTTGTTATTCACGTTGAAGCGACGCGCGGTTTCAGAAAGCAGCGGCGCATCGACGGAGTGGCCGGTAAATTCCATGCGCAGCATCGGTACGCTATCCGCTGTGGCGGTAGGTTTCAGGCGCGCCTGGTAGTCATCCGGAATATCCAGGTGCAACGTCGACTGAATAAACTGCTGGGCCAGCGGCGTCTTCGGATGGGAGAAGACTTCGCTCACCGTGTCCTGTTCAATCAACTGGCCGTTGCTAATCACCGCCACGCAGTCGCAGATGCGTTTCACCACATCCATTTCGTGGGTGATCAGCAGGATGGTCAGCCCCAGGCGACGGTTAATGTCTTTCAGCAATTCGAGAATGGAACGGGTGGTGGCCGGATCCAGGGCGCTGGTGGCTTCATCGCACAGCAGCACCTTGGGGTTACTGGCCAGCGCGCGGGCAATGGCGACACGCTGTTTCTGGCCGCCGGAGAGATTAGCCGGATAGCTGTCGTGCTTATCGCCCAGGCCGACAAGATCCAGCAGCTCCGTCACACGGCGTTTGATTTCTGCCTGTGGCGTGTTATCCAGCTCCAGGGGTAACGCCACGTTGCCGAAAACGGTGCGGGATGCCAGCAGGTTAAAATGCTGGAAAATCATGCCAATCTGACGGCGAGCGCGGGTTAGCTCTTTTTCCGACAGCGCAGTCAGTTCCTGACCGTCAACCTGTACGCTGCCCTCGGTCGGGCGCTCCAGCAGGTTAACGCAGCGAATCAGCGTACTTTTACCGGCGCCTGAGGCACCGATGACGCCGTAAATTTGTCCGGCAGGGACATGCAGGCTGACATTGTTCAGCGCCTGAATGCTGCGATTCCCCTGCTGGAACACTTTGGTGATATTGGAAAGTTTAATCATCAGTTATTTATTATCGTTTAGCCGTTTGCCGTGGCATTTTCTTCTGCCGTATCCAGGCGATGCCTGGCAATGAAATGGATGTTAAGGCATCCAGACGTCTAAATCAATCTGACTCTTTATAATGAGCACTTTCTTGCATGCGGAAACATGCGATACTAACGGCACTAGCCTTTTTCAGGAGCAAACCGGTGGCAAAGTCAGTACCCGCAATTTTTCTCGACCGTGACGGCACCATTAATGTCGATCATGGCTACGTCCACGAAATCGACAATTTTGAATTTATCGATGGCGTCATTGACGCAATGCGCGAGCTCAAAGAGATGGGCTACGCGCTGGTGCTGGTCACTAACCAGTCCGGTATTGCTCGCGGTAAATTTACCGAAGCCCAGTTTGAAACGCTGACCGAATGGATGGACTGGTCTCTGGCAGACCGTGGCGTCGATCTGGACGGTATATATTATTGCCCGCATCACCCGCAGGGTGCGGTTGAGGAGTACCGTCAGACCTGTGATTGCCGTAAACCGCATCCGGGGATGCTGATCTCCGCCCGCGATTATCTGCATATCGATATGGCCGCTTCCTATATGGTAGGGGACAAACTGGAAGATATGCAGGCTGCAGCGGCCGCTGATGTCGGTACTAAAGTGCTGGTGCGTACCGGTAAGCCTGTTACTGAAGAAGCGGAAAAAGCCGCGGATTGGGTGCTAAATAGCCTGGCCGAGCTGCCGGCGGCGATTAAAAAGCAGCAAAAATAAGCGTTGCGTATAAAAGATGAGCGGTTGAAATAAAATTGTATTTTTCCGCTTGTCATTCCCGGCGGGCTCCCTATAATGCGCCTCCATCGACACGGCGGATGTGAATCACTTCACACAAACAGCCGGTTCGGTTGAAGAGAAAAATCCTGAAAAACGGGTTGACTCTGAAAGAGGAAAGCGTAATATACGCCACCTCGCGACAGAGCGCTAAAGCGCGTCGCAACTGCTCTTTAACAATTTATCAGACAATCTGTGTGGGCACTCAAAGTGACATGGATTCTTAACGTCCTCGGACGAAAAATGAATACCAAGTCTCAAGAGTGAACACGTAATTCATTACGAAGTTTAATTCTTTGAGCATCAAAC